>NZ_PZZL01000003.1:0-300000 GCF_003046185.1 Phreatobacter oligotrophus
GCTCAAAAAGAACGGCGAAGCTCATGGGCCAAAGGGGTCAAAATTGAACGCCGATCCCCTCTCTCAGGGGGTCAATATTGCGTGCCGATTCACACACGGTCACGTTCTGCGCTATCTGCGGCGCGCGGACGCAGCATCTTACGTGCAGACGAGCTTCGGCTTTCCCTGTTCGCCGCAGTGGCTCGCCAAGCTCGCTGTCGTTGGCGGCGGCCCCCTGTTCCACAAGGCCGGCCGCACGCCGCTTTATGCACCGGCCGATCTTGATGCCTGGGCGCAGGCACGGATCGGGCGCCCTCGCCGCTCGACCTCTGATGCCGGCCGGGAGGGTTGAGCGATGGGCACCATGCGCATTCCCAATCCCAATCTCGCCCGCAACTACACGACCTACTCGATCGTCGAGCTCTCGGCGGCGCTTGGTGTGCACTACCACACCGTCCGCAAATGGGTGCGGATGGGACTGACACCGATCGACGACCGATTCAAAATGTACTTCCGCGGTGAGGACGTCCGCGCCTTTCTCATCGCTCAGCGCAAACGCACAAAGCGCCCCTGTCTGCCAGGGACGATCTACTGCATCCCGTGTCAGGCGCCGAAGGCCCCGGCCGGCGGCATGGTGGAGTACAGGCCCATCACGCCCCGAAGAGGGCAGCTGGTCGGTATCTGCCCCAGCTGCGAACGCATGGTGTACCGCATAACAGGCGCGGCACAGGTAGAGGCCCTGACCGCAACCTTTGCCGCAACACGCATCGAAGAGTGAGTTGGGATCATGTCGTACCAATCCACGCATCGTAGCCTGTCAAAGAAAAGGGGCGCGGGCCAGGTCGCCCCGTACAACGCCAAGAACGAGCGACTGAAGCGCCAGCATGCGACATTCCTGAAGGAGGCCGAGGGCTTCGGAGACGAGGCGGTGAGGCACGCCATGGCCACCATCGACGACTTCGAAGCGTTCCGTAACCGGAACTGCTTTGGCGAATTCAGGAGCGCCGACGCGATCGCCTACAAGGCGCATCTGGCGCAGCGGATTAGCCGAAAGACCGGTGAACCTCTGAGTAAGGTGAGCCAGCAACGGGCTGTGCATGGCCTTCAGCGGTTTTTCCGGTGGCTGGCGGAACAACCGGGCTACCGGACCCGCATACGCGCGTCTGACGCCGACTACTTCCGTCTCAGCCGAAGGGACCAGAGCATCGCGAAAGTGGTCAACCGGCGAACCCCACCGAGCATTCAGGACGTTGAACGGCTGCTCGCAGCGATGCCCTCAGAGAGCCTGGTCGACAAGCGCAACAGGGCGATTGTGGCGGTCCTGATCCTGACCGGTGCAAGAGTCGGCGCAGTCGCCTCCCTCCGCATCAAGCACCTTGATCTGACCCGTCGGCTGCTCGTCCAGGATCCGAGAGAGGTCAAGACCAAGTTCGCAAAGACTATCGAGACCTATCTGATCCCCATCGATGGTGACGCGTTCCCGGCACTGGAAGAGTGGGTCCGCGTGCTCACGGTCGACATGGGATGGGGCCCCGACGACCCGCTGTTCCCCAAAACCGCGACGGCTATGGGGCCCGATCTCGTGTTTGTTCAAGCTGGTGTCGACCGGGACCCTTGGCGAAGCGGCATCCCTATTCGCCGGATCCTTGAGGAGGCCTGCAAGGCGGCTGGATTGCCGTACTTCAATCCTCACGCATTCCGTCATGCTGTTGCGCGACTAGGGCTCGAGCGAGCGCGGACACCTGAACAGATGAAGGCCTGGAGCCAGAACATGGGCCACACAGGTCTGCTCACGACCCTGCATCATTATGGATCAGTGGATCCCGAACGGCAGCGTCAGATTGTTGAGGGAATGAAGGCTGCCGCCAGCAACGACCTTCGTGATGAGTTGGAAAAGCTACTGCGGAGCCATAGCCGATAGCTCTGCGGTCTCCGATCAGCTTTTTGAAGACGCTCTACGAAGACCCGGCGTCGCATGTGCGGCAATCTGATCACGTGCGACGCCGTTGCGCGCAAAACCATTAGGACGGAATGCAGAATGGCTGAGCCCAGGACTCCGGTAACCCGCCTGGCTGTAAACGACGCTACAACTCGTGAAGCTTGACCCCAGGCACCTGCGCGTAGGCGATGTCGCAAAGGTGCCGATGGTGGGTCAAATAGATCACCTGCCCCCGCCGGGACGCCTCTCCCAAGAGGCGCATTACCGCCTCCGAGCGTGGCTCGTCGAACGTTTCCATGATGTCATCGGCAATGAAGGGGACAGGGGGCCGTACCGCGGCTGCCTCGTGGTAGGCGGCCAGCCTCAGCGCCAAATAGAGCTGGAACCGGGTGCCCTTCGACATTTCCGCCGCGCGTAGTGAGGCGCCTCTTCTGTGTGTCCCAATCAGAACCTCCCGGTCCTTTTCTGGCCGGGTCGACAGGGAAGGATATGCCCCACGAGTGATGGCCGCGAACGCTTCTGCGGCCCGAGACATCATTCCGCTGCGATGGGCATCCCGGTAGGACCTGATGGCGTGCGAGGCGACCAGGGACCCGGCCCTGAGCCGGGCATAGCGGAGTACCGCTTCTTCAAGCTCCAGGAGGACGGTACGCCTCTTCAGATCGAGTTTGGCGACGGCATCGTCGCCGCCAACGCCCTCGATTTCACGATCGGCCTGGCGAAGGCTGGAAAAGGCTTCCTCTACGCGCTCGTCCAGAAGCTTGAGCTTGGAGTCGAGCTCATCGAGATCCGACTGGATGGTGACGGGTTGTTCGCCAATGACCAGCTGGCGAGCCTCGTCGATGGTCGTAACCTGCACGTCGCTCTGACAGGCCTCGGTCACCTGCTTTAAGTCGTCCTCCAGCCGGTCGCGCACAGCGCTGCGACCCACGAGCTCCGCGGCCTCAAGCAGGGAAGACGCACCGAGGCCAACTAGCACCGCGTCCACGTCCCTCCGCAGCGCATCGCGCTTGCCCTCGGCCGTCACGAGATCGCGCTGAAGCGTCTTTAGCGCTTGCCGGTGTGCGTTGCTGGTAGCTTGGCCTTTAAGGGCCTCCTCGAGCGACTGGACAAGGTGCTTCGCAGCGGCAACGGGGTCTAGGCGCGGATCCTCTCGCTCAAGGGCCAGCAGGATTGCCCCGAGTGACGTAACCACCTCGCTCCTGTCTTGCTCCATGGCTTCAATCCGGTGGACGAGCCCATTGACCTGCTCCAAGAGGCGATCGATGGCCTCGACGTGGTCCAACATCTCCACGACTTCGTCCGGAGGGGTCTGTGAGGGTGCGATCCAGGTCTGTCCGATCGCATCGGACCACAGGGTTTGCCACGCCAAGAACTTAGCCTCGGCTACGCTCAAAGCCTCCTCACGCTTGGCCCGGGCAAGTGCCAGCGAACCAGCTCTCTCGGCAGCCTCTTCGGCATTGCGGGCGGCCTCTGCCGATCGCTGCAGAGCATGCTCCGCAAGAGCCGCCAGGGCGTCGAGGTCATGGTCGACAACGGCAATGCTCGCTCGCTCGAGTCGCGTCTGCAGCATACCGCGAAGGGCTTCAATCTCATCCGCTAGCTGCCTCCGCTCTGCCGTAAGGCTGGCGATGGTCTCGTCGAGCTCGAGAACAGCCTTCCGGAGCTCCACCCATGCCCGCAAGCGAGCGACGGCGTCGGCCGCTGACAGATCCCCCTCACCAATCATGAGGTTCGGCGGCGCCTTACTTCGGACCTCGTTGGCGACGTTCTTTTCCTCGCGATTGAGACGGTCCAGAGCCGCCTCTTCGCTGAGAGAGAGTGCCTCGGCAGCTGCAAGGTCTTCTCGATGCCGGCGCAGCAGGGCTATATCGGTTGCCCGCGACAGGCGGAGTTCCGCCATGGCGTCGTCCTCTCGCAGCCGAGCGACAAAAGCATCGGCGCTGGCGCGATCGAGGCGTTCGAGATGGATTGCGAGGGCGTGGTCCCGCTCATTCCGCAAAGACGCTGCCTTGTCGTCATCTGCAGCCCCTAGGCGCTCCTTGACCGCCTCGATCCTCGCCTGTTTGTCGGCGCGCTCGCGGGCGCGATCGAGTTCAATGGCAGCCAGCGACGCACGCCGAGCCCCGAAATCCTTTAGAGCTGCCGACCATCGTTCGAACTCGGTCTGCGTCGGGACCTGAAACCGCCGCAAGGCGTCAATGTCCGACCCCAGCGGACCCAAGGACAGGGCTTGGCGCTTCAACTTCGACTCTTCGCGGGTCAGGCTTTCAGAAAGGACCTTGATCCGGGTTGCTGCCTCATTCGTTTTGACGGTGGCCAGCGTTTGTTTCAGTCCAACGACCGCACCATCGTCCAGCTGGACGACGTCGCCGACCTTGCCCTGCGTTTCTCGATCGAACTCTCTTTCGGCTTCGGCAGCAGCAGCCAACTCCCGACTGGCTGTTGCGATGTCGGCCTGAACCAGCCCGTGTTGGCTGGAGAGATCTTTCAGGCGCTTCAGCACGGGACGAGGGATGATCACTGACCTGGGCGGAACCGTTTCTCCCTGACCGAGCTGCCGCATATGCGATGCGATGTCGCCCTTCAGCTCCGTCAAGGTGTCGCGGCGCTTCGGAAGGTCGCTACTTGCCGACTCATACCGACCGATCGCCGTGGCGAGGTTCCGAATGGCACCGGCCTGTCCGATAATCTGCTCGTCCACCGTCAAATCGGTGAGCTGCGCTTCGGCTGCCTCCACCTGGGTCGAAAGGGTCACGATGCGCGACCACAGAGCCGCCTCATCGGTCTTGAGTGTGTCGATCCTTTTGGCCAGATCCGGGGGAATTCGGACCAGTCCGCTGAAGTCCGCGAGCTGTTTTTCGATCTGATCGGCCCGTTGAACGAGTGGGATTGCACGCAGCTTCCGCCGAAGCTCGGACTCGCGCGCTCTAAGGGATGAGCGTTCCCGTGAGAGTTCGGAATAGGCGCGATGGGCCTCCTCGCGGCGGGTCTTCAACGCGGCAAAGGTGGACGCGCGCGTGTCGAGCTGGTCGCGCTCAGCCTTTAGCTCCGCAAGCTGCCGCTTCAGCTCAGCGATCGTCGTGCTGCTCGCCCGCTTCTTGAACAAGCCATCGGCTGCGGCATCGACTGCAGCCAGACCACGTGTCAGGTCGGCAAGGCCGGAGCTTGCTGCGAACAGTAACTGACCCACGTCGCCTTTGCTCTCGAGGATCGCCTCACCGCCTGCCTGAAGCGTGTCATCGTCCAAGCAGAACATCATCCGGTACTGCTCGCGGGAAAGGCCAGCGAGAGACGCGCCGAAGATCGCTTCGCTCACGACCTCGCCACTTGCTCGCCGAAGGGAACTGGCCCGCTGCTTCGCCCGCCTCAGTTCAGCCCTTCCCTCCGCAAGGTCAAAGATGCCTCCAACCTCCATCGTCTGATAGGAGTGAAGGAAGCCATAGCTGGACCGCTCCTCGATGCCGAACAGCAGATCGAGATAGGCAGCAAGAGAGGTCGATTTGCCGGCCTCGTTCAGCCCGTAAATGACGTGAAAATCGGGCTCGCCGGCAGCCGTTTCTCCGAAGTCGATCGAGCGATCAGTGAAATGCCCATAGCGCGTGAGATCAAGCCGGCGAAGGCGCATCAAGCCGCCTCCCCGCGACTACCGGCGAGCTTTGCCAGAACCTCACTCGACCCTTCCACGAGAAGCTTATCGATAAACCGAGACCGCTCATCGTCGCTATGGCCTGCCAGGTCACGAAGCTCTGGAGGTAGGTCAGTTACAAGGGCCGCAACCAGTTCTTCCACTTCCTGACGGATCTCCAGGTCCCCGCGCGCTCGGCCCATAAGGTCCTGGAGCTCAATCAAGGGACCTGCCGCGTCAGAAACGCTCGTCTGGACTGGACCGGCCTCCACGATCAGCCGATCGATCCAGGTGCGGCCCGTCTGCTCTGCAGCTTTCTCAGCCTCCGCGAGAAGCAGGTCCCGGTCACGCAGCATTCGGAAGTGCAGAGGCGTTGCGCCATGAAGCTGGAGCCGAACGATCGCATGCTCTGCATCGACGCCGTCCCGCGCCTGCTCGAGGGCCGTGTTCACGTTGGTCACCAACTTGGTCCATTCCGTAAGCCCCTCGACATCAACCGTCACCCTCTGGAACTCGGCCGTACCCACAGCCCGCTCCTCCACGGTGATGGCGCCGTCGTCACCAACGGTCACCAACGACACGGTCTTCCGGCCAGCCTCATTGATGTCACGGCCCTGCGGAATCCCGGGCATCACCACATGGGCATTCCCGATGTACTCACTGCGCACATGGATGTGGCCAAGCGCCCAGTAGCGGAAACCCGACCTCTCGAGATCGGCGAGGCTACAGGGGGCGTAGGTGTCATGGCCGGCAGCGCCGGCGAGGCTCGTATGAAGGATGCCTATGTTTGTGAGGCCCTCCCGCGGCGCCTTGAACTTCGGCAATAGGCTGTCAGGGGCCTGGGGTTTGGCGAAACTGACGCCGTGGATCGCGACTGGACACACCGCCGAGCCAAGCTCCACATAATCTCCGCGCCCGCCGAAGACCGTGACGCAAGGCGGAAGCACCAACTCGGCAGTGATGCGAGAGGCGGCATCATGGTTGCCTCGCACCTTGAAGACCTTGACGCCAGCATCGTCCAGACGCGCCATCTGCGTCGCGAGAAAGCGAGCCGTTTTCATGGATGTCTGGTCGCCGTCGTAGAGGTCTCCGGCGATAATCAGCGCGTCGACGCGCTCCTCGAGACACAGGTCCACGATCCGCTGCAGCGCGATGCGGCTCGCACTCCCGACGAGATCAGCCAGCTCGACATTGCGGAACGCGAGCGACTTTAGGGGCGAGTCGAGATGGAGGTCGGCGGTATGGACGAAACGGAACGGCATGGGTCGAAGCTGCACCAGAACTCACTATAGGCATCGGCGCGCACTGGCGGCGACTTTGCGGCCACGGGATTTGATCGAGCCAGCGGAGATCATTGATTAACGAAGGCGTTGAAACTTCGATAGTACACAGCTAATGGCTGCACAACATCACCGCGGCGCAAACGTACAGCTGACACGCCGGGCTCCCGGCACAACGACGGCCGCCGCTTCACGGATCGCCTTCCGAAGCACACCGGTATAGGCATCGAGCCTGGAAAAGCGTCGCTCCAAATTCTTGTCCACCAGCTGGAAGCCCAAGCCTACGAGACGCAGGTAAACGTCCTCGTCGAGTGCGACGTAGGTCGGCCCCATGATCTCGAGGAGGATGCCATCAGGTTCGTGCAGCGCCTGAATGTAGAACCCGTCATACTCGTCGAAGGCGAAGATGAAGAATGCGCCGGCGCCCCACTTCATGATGAGGTCGAGCGACCTGGCGATGACCTCGTCGTCGAAATCGCACCGAAGCTCCGCCTCCTCCCCGTCTTCAAGCCGGTGGGGATGAGGGCCAGGATCGGCCGATTTTCCGGGATCATCCCGCTGCGCCTGCCCTCCGGCGCCGCTCTGTCGCCCGTATACGCGCTCGTCGCCCGGCGTCGACCCATCGGGACTGACGAACCCCTGGGCTGGATCGAGGAAAGGTCGGCGTCCGGCTCCATCCCACTGCGCCTTGTCATGGCGCCACTTCAGCACGAGGATCCATCCTCCGACCGCCCCGAAGACCGCCGCGCAAAAGAGAATGAAACACTCCCATCCCAGCCTGTTCATGAGCTGGCTGATGAAAACCTGTGTGACCGAACGCCCTTCGAAGAAGAACGAGCTGCTCTGGTACCACTCCATCATGTGGCGGCGGACCAGGGGATAAGCCACCCAGGCGGCATAAATGACGTAAATCAGGGCGACGAGAGAGACCACCGCATCCATCGTGCTGCCTCAACCGCCGTGCACGATGCCGGCCTGGAAGCGGCTGGCACGAGAGCCCCGCGTGAACAGCCGGGCGGCAAGCCCCGTGATCTCCTCGGCCTGCACCACCTGCCGGCGCCATTTCTCGGGGATTCCCGAAGCCCCATAGAGGGCTCCTGCCAGCTGGCCTGTAATGGCCGCAGTGGTATCTGCATCCTCGCGCAGGTTGGCTGCCCGCAGCACTGCATCAGCGAATGTTGTGGTCGTTCCGACACACCAGAGGGCCGCCTCGAGCGCCTTCACCACATACCCTATACCCCGGATGTCGGCGCGCCTCTTCGAACGCCATGCGCCCTTCGCGATCGCTGCGATCGCCGGGGACATGGCGACATCCCTCTGCCGAAGGACCTCGCTGCGCCTTGCGCCACGAATGGCGTCAGCCAGCAGGTCGGCGAACAGCATACAGGCGTCGACGGCCTCATCCGCGGCGTGGGTTGTCCGGCTCTGAGCCGCCGCAACGGCCGACCGCGCATCATCGTCTTCCGCAAAACGGATCGCCACGGGGGCCAGTCGCATAAGGGAGCCGTTGCCGGCGGACATCGGATCATCGGAACCGGCGAAGGCCGAACCCGTCGCGCGATAGGTGCTGAGTGCGTCGAAGGTGGTGTTTCCGATATCGAAACACCGGCCGTTGGACGAATAATGGCCGCGCTCGTGCCAGGCGACGAAACGCTCCATGAGGTCGACGGGGTCGAACTCGGAGGTGCTGGCAAGGCTGGTGGCAAAGGCAAGCGCCATGGACGTGTCATCCGTCCATTCCCCCGGCTTCAGCCCGAACGGACCGCCGCCCACCATGTCCGTCAGGAGGGGCGCGGCGTCGTCCCTGAGGGCGAACTCCAGAGTTGTGCCGATCGCATCGCCCACCGCCAGGCCAAGAAGGGCGCCGACCGCGCGGTCCTCCATACTTGAATAGTCCAACGAGGGTCGCCGCTCCGGCACCGCGCCGAACTGTTCAAGGTAGAGTTCCTGCCCCCGCGTCTCGATCGCGCCAGGGCGTACCTGCCGCACCGCCGCGATGGCATCTTGGGCCGCCATACCGAACTCGATGAGGAGGCGCGCGGCGATGGTGCCAGCCCGACCGAGCCCGCCCTTGCAGTGGACCACGACGTCGAAACCGTCGCGGAGCAGCGTCCGGACGCCTTCCCCCTCAACCGCCCACTGCGTTTCAAAGTCCTCCGTTGGCGTCGACACATCGACGATGGGCAGGTGGCGCCACATCATGTGGCGGCGCTCGACCTCCTCGCCCATGGCCACGACCTGAAGGTCCTCCAGTTCCTCCTGCTCGACGAGGGTCACCACAAGCTTGGCGCCCCAGGCCTGGATGGCGTCCAGATCGATGCCAAGGTCGCGATCCCAGGGGCCGGTCGAACTATGGGGCTGCTTCTTGCCGGGACAGAACGTGATGCCGATGCGCCCCAGCCCGGGCCCCGGAGTGATCGCCGCGATGCGGAGGGGGTGGGTATGGCTGGTGCGGGGCGCATCGTTGGTCATCGTTGGCAGAAACTCCGATTTGGTGTTAACGTGACACTATCTATATGAAGGGAGTTCGTGTTGTCAATACACAAACATGGATACACATATGATTACCCCCGCCCGGCGGTCACAACCGATATCGTCGTGCTTGCGATCACAGAGGGGAAGCTCGGCACACTCCTGATCCGGCGGGGGGAAGATCCGTACCGCGAAGCCTGGGCGTTGCCGGGAGGCTTTCTGAAGGAGGGTGAAACGATCGAGGCCTGTGCCGCGCGTGAACTGGTGGAGGAAACGGGAGTTTCCCACACGCCGCTGCATCAGTTTGGCATCTACTCAGCCGCAGGCCGTGATCCGCGTGGCTGGGTCGTGTCGGTGGGCTATCTGGCCTGCGTCCATCGGCACGCCATCCATCCGAAAGCGGGCTCCGACGCAGCCGCGATTGGTTGGCACTCGGTGGACGCAATTCCGGACCTGGCGTTCGATCACGCAACGATCCTTGCGGACTCCCTCGCCGCTTTACGGTCGCGCATCCATACCGAGCCCCTGCTTCCGCGCATGATCTCCGAGCCCTTCACGCTGGCGGCACTTCAGGATGCGATGGAGGTTGTGGTGGGTGCGCCGGTCGACAAACGAAACTTCCGGCGCGAAATGTTGGAGAGCGGCTGGATCGTGGAAACCGATCAGTTCACTGCCGGGCGCCATCGGCCGGCGCGGCTTTACGCTCGAGTCCAAGCTTAGCGGCAGGAAGTTCTTCCATCGCAAGCACCCAGCAAGACACCCGCCCGCAAGCCTCAGGCCGCCCAGCTCGCGGAAAGCGCCTCTGCCTGCCTCAGGACGGTCTGCACGGCCGCATCCTGCAGGTCAGGCGGATAGCCGTAAGTCTTCAGGATGCGCTTCACCAGAACGCGCATCTTTGCGCGAGCTCTCTCGCGGTGCGACCAGTCGACGGTGACATTGCCCTTCAGCTTCTGAAGGAGCTCGTGGGCAATTACCTTCAGCTTGTCGTCGCCCATCGCCTCAACGGCACTCTCGTTCTCAGCGAGGGCGTCGTAGAAGGCGATCTCGTCCGGTGACAATCCCTCCTCTTCGCCGCGCCTCAGGGCCGCGCGCACGTCCCTGGCGAGTTCGATCAGGCGCTGAATGACCTCGACAGTCGTTATGGCATTGGAGTGATAGCGAGCGATCGCCTCTTCGAGCCGTTCGGTGAAGCGCTTGGTCTCAACCACGTTGGTCCGGGTCCGTGACCGGATCTCTCCGTTCAGCAACTTTTCAAGGGCTTCGAGGGCGAGGTTCTTCTTATCCAGTTGCTGGATCTCTGCGAGGAACTCGTCGGAGAGGATCGAAATGTCCGGCGTCTTGATTCCTGCCGCTGCAAGGATGTCGACGATCTCCGTTGAGATGACGGCCCGGTCGAGGATTTGCTGGATGGCGAATTCACGATCGGCACCGGATCGCCCGCTTGTGTCGGCAGACTTGACCAGCGCCGCTCGCACTGCCTGGAAGAAGCCGACCTCGTCTCTCAGAGCGCGCGCCTCGTCGGTAGCGGCCGCCAGGGCGAAGGCCTTGGACAAGGCCAGCACCGCGTCCTGATAGCGCCTGTTCTCGCGCCGCTTCCCGTCTTCGCTCGTCTCTCGCGCCGCAGCTTCGTGCTGGCGGGAGAGGATCCATTCAATCGCCTCGGCCAGCACTGACAATCGCACCTGCGGGGTGCCGGCAAGCCCACGCTCATAGTCGAAGCCGTGGAACATCGCCTTGACGACTTCATAGGTTTCCAGGAGCGCCGCGATGGCCCTCCCTTCGTCGATGCCGGTCTGGTCACGATCGGCCCCGGAATACTGCTGCAGCGCCTTCTTCAGGTTGTCGCCAATGCCGATATAGTCGACGACCAAGCCGGCCGGTTTGTCGCGGAACACGCGATTAACGCGGGCAATGGCCTGCATCAAGCCGTGCCCCCTCATCGGCTTGTCGATATACATGGTGTGCATGGACGGAGCGTCGAAGCCCGTCAGCCACATGTCTCTGACGATGACCAGCTTCAGAGGATCGTTCGGATCCTTGACCCGCTTCGCAAGCAGGTCTCGGCGCCCCTTCGTCCCGATGTGTGGCTGCCAGGCCTGCGGATCCGAGGCGGACCCGGTCATGACGATCTTGACCGCGCCGGAGGCGTCATCGTCGCTGTGCCAGGCAGGCCGCAACGCGACGATCGCATCATAGAGCGCGACACAGATGCGGCGGCTCATGCAGACGACCATGGCCTTGCCATCGAGCGCCGCGATGCGTCGCTCGAAATGATCGACCAGATCGGCCGCGATCATGTCGATGCGTGTCTTTGAACCAACAAGCCGCTCGATCGCGGCCCACTTCCGCTTGATCAATTCCCGCTCCGAGACGGCTTCGTCCTCGGTCAGCTCGTCGATCTCGGCGTCGATCTGCGGCTTCTCGTCCTCGGGCAACTCGATGCGGGCGAGCCTGCTTTCGTAATAGATCGGCACGGTCGCGCCATCCTCGACGGCGCGGCTGATGTCGTAGATGTCGATATAGTCCCCAAACACGGCCGGCGTGCTGACATCGTCCGACTCGATGGGCGTCCCGGTGAAGCCGATGAACGAGGCGTTCGGCAGGGCATCGCGCAGGTGCTTGGCGAAGCCGTAGACCATGGTGCCGGTTTCGCGCTCGAGCCTTGCGCGAAAGCCATATTGGCTCCGGTGCGCTTCATCCGCGATGACGACGACATTGCGCCGCTCGGTGAGGACCGGAAAGGTCGCTTCCCCAGCCGCCGGTGCAAACTTCTGCATCGTCGTGAAGATTACGCCGGCAACTCGGCGCCTCAGCTCCTTGCGAAGATCGTCCCGGCTTTCGGCCTGGACGGGCGTCTGTCGGATCAAGTCGCGGCACATGGCGAAGGTGCCGAAGAGCTGATCGTCGAGATCATTGCGATCCGTGACCACGACGATGGTCGGGTTTTCCATCTTCGGATGACGCACGAGCTGGCCGGCATAGAATGCCATCAGGAGGCTCTTCCCCGAGCCCTGCGTATGCCAGATCACGCCGATCCGGCGGTCGCCCGCCTTGTAGCTCACAACGCCCGGCAGGCCGAAATCTCCCGGATCCTCACTCATGCCAGGGCCGTTGGCTGGCGCTGCGCCGCTGTTCACAGCCAGTGCGCGCAAGGTCGACTGCACAGCGCGACCCACCGCGTGGAACTGGTGATATCCGGCGATGATCTTGGAGAGACCCGAACCCGTCTCGCCAAACACGGTGAAATCCCGCATGAGGGCGAGCAGTCGTCGCTTCTCAAAGATGCCCTCGATCAGTACCCAGAGTTCGGGCTGGCCACGCGGTGCGATGGTAGCCCCATCGGTCGTCCGCCACGGCATGAAGCGTTCGAAATCGGCTGTGAGGGACCCGACCCGCGCGGCGAGACCGTCCGAGGTCACCAGCACCACATTCGTGCGGAAGAGCGAGGAGATCTGGCTCTTGTAAGTTTCGAGCTGACTGTGCGCGCCGGCAAGCGTCGCGGCTTCGCTTCCCGGGGCCTTCAGCTCGATGACCCCCAGCGGCAGACCATTGACGAAGATGACGATGTCGGGACGCCGGCTGACGCGGCCGTCCACCACCGGGAACTGGCCAGTCGCCAGCCAATCATTGGCGTCGGGATTGTCGAAGTCGATGAGGCGCACCTTGTCGCCGCGGATCGTGCCATCAGCGCTATGGAACTCGACATCCACGCCCTCGACCATCAGCCTGTGCAGCCGGCGGTTCTCCTCAAACAGAGACGGCATCTCGGTCGCCAGCACCTTGCGAAGTGCGTCGGCGCGTGCCTCGGCGGGGATGGCCGGGTTAAGGCGATCGACGGCCTGGGTCAGCCGCCGCGACAGGATGACGTCCGAAGAAGCTTCCCGCTCCGGCGTCGTGCCGTCCGGCCCGATCTCGGCATCCGTCGCCAGCGCATAGCCCAGCGTGTCAAGGTGATTCAGGACCAGCTGTTCGATCGCGGCTTCGGAGAGGTAGGCCATTAGGGGACCTTCTCATCGAACAGGCTTGTTGCAGAAGCTTGCGTTACACGTCGCTGCTCGCGAGCTTTGTTGATGCCAGTGGCCAAAGCTCCGAGGGCATCAATTGGACCCTCCGCCTCCTCCGTCGGCAGCTTGTGGGTTCGCCGCAAATCATCGGCAAGCTTTCGTGCTTCCAAACCCAATTCCGCGTACCGGATTTGTCTCTCCTCGAAGCCCTCATCGTAGTCCGGGGGGGCGGCGACTTCGCTGAACATGAACTGGATCGAACGTTCACATTCGGCAATCCGCACCGGAAACCGTAGGACGCGATATGTGAGGTCCACATCAAGCGCCTTCCAATCGATGTCTTGAGGGAGCGTACCTAGCAGCGGCCGGTCAACCGCTGGCACGCGTTCGTCCCATCCATTTTCTGTCAGCACCGTCTCGCCATCATCGCGCGCCACTTCAAGGCATGCCTCAGCGTAAAGCTCGAAGATCGCGACCAGTCGAAGCGCCGCGTAGCGGCCATCGCGGGATTGCTTCCTGTGATCCAGATAGACGTCCTTCAACGTGGTCAACGCCGAACCGACAATCACACCGACCAAAGCCCAGAATGGCGAGCCGGCTAGAAAGTCCCAGCTCATATGGCCTCTCCGAGGAGTTTTTCGGATTCCCTGACGCGAACCTCGCCCGACATGAGCTTTGGAAGCAGGAAGTCGCGAGTGGCGGCGAGGGTTTCATTCTCAGATATTGATGACTTTTTTCTTTCCCAAACCAGCGTTCCGATCGCCTCAAAAGCATTGTGGACTTCAGCGGTCGCTCGCACGACCGATACGAACGCTAAATCGGATTGCCGAAATCCTGCTTGCACGGCTCTGGATGATCCACCAGAAACAGCACGTCTAAAGTCGCCGCTTCCAATGTAGGTCGCCAACCATTCTCTGCAATTAAATAGCGGCTCGACGGCTACAAGGGCAACGTTTATTGCGCCGGTCAGGCCGCGACACATCCGGCCTAGGCTGTCTTTTTCGTCTCCAGTTCCTGAACCATATCGTCCAATGCATATATCATCAACGTGGACCTTTCGAAGCCGATCTGTATCCCTTATGAAAGTGATGTGGGAAGAGGTATAGAAGTCTCTAATCTGCAATAGCCGGACATAACCTTCCGATTGCTTATCAATGAACTCGCTTGCTGGCGGCTGGGTGCCGCCCTGAAAATGCATGAAGTCGGATAGTTTGGCCATCTCCCACCCCTCCGGCTTGCCTTCTTCATCGAAGCGGTCGGGAAAGAGGGACCAAATGTCCGGCGCGAGGTAGGGCGCGCGGCCCTCCATCTTCGCGCGAGTGGGGCCGAAATCGATAAACCAATCCTTAAAGATCGCCCGCGCCATCGCCTCCAGGGTCTCATTCATCCGCCGGTTCAACTCGATCTTGTCGTCGAGCGCGCCGAGGACAGAGGCGATGGCCTTTTGAGTGCTTGGATCAGGCAAGTCGATGAACAGTGACCGAGCATCTCCCTGCGAAATGAACGGTTGGGCCGATCCACGGCGAGGCCAAAAGTCCGGATTGCGGGTATACCAATAGAGAAATTCAGTATCCGCATCGGGTGATTTGCTCCAGAAGCGGATTGTGTTCTTAATGCATGACCACTTTCCACGAGCCAGCCAAGTCTGCCCGCAATTGGCGCCAATCGCGCTTAGGACAACACCAATCCGATCAAAGTCATGATACGGTAGAAAGCCGTCCGGGCCTGTGGCGCTAAAGGCAAGGAACCCAGTCGGCGTGTATGACGCTTTCGTCGTATTTGTGTCACCCCAGTTGAGATCTGCTATTTCACCTAAACGACGACGAACTCGATCAGCCATCGGAGGCCACCTTTTCAAGAAGCGCGGTGATCTTTTGTGATAGCTCTTGGCTCTGGGAGAATTGGGTCGATATCGCCGCCTTCAATGCGCCGAAGCGCTCCGCAAAAGGAGCTTCCTCATCGTCTGCGTCCGCCGCGCCTACGTACCGTCCCGGCGTCAGCACGTAGCCGTGATCCTTGATCTCTTCCAAGGTCGCGGACTTGCAGAAGCCCGGCACATCCTCATAGACGCCTGCTTCACCTTCACCGCGCCAGGCGTGATAGGCGCGGGTGATCGTCTCAATGTCGGCTTCGGAGAATTCCTTGCGCGTGCGGTCCACCATTTGACCGAGCTTGCGTGCATCGATGAACAAGACCTCGCCGCGCCGGTCCCGCAGCTTGGCACTTCGGGCGATGCCGTTGGATTTGTCGCGCGCAAGGAACCAGAGGCAGACAGGGATCTGGGTCGAGTAGAAGAGCTGGCCCGGCAGCGCCACCATGCAGTCGACGACGCCCGGCGCGCCATTCGCGCCCTCGATCAGCGCCTGCCGGATTGCGCCCTCGCCATTCTGTGTCGATGACATCGAGCCGTTGGCCAGCACCACGCCAGCGACGCCCGCCGGCGAGAGGTGGTGGACGATATGCTGCACCCAGGCGAAATTGGCATTGCCGGCTGGCGGCGTCCCGTATTTCCAGCGCACATCATCGCGCAGCCGCTCGCCGCCCCAGTCCGAGATGTTGAACGGCGGGTTGGCAAGAACGAAATCGGCCTTCAGGTCGCGCAGTTCGTCCTTGTGGAAGCTGCCTTCGTTGTTCCACCGGATGTCGGCGTCGATGCCCCGCACCGCGAGGTTCATCTTGCACAGCCGCCAGGTCGTGTAATTCGACTCCTGTCCGTAGATCGCGATGTCGCCGATCCGGCCGCCATGCTCCTCGACGAACTTCTCCGACTGCACGAACATGCCGCCGGAACCGCAGCAGGGGTCGTAGACGCGGCCCTTGAAGGGTTCGATCATGCCGACCATCAGCTGCACCACTGAGCGCGGCGTGTAAAACTCGCCGCCGCGCTTGCCCTCCGAGCCCGCGAACTGGCCGAGGAAATATTCATAGACGCGGCCGAGCACGTCGCGTGCCTCGCCCTTCTTTGCGCCGAGGCCGATGCCGGAGATGAGATCAATCAACTCGCCGAGCATCACGGCATTGAGGGCGGGACGGGCATAGTCCTTCGGCAGCACGCCCTTAAGGCTCTCATTGTCCTTCTCGATGGCGAGCATCGCTTCATCGATCAGCTTGCCGATGCCCGGCTGCTTGGCATTGGCCTGCAGGTGCGACCAGCGCGCGGGCTGCGGCACCCAGAAGACGTTCTCCGCGAGGTACTCGTCCCGGTCCTCGACGCTGTCAGGATATTCGGCGAGCAGCTCGGCTCGGCGCGCCTCGAAACTGTCGGAGATGTGCTTCAGGAAGATTAGGCCGAGCACTACGTGTTTGTAGTCGGAGGGCTCCATGTTGCCGCGCAGCTTGTCGGCAGCCTTGAAAAGTTCCGCCTCGATGCCAAGGTCGCCGCCCTTCTCGACAGCTTTGCGGGAGGGCTTGGGCGACTTAGGCGCCGGCGTGGGCACATCCTCAGTCCTGCTGTCCTCGGAGGACGGCGCTGATCTACCGGCGAGTGCGACGCTGCCGCCGCGGCCTCGTCCGGGCACGATCATGCCCTCCTCAACGAGGCCCGCCTTGACGTTATCATAAGTCTGTTCGTCCCACTGCAGCGCGTCTCTAAGGCGCATATTGCCTGCGGAGCCACCGAGTTCCGTCAGCACGTCAAGGAAGCGATCGCGTTGCCCGCCGGACATGAAACCCACCTGCACATTGTCTGAGGCCCGAATGCGTAGCAGCTCACCCGCTGCTTCGCATCCAGGGTTGCCGCGCTATTCCGCCACCGGGATAGTGAGCTCGGCCTCCATGCTGTCATCATCGCGCTCCGCATCCGTCCCTTCCTCGGCCACATCGCCGCGGTAGGAGGATTTGCCGGTCGCCTTCTCGATGAGCGCCAGCAGGCGCGCCTGGCGATCGGCCATGAACGCCTCGAACTCGTCTGATCTCAGCAGGGCCGGCGCGATGAGATGGGAGCTCAGGCTCGCATCCAGATTGTCACGATGGATAGCCGGGCGATCGGCAGAACCGTTCTCAAGCCGGTTCAGATAGATCGAAGGGGCATCGCCGCCGATCACGCGATTGGTGCGATAGGCGAGCGGTGTCTTGTTGATAATGGAATCGTAGACGTCCGCCTTGATCTTGCGCGCTTCGCACCAGGCCCGGGGGAAGATGTGGTGGATGTCCACGTTCTCGCCAAAGAAGACGGTGTGGTCGAATTTCTGACCGGAGCGGAAGTCGCGTGCCCCCTCCTGCATTAGCAGCGCGTTCACGCCCTTGTAGGCTGCCGACAGGCGCATGCGCATAGTGCGCAGCCGGTCCGCACGGAAGATCGTATCGCGAATGGTCGTGGGCTCCGCGGAGGAGCGGCCCAAGGCCCAGTCCGGCACCTCAATAAAGTCCTTGGCGATGCGGGTATCGACGGCGGACCCGTAGAGTTCGCCGAATACGCCGTTCCAGTACCACTGCGTGAGGCGTGCACGCACGGTCTCGTGCTCCCAGGCATCACCAATCTCAGCAAGTATCGCTGCGAGCGGGATCAGCTGGGACTGATAGGGCAGGTCGAACACCCGATAGATGTGCAGAGTGTGGAGGAATTTCGCGGCGGTCAGGAAGCCACGTTCGGCGTTTCCCTGGAACTTCTTGTAGGCGTCGAGCGGGAGGTTCAGAAGCGCCTGCCGATTGCCGGTCACTTGGGGCAGCTCCTTGCCCTGCCGTCCCTCGGCCTCCGCCTGGCGCCGGCGCTCGCGGGTGTGAAAAAGGGAAATGACCTGGAGAAAGTCGGTGTTGCCGACTTCGGACAGGATACCCTTCTCTGCGTCAGCAAGCTTCAGGTGCGTGGCGAACTTCGTATGGCGTCCGGGCAGGTCCTTGCCATCGCCGTACCAGTCCTTCCGAAGCTCATACCCGTCGGCCGCATACATCGCGGTGACGAGCTCGAAAGCGTCGAGGGGCTTACCGCCGGTGTTCACCTTCTCGAACACGAGACAGACCGCCTCCTTGGACGTCGATTTGTCCAGGGCGATCACAGGCACCTGATACTTGGCGAAGTTCTCGATGACCTCCGCATGAAAGCGGCTGATGATGGGCCAGGTCTCGCTGAACGTGCCCGCCTTGTTGGCGTGGCCGACGAACTCCATCTGCCAGGTGTTCCAATCGAAGACCATGGACAGCGGATACATCAGCGCATCGAACTCCTTCTCCCGACTGGAGAGATCGAGGACAATGTCCTTGCCGAAGTTGTCTCGGATGATGCGATCTTCGGGAACGCCGATGATGGCCTCCTCGCGGTCAGCATCCGGATCGAGCGCCTTCTGGATGTCGAAGTAGAACCATCGGTTCACCCGCTTCTTCTTCGGTGTGACCGTCCGCACGACCTGGTTGCGGATGGTGACCTGATAGAGGGAGGTCATGCGCTGCTGACCGTCCAGCAGAAGCTGATCTGGCACGACCGTCAGGGCCGCTATCGGCGCGCCCTCGACCGGGCGTGGCTTGAAATTGACCGTGCCGGATGTCTCAAGCGTCATAAGGGCGCCAACCGGGAAGGCGCGGGAGATAGAGGCAATGAGGCTCTTGATCCGGTCTTCGTCCCAGACCCAGCTGCGCTGAAAGTCGGGAAGCTGGATCTTACCCTCGTGGCAGGCCCGCAGAAGGTCGCTCAACGCGATCTTGTTGGTCTGAAACGCACTGCTCATCGGTCCGCAACGTCCTGTTCACGGTTCTGCTGATATCCGAACGCGCGCGCCGAACCGACGCGCGCGAAAAGAAACGAGATATTCAGAAGAACCATCGGTGATTGCAAGACGTCAAGGCATCGCCATTTTGGCGATCCGTCCTGATCATCCGCGAGGCCGCGAAATCGAATTTCGCCGCACAGGCCAGTGAGTTGTCACGGCAGGGGCACAGACCCGTCCTGATCGAAAAAAGGTGGTGGAAAATGATCGCGTTCGAACATCGCTGTTATCGCGGATTGCAACGGGTCACCTCCTGTCTGCCGTTCGTCTGCCATGAGAACCCTTTGCAGTTCGCCGGCGTCTTCAGAGGTATCGCCCATCGGCCATAGCGCTGCCTGCGCCAGATTCAGTTTTCTCTGCATCAAACTTTGAAGCAGGCAGTCGAACGATTGCTCGCGATAGCCGCTGTGGATCGCCATGGGAACGTGGACGGTCACCGGCTTGGTTTGCCCGATTCGGTGCGTGCGATCGTTGCACTGCTCCTCCACCGCGGGATTCCACCAGCGCGAGAGATGGATGACGTGTGTGGCAGCTGTCAGGGTGAGACCGGTGCCCGCAGCCTTCGGGCCGAGAACCAGGACATCGAACCCACCATCGTTCTCGAGGTGGCGCTGAAACCGGTTTACGATCGCCTGACGCTGTGAAATGGGCGTGTCGCCATTGATGAGATCGACGCGGTCAAGGCCAAACTCTGACCGCACCAACTCGATAAAGCGGTATTGCATCTGGCGATGCTCGATGAAGACGAGGGCCTTCTCTCGTCTGCGGGCAATCTCGCGCAAGATATCGAACGTCGCCCGCAGTCTCGCGGACGCCTCGATGAAGCCGTCGTCCTCACCGATGGCAGGATGAACGGACACCGTGCGAATGTGATGAAGCGCCTTGAGAGCGGCACCCAGACCACCCGTAGCCAGTTTAAGCTTGGCGTCTTCGTAGTGGGCCTCCTGCTTCGGGGGCATGAGCCGGGGGTGAAGGCGACGGCGCTTCGGCTCCAAGTCTTTTGCCACGTCCTGCTTGAGGCGCCGTAGGCCTAGTGGCGGGAACGTGCCGGCCGGCTTAAAGACTCGGCCGTGCAGTTCGGCCATAGTCTCCTTGTCGAACGCGGCATATCGCTGCCGGAATTGCGACAACGAGCCCAAAGCGTCAACGCTGAGAGCATCCATCACCGCCCAAAGATCGGTGACGCTGTTTTCGATTGGGGTTCCTGTCAGGCCGATACGGAAATCAGCGTTGACCGATCGCCCCGCGTTTGCACGGAGGCTTACCGGGTTCTTCAACGTCTGTATCTCGTCGAAGACGACCGCGGAGAAGGGAATGCGATGCAAAGAGTGCTGGTAATTACACAGGGTCGTATAGGTCGTGAGGATCCAGAACCTATGGGCTCGGCCCTCGGCCACTGCCTCTCGCAGGAATTCCAGATCGAGCTTGGCCTCCCCAGCATCGGTGTCGAGGCCTGACGCCCCGGAGAATTTCCGACCCTTGGTGCTGCTGCCATAGAGCCGGATAAGGTGTCCGAGACCGGGCTTGCGCAAATGCCGCTCCACCTCCTGTTCCCAGTTCTGTAGTAGCGAAGTTGGAGCAACCACCAACACTGGGCCACGCACGCCCTGGGTCGCCTTAGCCATATGCTCCTTGAGCCAGGCTAAAAAAGCGATCGTCTGGAGGGTCTTGCCAAGGCCCTGCTCGTCGGCATTCAGGATGCCGGGGAATCCTGAACGCCATGCTGCAACCTGCCAATTAAAGCTTTCGACCTGATGTTCTTTCAACGACGTCAGAATGGTAGATGGCAGGTCAACCGAAATAGACGCCTTGCGCGGACGAAGTTCCGCCTGCCAACGCAGCTCCTCGAAATTGTCCAGAGTCGTAAGGACGACCGGACCTTTCTCTGGCTCGGGTGAAGAAGTGGCCTCGGTGGCGGAATGCGCGCGGGCTGCGATAGCTCCGTCGATCAGATTGACCGCCTCCTGACGGGCCGGCAGTTCTAGGTCGCCCGTCTGCAATGTCGGCTGCTGGTCGTCGATCGCTACCTGAAGTCGCTCCCGCAGATCGGTGAGCTCTTGGTCCGACAGGCGCGAGACGTGCTCGGCAAGCCTCCGGGCAAAGTCCTCTGGCAGCCATGTGGTACCGCTGGAGCTGAACTCGCGGTCCGCCTTCTCGAAGACGGCGACGCCTACAACGCGCTCGGAGAATTCCCTAGTCTCCACAAACACCGGGCCGACCGCAGTCTCAATCGCCTCTTCCTGCGCCTCGGGCGACAAACCTTCTAGCTGTCCGCTTTCGTGAAGGGCCTGTTCGTAAGCCTCTGTGATCCTGGTACGTGGGTTTTTGATGAACGCCGCACGTTCTGCAGCCGGCTCCCTTTGAACGCGTGCAAATGTCTCCAGTGCCAGAGCCGCAGAACGGTCTACGACGAGATAACTTCCTGGCGCCAGACGATATGCGGGGAGGCTCCCTCTCTCTCGCACGCGCCTTTGAAACACCCGCAAGGGTTCCCCAGTGAGCTCGCTTTCAGCCTCCGAGATGCCCTCATCTCGGCCTGGATCGGAGCCGTCTCCGACACTACGCTTGGAGAACGGGAGCACCTCGAAGTCATCGGCAGAAGCGCTGGGACTGATGGAGAATCGATCAGCGAGACGGACCTCAAGGTTGGAGAGGAAATCCGTCATCGAGACTCGTGCGGTGGGCGTCGAGGCCGTCACGGTAATGCCGGGATCGAGGGCCTGCCGAAATCTTGCTAGCGCCTCCCAGTGCTCCGTATCGGAGCCCCTGCCAAACGAATCTGCCATCTCGACCGCCTCCAGGATCCAGAGGGGAAGCCTTCGATCGCCGTTGGCTGTTTTGAGAATAGCGCCTTGCCGCTGGACAGGTTGGCGCTGGCCATGCCTCTGCCACTCGTAGTGCAGACGAAAGCTAGGGCTTCCAACTAGGCCCTCGACATCGGTCTTGAGCGTTAGATCGACAAGTGGCGGGAGCCCCAGCACTTCAGCAGTTTTGGCGTTGAGAGAGGCTGCGAGGCGGTGAGACATTACGACCTCGCGCGCGCCGATTTGAAGCGATCCCGGGGTTCCGTCGCCTAGCGCCCTAAGGTCGCCAATGGCCAATAGCAGGTCGCGCTCCTGAGGCGGTAGGTGTTCGAGATCTACCCGAGGCACTTTTCCTAAGAGGCGCGGCAGGAAACCCGCACTGTCACTCCTGGGGGTAAGCGTGATGCATTCGGGCGTTACAGAATAGTCGAATTTCACCAGAACCCCGCTAGATCCGCTCTCGTACCCAACCCTGCCAGTCACCGATATGGCTTCTAGCATCTACACCAGCAGAAAGCCGGATTTGCTCACAATCATAACGGGCTTGATACAAACTAGGCGCGTGGTGGGAATTGGCACGGAAAATATGGATCTTATAGCTATGAGATCCCTCAACTACTATTCTGTTTCCTATTTTGAGCACCAGCAGCGACGTGTTCACGCGGGATCCGCCTGCCGTCTGTAGTCCATAGCGAAGCGTTGATTGCCCGCTCCTCGCCCTTGCTTGATGACGAGCATAATTCGCAGCTTCCGCGCTGAAGGCCACCCAGGCACCGTCAATGCGGCCTTCCTCATGGAGCGAAAGCCAGAACTTTCGTCGTGGCTCCCACATGTGGCTCTCCTCGACTGCCGATACGACGTCGAGGAAGAAACGAATGTTCTCCCCTGTCAGCCAGCGAAGGATTACGGCTCGATGCTGCTCGGGGACTCCTGCCCAGGCGCCGCTGGCAGACACGCGCGGGTCGCCGTAGCAACCAACGAGGTTTTCGATGATGTATCGCTGGTCTTCCGACGATGGGTCGCGGGCGAGCCAGTGGCCGAGAATGGCGCTGATAGCCTCGGCAGCGCCTGAGGCTCTCGCTTCCTGTCCCTCGGGCCTCAGCCAGCCAAACAGCCGCTCCTGCCCGGAGCGGTGGCTAAGAACCGGGCGAGTTAGTCGCACGAACTCAAGATGAGCATGGTCCATCAGACCGGGAGCATGGGGAGCGCTGAACCCCATTGCCTTCAGCTCGCCCCAGGGGTGCGCCATTTTGGTCATTCGCGCCGCGATGATCTCTGGCGCATATACCGGATCGAGCCACTCCGGCAGTTCCTCCTCCAACGTTACCCAGCGGCCGCCGAGCCGAGAGCGCGCAGCTTGAAGAGCTGACGCCAATGCTCGCGTATGGGGAGCGCCGGGCTCATAGCTCCCGACATAAACCGAAGCCATCCCTCCGAGGAAACTCCTGCGCGTCGAAACGCTCAGTTCTTCAACGTAGAATTGTCTCAACCTCGCCAAATCAGAACGGCTTCGCCGGAGAGGATCAAAAAGGGCGCGGGCGGCCTTGGTAACGAACGCTGTTGGCAGGTCCGACCAATCGTCCTCATCAAGCCGCCTAAGCATCTCTTGGACGAGCTTCTCTCGATCATTCTCGGGCGGGTCGGCGACGATGTCGGGCCATCGCGCAAGCACACGACCTATGGCGGCGCGCAGCTGCGCAGGCTCAGCCAAGGCTGGCGGATTGAACCCAGGGGGTTGCTTAAGGAGCGCCGCAAGCTTCATCGCGGCACCTCCCCAACACTTTCTCGCAGCCGCCGCCTGATGCTCTCTATCTCATCGGAGGATTGAGGTGTGTACATGATGATGCGGAGATCGATGCGACGATTGGTGGCCCTGCCTTCGGGGGTCGCATTGTCAACAATCGGACGCATCGCTCCATAACCTGCGACCGACATGACAGGCTGGCCCCGCATGTTCTGGTGCAATGTGAGGCCTGGCTCGCGCTCCTTCATGACAAAAAAGGTTTCGTTCGCCCTCTCGGTCGACAGCGTGACGTTCGCGTTCTCAGAACCGGTGACGTCGGTGTGGCCTTCGATCTGAACGGCCTCAATGATCGCACCTACGCTGTTGCATGTGGAGTTCCAGCGTGCAGAGCGGCCCAGCGTGTAGCAGGGCAGGATTTCGTTTAGGCGCGTGGCCAACCGTCGAACGATATCCGATCGACCTGCGGCAAGCTTGGAGCGGCCGCTGTCGAACAAGCCATCGCCCTTGAAGCGCAGCGCGTCCATTTGCTCGCTCACGACCACCTGTAGCTCTGGAAAATCGAGCTTCAGTTGAGCCCGCAGACCCTCCAGCACCTTCCGGCGCAAGTCAGCCACTTGCGCCATGTAGGTTTCGAGCGGGTTCTTCTCGGCTAGCCGCGCTTCCAGCTCGGCAATCTTTTGCTCCAACTGGTCTATTCTGATGCGCCGCCCCTCGGCGAGAAGCCGCAACTCCTTGAGCTCAGCATCGAGGCGGGCCTTCTCCTCGGCGATCACGTCACGTTCGCGGACGACCGTGTCGTAGAGCGCCTTCGGTACCGTCTGGCTCGTAGCCATTTTGGAGGCCGAGTAAGCCAAGAGGATCATGACGATGAAAAGGAAGCTGACCGTCAGGTCCGTCATAGAGACGAACGACGACTCCTCCTCATCTTCTTGAAGGCGGCGCCTAGAGATGCCGCGCATCACCGTCTCCGCGACTCGGGAGCAAACTGCTCGGCCTGCACGACGATAGAATGCAGGGTATCGAGCGCCGGGCTGAGCTGGGCTTGCATTTCTCTAACGTGACCGAACATTCCTTCAACAGCAGAGGCGACCTGAGTTCGATAGGCCTCAAAGGCCTTGCCGAGCTTCTCATCCATGTCGTCAAGGCGGTCGCCTTGTCCGCGCAGCCTCTCAAGCATGGCCTCGATGCCTGACAGTGAGGCTTCGATAGCCTTCGCTTCGCCACCGAGGATCTCCTGCGCACTGGCGAGAGCGGAAGCAGCGCTGGAGGCCGTAGCCGCCGCAGACTTACCGACCGTGTCAGATATGTTCGCGGTTGCATCGGCAAGATGCTTGATGGCCACCTCAATGCTGGACGTGCTGGCACGGAGCGGAGTGGCCGCCTCCACGAAGGCACTGGAGGCCCCGCGAAAATGACCGGCGGCCTGCTCAGTTGCCTCAGCTCCGGCTCGGATACCATCCGAGAAGCGCCCAAGGGAGGACATGCCGCCTGTCAGTTCGGTAACGACACTCTTGAGGCGCTCGGATATTTGGCCCAGCGGGTCCAACAGGTCTTCAGCCGCTTTTGAGGAGAACGCCTCGGTCGCCTTAGCGATGTCACCGGCTCGCTTGTCGAATGCATCGAGGATGCTTCTGCCGGCACCGTCTATTGCGCTGCTCGCTGCCTGCGAGGCCGCCTGCATTTGTTCGCGGGCCGCGCCGGAACCAGTCTTGGTCGCCTCCTCCAGTTCGGCTCGGAAGGCCTCAGCAGCCTGGCGCATCTCAAGGGCTGCGGCGCTTATTGCCCGAGCGCCTTCGCCGGTATTGTCGCGAATTCCCTGGAGCGTCTCATTCATGGCGGAGAGCAGCTGCTCTGTGCCTTGCGTGAGGGCGCTGCTGGCGGTTTTGGCGGTCGCTCCCATAGCTGTACGCAGATCTTCAACGGTCTGGGTCAGCCTACCAACTGCATTTTCCATCTCGCTTCCCATTCGACCCGAGCTTTGGTCCATGCGAGCCGAGAGTTCTGAGATCCGCTCTCCCGCGATCGTAAGCTTGTCGCTTGCTTGGGAAAGCGCACGACCCACATCTTCGGAAAAGCGCGAGGACAGGTCCCTGACCATGCCTTCCATCCCCGTAGCGCCGATCTGACCCACCTGCTGCAGCAGTGGTGACATGGCTTCGCCGATGGACCTGGAGATATGGGCGGGAAGCTCCTCGCGAAGAGGACGCCCAAGTTCTGCGACCAGTTCGAGCCCAATCGTCCGGAAGTGCTCGCGCTGCTCGCGCGTTGTCGCCAACTGCTCGACCGCCAGTTCCTCCAGACTGATGAACGTCAGGTGGCTCTCAATGGCGGTGCAAAGGTGATGGATGGCCTGATCGATGCGGCCAGTACCCACCCTCAGCACGACCGTGAACGCGATGGAACAGAGCAGGCCGGTCAAGGACATGATGAACTTGGCCGACGCGATCGTGAGCAGGCCGTTGATATCGATATTGACGTCCGCCGAGCCTACTCCCGCCGGAGTCGCCATCGAGTTTAGTGCTGAGATGAGGCCCAGAAAGGTGAGAAAGAGACCCGTGGTAACAAAAAGCCCGGGAACGATGCGCCAGAATCCGGGCGAAAAATGCAGATCATCGAGATTGAAGAATGCCGACGGGCGAACCGCATTGCGCAGGACGACCTGACCGTCTTGGGTATGCTTTACGAGCGTATCGCTATACTCCTTCCAGGCAGCGACCACGGGTCGGAGTGCGGCGTTGTCTTCACCCTTGCGGAGCGCCGCCCCGAGTTCCACTACCGCCGCCTCGGAAGGAGCCTCGCTGAAAGCCGCGCGAAACTCTTGCTTTAGCCAGATCAATGCCGAGCGCCGCCGGTACGTTGTCCACCCAAAGAGGACAATGCAGGCTAGGAGCAGAAACAGCAGGCCGAGAGAGACCACCCCGGGTGCCGACTCGTCTCTCAGCAACGATGCACAATTCAGAACAGCGTTCTTGACCCAGAGGCCGACTTCGCGAACCAGTTCCACCGCAAAAATTCTCCCATTCCCGGACCCTATCTAACATAGCAGGAATTGCGGTCTACAAGCCCAAGGTGTTATTCATAGGCGCCTTGGCGGCCGTTTCGGGGGCCGGTGGAGTGCACCCGATACGAATAGGGTACCCGGGGTGGGCCCCCCTAGTTTCGGTCAATTGCGTTAGTCGTGACCTGGGGCGAGGCCCAAAATGTCCCGCGCACGGGCGCTGCCTGCCCCGCGCTTTGCCGATCAATAGCGCACTCTTAACCCCGCGCCTTTGTTTCCGGCGCCGCTCGGCGCGAGCACCCTTAGCCTGATATGGCGTGGAGCTACGAATGGCGCCCGCGTTGAGCGAGCAACTCTGCTACAAGACGGCGGCGTGTTACCCGGGTGTTACCCGGGACTAGGACCGAAGCGCGACAACCCGCGTAAGCTATTGAAAAGACTGGCGCACCCGACACGATTCGAACGTGTGACCTTTGCCTTCGGAGGGCAACGCTCTATCCAGCTGAGCTACGGGTGCAAGCCGTGCGACGTGTGTAGCGGATCGTGCGGCGCGCCGCAATCGGGGAGGGCCGCGCCGTGCGTCGCAACGCCCCGGTCCTCGCCGCAATCCCCCACGGCCATTGCCAGCCGGCGCGCACCGCCGCTAGAACGCGAGGGATGGCCCTCACACGTGAGGGACCAGCGCCGGCAAGAGCGCAGAGGGGCAGAGATGGGACGTTTCGGAAGGCTGGCGGCTTTGGCCGCCCTGGTCGCGCTGGGCCTCGGCGGCGCGGCCGAGCCCGCTTTTGCGGCGGCGGCGCTCGACGGGCGCGGCATGAGCCTCCTGTGGTGCCTGCCCTTTGCCGGCCTCTTGCTCTGCATCGCCACCGGCCCGGTCTTCTACCCCCATGTCTGGGAGCACCATTACGGCAAGATCGCCGCCTTCTGGGCCGCGCTGGTCGTCGTACCGCTGCTCTCGCTGGTGCCGATGGACCAGGCGCTCGGCGCCCTCGTCTTCACCATGCTCGCCGAGTATCTGCCCTTCATCATCCTGATCTTCGCGCTCTACACCATTGCCGGCGGCATCCTCGTCACCGGCAACATCCACGGCGCGCCGGGCACCAACACGGCGATCCTGGCCATCGGCGCGGTGCTGGCGAGCTTCGTCGGCACGACAGGCGCCTCGATGATCATGATCCGCCCGATCATCCGCGCCAATGACGACCGGGTGCACAATGTCCATGTCGTCGTCTTCTTCATCTTCATCGTCTCGAACTGCGGCGGCGCGCTCACCCCGCTCGGTGATCCACCGCTCTTCGTCGGCTTCCTCAAAGGCGTCGACTTCTTCTGGACGACGCGGGCCCTGTTCACCGAGACGGTGATCGTCCTCGGCGCGCTGCTGGCCATTTTCTATGGGCTCGACACCTGGCTCTATCGGAAGGAGGGCCGCGTGAAGCCGGACCCGACGCCGGATTCGCGCGTCGGCGTGAAGGGCCTCGAGATGCTGGCGCTGATCGGCGTCGTCGTCGCAGCCATCCTGCTGCGCGGCTACTGGAAGCCGGGCATCGCGTTCAAGCTCGCCGGTGTCGCCTTTCCGCTGCAGGACATCGTCTCCAACGCCATCATGCTGGCCGGCGGCCTCGCCTCGCTGAAGCTCGCCAATCCCATCTTCCGCGAGCAGAACGGCTTCTCCTGGGGGCCGGTGAAGGAGGTCGCCAAGCTCTTCGCCGGCATCTTCATCTGCATCGTGCCGGTCATCGCCATCCTCGCGGCGGGACGCAACGGCGCCCTCGCGCCCCTCGTCGCCCTCGTCACCAACCCCGACGGGACGCCCGACAATGTCATGTATTTCTGGCTGACCGGCGCGCTGTCCTCCTTTCTCGACAACGCGCCCACCTATCTCGTCTTCTTCGAGCTCGCCGGCGGCGATCCGAAGACGCTGATGGGGCCGCTCGGCATCACGCTCGCCGCGGTTTCCACGGGCGCGGTCTACATGGGCGCCAACAGCTATATCGGCAACGCGCCCAACTTCATGGTCTATGCCATCGCCAAGGACATGGGCGTGAAGATGCCCTCCTTCTTCGGCTACATGGTCTGGTCGGTGGCGATCCTCATTCCCATCTTCGTGCTGGTGACGCTGCTCTTCTTCATCCGTGGCGCGCCGCTCGCGGGCTGGTAATCTGCCGCCCGCCTGCGCCCCGAGGGAGACGATTCGGACCGGCCATGCTCCGCTTTCCCCTCCGCTTCCTCGGCTTCCTGCTGATGGCTGCCGGCTTCGTGCTGGTGGTCATCGACGGCACCCGCTCCATCGCCGGCCAACGGCTCATCGTCACCTCGCTCTCCGAGGTCTGGCGCTCGATCCATGCCGAGAGCCTGGCGCGGGTCGAAACGGTGCTGCGCGCGCAAGGACCCGACTGGCTATGGGATCCCGCCGCCCTGACCGTCATCGCATGGCCGGCGGCGGCCGCGGGCCTCATCCTCGGGGCCCTGCTGATGTGGGTCGGCCGGAGCCGCAGGCCGCAGATCGGCGTCGTCGGCCGGCGCTGATCCCTCAGGCGAGCACGATCTCGAAACGGTAGCGCGGCAGGTCGGCCGGCTCCTCGCGGGCGGTGAGGGCATCGCGCGCCGCCTCGCCCGGCAGCGCGCGGAACAGCGCGTCGCGGGCATTCATCGCCTCGCCGGGAAAATACATCTGCGAGACGAGTTCGGGACGCCCCTCCGCCACGACCCGGAAATGCACATGCGGCGTCCGCATAAAGCTGCCCGAGCCATAGTAGCGCGGCCGGATGGTGCGGAAGAGATAGTCGCCTGTCGCGGTCGTGCGCACCGCGCCGAAGCCCTGGAAGTTCGGATCGGCCGAGCCGGCGCTCTCGCGGGGATGGTGATAGCGGCCCTGGTGGTCCGCCTGCCAGATCTCCACCGTCGCGCCGCCGATGGGCCCGCCGCGCGCCGACAGGACGCGGCCGACGATCTCGATGACCTCGCCCGCCGCGCGGCCGGGCCGGCCCTTCACCTCGGTGAGGTCCATGTCGGAATCGGTCGGCTTCACCGTGGGGTAATAGGGGCCCCGCATCTGGGCGGGCGTCGGCAGCACCACGGCGGCCAGCGGCCGGGCGAGCAGGATCACCGCCGGAGCGGCGATGAGGCCACGCCGGCTGAGGTCGAGCGGACGGATGGGCGAAAGGGACATGCGCGCCTCCTGTTCCTGGACCAACACCCCCTTGGCCTTCACGAGCAAGGCACGAAGCGGTGAGGGCCTCCCGGCTCACGCAGCCGTGTTGCTTTTTCGCGCAGGGCTCCCATGTTCCCGCCACGTCGCGGCTGGAGTAACATCGAGGCCCGGCCGCGCGAATGAGGGGCATCGAGGAGGTATCCATGTTCGGATTTCGCAAGAAGCTCTCCCTGCCCACCCCTGCCGAGGCCCTGCCCGGCCGCGCGCAGGCCATCCCCACCGCCGAGCGGCATTTCATCAACGGCCGCCCGCTGAAGGGGCCCTTCCCGGAGGGGCTCGAGACCATCGTCGTCGGTCTCGGCTGCTTCTGGGGCGCCGAGCGCAAGTTCTGGCAGCTGCCCGGCGTCTTCGTCACCGCCGTCGGCTATGCGGCGGGCATCACCCCCAACCCCACCTATGAGGAGGTCTGCTCCGGCATGACCGGCCACAACGAGGTGGTGCTGGTGGTCTACGACCCCGCGCAGGTCTCCACCGAGCAGGTGCTCGCCACCTTCTGGGAGAGCCATGACCCGACCCAGGGCATGCGCCAGGGCAACGATGTCGGCACGCAGTACCGCTCCGGCATCTATGTCACGACCGAGGCGCAGCGCGCCGCGGCCGAGGCCTCGAAGGCGGCCTATGGCAAGGCGCTGGCAGCCCGCGGCTATGGCGCGGTCACGACGGAGATCCTGACCGCCGGGCCGTTCTTCTACGCCGAGGACTATCACCAGCAGTACCTCGCCAAGAACCCGCACGGCTATTGCGGGCTCGGCGGCACCGGCGTCTCCTGCCCGATCGGCACCGGGGTCGCTGCGTGAAGCCGGTGGCCGAGGCGCGGGATCTTGCCCGCGCGGCGGGGGCTCATGCCCGCGCCGCCGGGCGTCTTCTCGCCACCGAGGCCGACCATGTCCGGGCGGTGCATCTCGCCCGCCGCCACATCAAGCGGGCGCGCAGCCTCCTGCGCGCCCTGAGGCCCCTCGCCAAGCCCGCCGTCGAGCGCGAGAACGGGTTCCTGCGCGCCTTCGCCCATACGCTCGCGCCGCTGCGCGACGCCCATGCACTGGAGGAGGCGGCCCGCACCGTCGGCGCCCGCGGCAATGGTCCGGCGGGCGGCGAGCGCATCGACCTCGCAGCTCTCGGCGGTGCGCTGGAGCGCCAGGCGCGCGTCATCGCCCGCCTCGCCCCCGAAGACGCCCCGAAGCACTACCTCGCGAAGGCGGTCGCCCGCGCCTATCGCAAGGCGCGCGAGGCCTACCGCGCCTATGAGGCCACGCCCCACGAGGAAGAGCCGCTGCACGAGGCGCGCAAGCGCATCAAGGACTGCCTGCATCTGGTGGAGGCCCTCGAGGAGGTCCGTCCGCGCGGCAGCGCGCCGAAACCCGGCAAGCTCGACCGCCTCGGCGAGCTCATGGGCGCGATCCGCGACCTCGACCTGCTCTCCCGCCGCATCGAGCGCAACGAGGTGGGCCGCGCCAAGCTCGCCCGCATCGCCGCCCGCCATGGGCGCCTCGCCCGCGAGGTGACCCGGGTCGGCGCCGCCGTTTTCGACGAGAAGCCGTCGCGCGTGGAGGCTGCCTGGCGCCGGGCAGGCACATGAACTCGTCCTTGATCCCCGGCTGGCGGACCATGACGCCCGGCGACCTGCCGTCGGTGCTCGCCATCGCCGATGCCGTCCATCCCGACTTTCCCGAAGACCCCGCCATCTTCGCCGAGCGCCTCGCCCTCCATCCCGAGGGCTGCCGGGTGCTGGACCACGGGGACGCCATCCTCGCCTATGTGCTGAGCCACCCCTGGGCAGCCGAGAGCTGCCCGCCGCTGAACCGGCTGATCGGCGCCCTGCCCGCTCCGGCCGCCAGCTACTACATCCACGATCTCGCGCTCCTGCCCACCGCCCGCGGCAGCGGTGCCGCCCCTGCCATCGTCGCGGCGCTGGCGGAGCATGCGGCCCGTCTCGGGCTCCCCGCCATGAGCCTCGTCGCCGTCAACGGCTCGGCCGGGTTCTGGCGGCGCCAGGGCTTCGCCGAGGCCAGGGTCCCCGCCCTTGCCGAGAAGCTCGCAAGCTATGGCGCGGACGCGCGTTTCATGGTGCGGGACCTCGTGCCCGGCCTTCGCCCATCTGCCACCGTGACATCGGCCTCATAATCTGCATCATGCCGCCACTTCCGGAGGCCGCCCGCGGCCGCCGCCCCGCGACAGGGACCTTCCGTTCCATGAGTGCCTTTTCGCTTGCCGACCTCGAGGCGATCATCGCCGACCGTGCCGCGGCGCCGGCGTCCGAGAGCTATACGGCCGCCTCCCTCGCCAAGGGACCCGTGCACTGCGCCCGCAAGTTCGGCGAGGAGGCGATCGAGGCCATCATCGCCGCCACGGAGGGCCACCATCAGGGCCTCGTCGCCGAAAGCGCCGATGTCCTCTACCACCTGCTCGTCGTCTGGCGTGCCCGCGGCATCGGCCTCGACGAGGTCATGGCCGAGCTTGCCCGCCGCACCGCCCAGTCGGGTCATGCCGAAAAGGCGTCCCGCCCCAAGGCCTCCTGAAGCCGGGAACAGTCCATGCCCGCGAGCCTCGCAGCCGCCGCCCTCGTCGAGCCGGAAAACGGCAACCCGTCGCCCTATCGGCTGTTCTCCCGCGCCGAATGGGCGGAGAAGCGCGCCGACACGCCGATGACCCTGACGCCGGAGGAGGTGGTGAAGCTGCGCTCCTTCACCGACAGGCTCTCCATCGAGGAGGTCGAGGCGATCTACCTGCCGATCTCCCGCCTCCTGTCCTTCTATGTCGCCGCCCAGCAGAAGCTGTCGCGCGCCTCGCAGTCCTTCCTCGGCGCCAAGGACGTGAAGATCCCCTTCGTCATCGGCGTCGCCGGCTCGGTGGCGGTGGGCAAGTCGACCACCTCGCGCGTGTTGCAGGCGCTGCTGTCGCGCTGGTCGAACACGCCGAAGGTCGATCTCGTCACCACCGACGGCTTCCTCTTCCCCAACGCCCATCTGGAGCGCGAGGGGCTGATGAAGAAGAAGGGTTTCCCCGAGAGCTACGACACCAAGGCTCTCCTGCGCTTCCTGGCCGCGGTCAAGGCGGGCGAGCGACATGTGCGCGCGCCTGTCTATTCCCACCTCGTCTATGACGTGGTGCCCGGCGCGTCCGTCGAGGTCGACCGCCCGGACATCCTCATCGTCGAGGGCCTGAACGTGCTGCAGACCGGCCGGCCGCCGCGCGAGGGCAAGGCCATCCCCTTCGTCTCCGACTATTTCGACTTCTCGATCTTCATCGATGCCGAGGAAGAGGTGCTGGAGCGCTGGTATCTCGACCGCTTCATGCGCCTGCGCGAGACCGCCTTCCGCGATCCGCAGAGCTATTTCCGCCGCTATGCCGAGAAGTCGGATTTCGAGGCGATGAAGACGGCGCTGGCGCTGTGGTACGGCATCAACCTCGTCAACCTGCGCGACAACATCCTGCCGACCCGCCACCGCGCCAAGCTCATCCTGAAGAAGGAGAGCGACCACCGCATCGAGAGCGTCAGCCTGCGGCGGGTGTGAGGGGCATCTCCGAGGCCGGCCCTCTCTCTGGTTTCACTCGCGAACCGTCACGCGTCATGCCCGGCCTTGTGCCGGGCATCCACGAATTCCCTTCAGATGCGGTGTTCAAGTCGTGGATGGCCGGGACAAGCCCGGCCATGACGGAAGGGGCGGTGCCAGACTGAATGCCCCACCCTCACCCTCCCCTTTGCGCTTCGCTCCAAGGGGAGGGCGACCATGGCGCCGCGGGCCATCGGCACCGGCTGGGCCAGGCCCAGCCCATAAGAACGAGCGGGACGCCTTGGTCCCCCTCCCTGCGCGGAGCGCGGGGAGGGTGCGGGTGGGGCATTTGAGCCCGCCATTCCCCCACCGGCGGAGATGACAGGCCCGCGCGCCTCCGCTAGCTCTCCTCGCCTGCTCATCTCCCAACGAGGACCGTCCATGGCCAGCTACGAGACCCTCATCGTCGAGACCCGCGGCAAGGTGGGCCTCGTCACGCTCAACCGGCCGAAGGCCCTGAACGCCCTGAACAGCCAGCTCATCGCCGAGCTCAACACCGTCCTCGACGGTTTCGAGCGCGATCCCGGCATCGGCTGCATCGTCATCACCGGCTCGGAGAAGGCCTTCGCCGCCGGCGCCGACATCATGGAGATGAAGGACAAGACCTACCCCGAGAGCTATCTCGAGGACTTCATCACCTCCTGGGACCGCGTCGCCCAGCGCCGCAAGCCGATGATCGCGGCGGTGGCCGGTTTCGCCCTCGGCGGCGGCTGCGAGCTCGCCATGATGTGCGATTTCATCCTCGCCGCCGACACCGCGAAGTTCGGCCAGCCCGAGATCAAGCTCGGCGTCATGCCGGGCGCTGGCGGCACCCAGCGCCTCACCCGCTTCGTCGGCAAGTCCAAGGCGATGGAAATGTGCCTCACCGGCCGCATGATGGATGCGGCGGAGGCCGAGCGCGTCGGCCTCGTCTCGCGCGTCATCCCGGCCGCCGAGCTGGTGGATGAGGCCGTGAAGGTCGCCTCCCAGATCGCCGACATGTCGCTGCCGACCGTCATGATGACCAAGGAATCGGTGAACCGGTCCTACGAAACCACCCTTGCGGAGGGCATCCGTTTCGAGCGCCGCGTGTTCCACGCGATGTTCGCTCTCGCGGACCAGAAGGAAGGCATGGGCGCCTTCGCCGAGAAGCGGAAGCCGGCCTTCAAGAACCGCTGAAACGCATGGCTGCCGGGCATTCCGGCCGCGCGCAGGAGCCCTGCGAGCGGACGGGATGGCGCGGCCGGCGGTTTGGTCTCACATCGAAGCTTCGCGAGGAGTTCCTCGGAGGTTTCGTCATGACCGTATCTCTGGCCGATGTCGTCACGGCCCATGCGAGCCGCTATCTCCAGCAGCTCTGCAAGCACTGGAGCCACAAGTTCTCCGTCTCCTTCGACGAGAGGCAGGGCAAGGTACCGTTCAGCGAGGATGCCGCCCTGGTGCTGAGCGCCAATGGCGACGTCCTGAGCCTGCGCCTCGAGGCGCCGGTGGACCGCATCCCCACCCTCGAGGAGGTCGTCGCCGACCACCTCAAGCGCTTCGCCTTCCGCGAGGACGATTTGCGGATCGACTGGCAGCCCATCGGCTGATCGGCGCGGCGAGAAGGCCTCTCGCCGCGGCGCAGCATTCTGTGGCAGCATGATCCCCGCCGGGCGCCTCGCCCGGATGAGGGAGGCCCGCCAATGACCTTCGTCTCCGACCTCCTGGCTTCGGTGTCGCGCCGCAGCCGCGAGCTCATCGGCCTGAAAGCGGTGGAAGCTCCGCCGCGCCATGCCGCCGACGTCACCGCCCTCGCCCGCACCCTGCTCTCCCGCCGCGGCGAAGCCTCCGGCACCGCCGTCGCCCGCGCCATCCTCGACGCCTATCGCCTTCTCGACGCCCCCGGACGCCTTGCGGTCCTGCGCGACCTCTCCGGCGGCTTCGGCGCCGATCGCGCCAGGCTCGACGCCGCCATCGCCGCCTATCAGGCCGACCCGTCGCCGGCCTGCGCGGCGACCCTCCACGCCGCCGCCGAGCCGCGCCGCCAGGAGCTCATCCGCCGCCTCAACCTCGCCCCGCGCGGCACGCTCGACCTCGTCCGCCTGCGCGACGACCTGCTGGCGCATCTGCCGGACAATCCCGATCTGAAGGTGCTGGACGACGACCTCGTCCATCTCTTCTCGTCCTGGTTCAACAGGGGGTTCCTGGTCGTGAGGCGCATCGACTGGTCGACGCCGGCCAACATCCTCGAAAAGATCATCCGCTACGAGGCGGTCCACGAGATCCGCGACTGGGACGACCTGCGCCGCCGCCTCCAGCCCGAGGACCGGCGCTGTTACGCCTTCTTCCATCCCCGTCTGGAAGATGAGCCGCTCATCTTCGTCGAGGTGGCGCTGACCGCCGAGATCCCCGGCGCCATCGGTCCGCTCATCGCCGAGGAGGGCACGCCGCTCGCGGCGGACGACGCCCGCGTCGCGGTCTTCTATTCCATCTCCAACTGCCAGACCGGCCTTGCCGGCATCTCCTTCGGCTCGCTGCTTATCAAGCAGGTGGTGGAGGAGCTGAAGCGCGAGTTACCGAAGCTCACCACCTTCGTCACGCTATCCCCCGTGCCGGGCTTTGCGAAATGGCTCGCCAAGGAGCGCAAGACCGAGACGGGCTTCCTCCTCGACGAGGAGCGCACGCTTCTCGACGCGCTCGATGCGCTGGACTGGCGGGCGGACAGCCTGCGCGCCCAGAAGATCGACAAGCTGCTCGCGCGCTGCGCCGCCCGCTATTTCCTCACCGCCAAGACCAGCGGCAACCGGCCGCTCGACCCTGTCGCGCGCTTCCATCTCGGCAATGGCGCGCGGCTGGAGCGCATCAACACCGGCGCGGACCTGTCGGAAGCGGGCCTGCGCCAGTCCCATGGCGTGATGGTCAACTACCTCTACGACCTCGGCCGCATCGAGGAGAACCACGAGGCCTATGCCGAGCGCCGCGAGATCGTCGCGGCCGGGCCGGTGAAGAAGCTGGCCGAGCAGAAGGGTTAGGCGCTGGTGCGGTACTGCCCGGCCTGCCGGGTGCCGTTGCCCCTCACCCTTCCCTCTCCCCGCAAGCGGGGAGAGGGGGACCACGACGTCGCGGTCCTTCTCAGGCGAAGTGCCAAGCGCAACGGCTCATGAATCTGACGCCACGCTGTTGCCCCCTCTCCCCGCTTGCGGAGAGAGGGAAGGGTGAGGGGCCAATCCAACCCCTCCGACCCCTCGTAACGTCCGGGTGATCGCTGCAACCGAACGGCCCCGTCCGCCGTTCCCGCATCAACCGATGCCGCAGGAGCCCTGATTGACCACGTCCCATCCCAACCGCCGCGGCCTCGTCGCCGGCGCGCTCGCCACCCTCACCCTCCCCGCCGCCCCGGCCCTCGCACAGGGCCTGCCGACCCGCGACATCGCCTTCGGCCCCCATCCCCGCCAGATGCTCGACATCTACCTGCCGTCCGGGCCGGTCGCCCGCGCGCCGGTAGCCTTCTTCATCTATGGCGGCTCCTGGTCGAGCGGCGACAAGGGCACCTATGGCTTCGTCGGCGACGCCTTCGCCTCGCGTGGCTATGTCACCGTCATTGCCGACTACCGCCTCGTGCCGGAGGTGCGCTTCCCCGCCTTCATCGAGGATGGCGCGGCGGCCCTCGCCACCGTCCGCCGCATCATCGGCCGCTATGGCGGCGATGCCGACCGCCTGCATCTCCTCGGCCATTCGGCCGGCGCCTACAACGCCATGATGCTGGCGCTGGACCCGCGCTACCTCGCTCGTGCCGGCGCGCCGCGCTCCGCCATCCGCGCCGCGGCCGGTCTCTCCGGCCCCTACGACTTCCTCCCCCTCGACGTCGCCGCGACGCGCGCCGCCTTCGGCAATGCCCGCAATCCCGCCGAGACCCAGCCGATCAGCTTCGCCCGGCGTGGCGCGCCCCGCATCTTCCTCGGCACCGGCACGGCGGACACCACCGTCCTGCCCCGCAACACCGACGCGCTGGCCGCGCGCCTGCAAGGCGCCGGAGTGCCTGTCACCGTCCGGAAGTATGACGGCGTCGGCCATGCCGGCACCGTCCTGGCGCTGGCGCCGCTCCTGCGCTTCACGCCGGTCCTCGACGACGTCACGCGGTTCTTCGGCGCCTGAGGAACGCCGGGCGGCGTAACAGGGTTACCTGTCTCACCCAACCGTGTCTTGGTGACGCCCGCGGCTCATCCCTAGGCTTTCCCCGAGATGCCGCCGTGGAACAAGGCATCACGTCCGGGGAGGACACCATGACCAAGATCCTGAAACTTGCGCTCGCGGGCGCCTGCGCCTCCGTGCTCACCGCCGGAGCGGCGATGGCGCAGCAGGGGCCGCTCGGCTTCTTCATCACCTCGGCGCCGCTCGATGGCGGCAATCTCGGCGGCCTCGCCGGCGCCGACCGCCATTGCCAGGCGCTGGCCGCCGCCGTGGGCGCCGGCAACCGGACCTGGCGGGCCTATCTGTCGACGCAAGGGGCCGGCGCGGTGAATGCCCGCGACCGCATCGGCCGCGGCCCCTGGGCCAATGCCCGCGGCGTCGTGATCGCGGCGAATGTCGCCGAGCTGCATGGCACCAACAACCTGACCAAGCAGACCGCCCTCACCGAGAGCGGCGCCATGGTCAATGGCCGCGGCGACACGCCGAACGAACACGACATCCTCACCGGCACCCAGACCGACGGCACGGCCTTCTCGGGCGATGCCGACCGCACCTGCGGCAACTGGACGAAGAACGGCGAGGGCTCGGCCATGGTCGGCCACCACGACCGCATGGGCCTCAACACCGAGCCGCCGGCGCTGTCCTGGAACGCCTCGCACCCCTCGCGCGGCTGCGACATGCCCTCGCTGCGCGCCACCGGCGGCGGCGGCCGCTTCTACTGCTTCGCCGCGGACTGAGGTCGCTATTCCCCGAACGCAAGAAGGGCGGCCCGAGGGCCGCCCTTCTGATGTCTGGAGCCTTGCGGGAAGGCCGCCGGCGGATCACTCCGCGGCGTCGCCCTCTTCGGCGGCGGCTTCCTTCTGCTTCTTCTCGAGGTCCTCGCCGGTCGCCTGGTCGACGACCTTCATGGACAGGCGGGTCTTGCCGCGATCGTCGAAGCCGAGCAGCTTCACCTTCACCTTGTCGCCCTCCTTGACCACATCGGTCACCTTGCCGACGCGCTGGTTGGCGAGCTGGGAGATGTGGACGAGGCCGTCGCGCGAACCGAAGAAGTTCACGAAGGCGCCGAAGTCCACGACCTTCACGACGGTGCCGTCGTAGATCATGCCGAGCTCCGGCTCCTGGGTGATCGACTTGATCCAGTTGACGGCGGCGCGGATGGACTCGCCGTTGGCCGAGGCCACCTTCACGGTGCCGTCGTCCTCGATGTTCACCTTGGCGCCGGTCTTCTCGACGATCTCGCGGATCACCTTGCCGCCGGTGCCGATGACTTCGCGGATCTTGTCGGTCGGGATCTTGAAGCTCTCGATGCGCGGCGCGTGCTCGCCGAGCTCGGCGCGGGCCGCGGTGAGGGCCTTGGCCATCTCGCCGAGGATGTGCTCGCGACCGCCCTTGGCCTGGCCGAGGGCGACCTTCATGATCTCCTCGGTGATGCCGGCGATCTTGATGTCCATCTGCAGCGAGGTGATGCCCTCGGCGGTGCCGGCCACCTTGAAGTCCATGTCGCCGAGATGGTCCTCGTCGCCGAGGATGTCGGACAGGACCGCATAGCGCTCACCCTCGAGGATGAGGCCCATGGCGATGCCCGCCACCGGACGCTTCAGCGGCACGCCGGCGTCCATCAGCGCCAGCGAGGCGCCGCAGACGGTGGCCATGGACGAGGAACCGTTGGACTCGGTGATCTCCGACACGACGCGGATCGTGTAGGGGAACTCGTGGTTGGCGGGCAGCATCGGGTGGATGGCGCGCCAGGCGAGCTTGCCGTGGCCGATCTCGCGGCGTCCGGGACGGCCCATGCGGCCGGCCTCGCCCACCGAGAAGGGCGGGAAGTTGTAGTGAAGGAGGAAGTTCTCCTTGTAGGTGCCGGTCAGCGAGTCGATGAACTGCTCGTCCTCAGCGGTGCCGAGCGTGGTGACGACCAGCGCCTGGGTCTCGCCGCGCGTAAACAGCGCCGAACCGTGGGTGCGCGGCAGGACGCCGGCCTCCGAGACGATCGGGCGGACCGTGACGAGGTCACGGCCGTCGATGCGGCTGCCGGTGTCGAGGATGTTCCAGCGGACGACCTTGGCCTCCAGCTCCTTGAAGACGCCGGCCACGACCTGCTTGTCGAACTTGCCCTCGCCCTCGCCGGCGAAAGCCTCGATGGCCTTCTTCTTCACCTCGCCGACGGCGGCGTAGCGGGCGGTCTTCTCGCGGATCGAATAGGCGGCGCGCAGGTCCTTCTCGACCAGGGCCAGCATCTGCGTCTCCAGCGCCGAATGGTCCGGCGGGGTGAAGTCGCGGGGCTCCTTGGCGGCCTTCTCGGCGAGCGAGATGATCGCGTTGATGACCGGCTGGAAGTACTTGTGGCCGAACATGACGGCGCCGAGCATGACCTCCTCGGACAGCTCCTGCGCCTCGGACTCCACCATCAGCACGGCGTCGGCGGTGCCGGCAACGACGAGGTCGAGCTTCGACTCTTTCATGTCGTCGACATAGGGGTTCAGGACGTACTCGCCGTCGATGTAGCCGACGCGGGCGGCGCCCACCGGGCCCATGAAGGGAACGCCGGAGAGGGTCAGGGCAGCCGAGGCGGCGACCATGGCCACCACGTCCGGATCGTTCTCGAGGTCATGCGAGAGCGTGGTGACGATGACCTGCGTCTCGTTCTTGTAGCCCTCGACGAAGAGCGGGCGGATCGGGCGGTCGATGAGGCGGGAGATCAGCGTCTCGCGCTCGGTCGGCTGGCCCTCGCGCTTGAAGTAGCCACCGGGGATGCGGCCCGCGGCGAAGAACTTCTCCTGGTAGTTCACGGTCAGGGGGAAGAAGTCGATGCCGGCCTTCGGCTCGTAGTTGGAGACGACGGTGGCGATGACGGTGGTCTCGCCATAGGTGGCGATGACGGCGCCATGGGCCTGGCGGGCAACCTTGCCCGTCTCGAGGACCAGCTTGCGGCCACCCCAGGTCAGTTCCTCGCGATGAATGTCGAACATTGTCTTTTCCTTTCTCGGACGGATCGGACGACGGACAGCCATGCGCAAGACGGCGAGAGGCTCGGTCCGGGCCTTATCGGCCCCGAGCCCCTTGCGATCCTGCCATGGCGGTCGGGTTGTCCAGTGTCGTGCCTTTGTGGCGTGGCCGGCGCGCGGACCGCGCCCGGCCTTTTGCGGATGCCGTGATCGGCACCCGGAATGCGGCTCGGCCCCGCGCGATCACTCGCCGGGGCCGGTCCGAAGGGTCAGCGGCGGATGCCGAGACGCTCGATCAGCGTCTTGTAGCGGGCCTCGTCCTTGCGCTTGACGTAGTCGAGCAGCGAGCGGCGGGCGGAAACCATCTTCAGGAGGCCGCGGCGGGAATGGTTGTCCTTGGCGTGGCTCTTGAAGTGCTCGGTCAGGTTGGTGATGCGCTCGGTGAGGATGGCCACCTGGACCTCGGGCGAACCGGTGTCGCCGGCCTTGGTGGCATATTCCTTGATGAGCTCGGCCTTGCGGGCGTCGGAGATCGACATCGGCAGATCCTTTTGAATGAGGGGACTGAAGACGGCCGGGCCGGGATGTCGTCCAGCGCGGTCGGATGACCGGGGCGAGGTGCCGCCGGATCGGCGCCCGTGAAAGGCTCCGAAGGCGCGGCTTATACACGAAAATGGCAGCAAGGGAAGCGCGGGCCCGCCGTTCCCGTTTCATTCCGGCCGAAGCAGCGGCATGATGCGCCGATGACTGCCCCGCTTCTCCGCCCCGTCCTGCCGCCCGTCGATGGCCGCCAGTCCGAGCGCGCCCTCGCCATTGCCCGCGGCACGACGCGCCTCCTCGCCGCCCTGGACTTCGCCGTGGTGCCGGAACTGCCGCTGCCCTCGGGCCGCCGCGCCGACCTTACCGCGCTCGGCCGCAACGGCCTCCTCTGGATCGTCGAGGTGAAGTCCTCAGTCGAGGATTTCCGCGCCGACCGGAAGTGGGAGGACTACCGGCTGCACGCCGACCGGGTGCTCTTTGCCGTGGCGCCGGACTTTCCGGTGGAGCTCCTGCCGGAGGATGCGGGCCTCATCCTCGCCGACGGCCACGGGGCCGAGCTTCAGCGCGAAGGCGTCGCCGGGGCGCTGGCCGCCCCGACCCGCAAGGTCATGACGCTGCGCTTCGCCCGCGCTGCCGCCGCGCGGATGACGCTGCTCTGCGATCCGCAGGCGCGTGGCCTGACGGATCTCTAGAGGGAACACAGGGCGGGACCGGGCGACGCCGCTTGCGCGCCATTCTTCGCCTGGCAACACCCTGTCCGCGTCATGCCCGGCCTTGTGCCGGGCATCCACGACTTCTCAGGAGGCGGTGGTCAAGTCGTGGATGCCCGGGATGAACCCGGGCATGACGGGTGAGGAGCCGAGCGGCCGCCGGACATCCGGCGACAGCCGTTTGGCTGAGGATCGCCGGTACCGCTGGACCTCTGCCCCTCAGCGCGGGGCGCGCTTGGCCAGGATGCGCTGCAGCGTGCGGCGGTGCATGCCGAGACGGCGCGCCGTCTCCGAGACGTTGCGGTTGCAGAGCTCGTAGATCCGCTGGATGTGCTCCCAGCGCACCCGGTCGGCCGACATCGGGTTCTCCGGCAGGTCGACCGTCTTGCCCGCCAGCGCCATCAGCGCGGCGAAGACCTCGTCGGCATCGGCAGGCTTGGCGAGGTAATCCACCGCGCCGAGCTTCACCGCCGTCACGGCCGTGGCGATGTTGCCATAGCCGGTGAGGATGACGCCGCGGGCATCGGGACGAGCGGCGTTGAGCGCCGAGATGACATCGAGGCCGTTGCCGTCGCCGAGCCGCATGTCGACGACCGCGAAGGCCGGCGCGTTGCGCGCCACGGCCGCCAGACCCTCGGCGACGCTGTCGGCCGAGGTCACCTCGAAGCCGCGGGCCTCCATGGCGCGGGTGAGGCGCTGCAGGAAGGGCTTGTCGTCATCGACGAGGAGCAGGGTGCGATCGGCGGGAAGGTTCACCGCGGGGGCTGGCGTGGTGGAATCGGTCGGCAGCATCGCAGTCAATCCTCGGTCGGTGGCGGTATCATGCACGGTATCGTGATCGGGATGTGGGGGATCCCGCAACTTTCCTCAAGACGTCGCGGGCTCGGGAAGCCGCGACGTTCCGCCGCTTGTCGGAGCGGAGAAGGCACCGATGGGCCAGATGACCTCGACCATGGCCCCGGTCTCGAAGCCCGGACGATTGCTATAGTGGATCCTTGCGCCCGTCCGCTGCAAGAGCGTCTTGGCGATGAAGACGCCGAGGCCGAGCCCCGTCTTCTCCTCCGCCCCTTCGCCCTTCTTGCCCTCGCGCCCCCGCCCCTTGCGGCGGCGGCTTGTGAGATAGGGCTCGCCGATCCGTTCGAGGATGTCGGGCGCAAGGCCCGGGCCATCGTCGATGACGGTGACCGCGACGCTCTCGGCGTCCCAGCGCGCCGCCACCACCACGGAGGAGCGGGCGAAGTCCACGGCGTTCTCGACGATGTTGCCGAGGCCGTAGAGGATCGCCGGGTTGCGGGCGAGCACCGGCTCCCCGTCGCGCTTGTCCGGCAGGTCGACGGTGATGGTCACGCCGAAATCGCGATGCGGCTGCACCACCTCTTCGAGGATCTGGGCGAGGCTCATCGTGTCGAAGGGCGCGTCCTCGCTCGACAGGCTCTTGAGCTTGGCCAGGATGTCGCGGCAGCGCTGAACCTGCTCGCGCAGCAGCGTCATGTCCTCGCCGATCGGCCCGTCCTTCGGCAGCACGCCGGCGAGCTCCTTGGTGACGAGGGCGATGGTGGCCAGCGGCGTGCCTAGCTCATGGGCGGCGGCGGCGGCGAGCCCGTCGAGCTGGTTGAGGTGCTGCTCGCGGGCGAGCACCAGCTCGGTGGCGGTCAGCGCGTCGGTGAACTGCCGCTGCTCCTCGGCCACCTGCCAGACATACATGCCGATGAACAGGAGGCAGATGAGCAGGGCGATATAGACGCCGACCAGATAGAGCGGCGGCAGGCGCAGGTCGTCCATCCACTCCCAGGGCAGCGGCTGGTGGAACAGGCCGATGAAGGTGGCGCAGGCCACCGTGAACAGGCCGAGCAGCAGCGTCGCCCGCGGCGGCTGCGACGTGGCCGAGATCAGGACGGGCCCGAGGAAGAGGAACGAGAACGGATTTTCCAGGCCGCCGGTGAGGTGCAGCAGGATCGCGAGCTGCACCACGTCCCAGGCCAGCGACAGGCCGGCGGCGAGCGAGGAGAGCCGGTGGTTCGGGGGGTAGCGCAGCCTCAGCGCGATGTTGAGCCAGGCCGAGGCCGCCACCGCGAGCAGGCAGAGGTCCAGCGGCAGTTCCGCCGAAAGCCCCCAGTAAACGCCGAGGATGGCGCCGGTCTGGCCGATCACCGCGAACCAGCGCAGGCGGATCAGCGTCTCGAGCTTGAGGCTGCGGTCGAAGGTGACGGGCGGAGCGGCACGGAGTTCAGTCGGCATGGCGCGGAGCCTAGGCCGTCCCGCGACGGAAGGCCATGGCAACCTGTCCTTGGGCGGAGCGGCGGCGTGTCGCTAGATCGTTGGCGCGACAGCGCCTTCCAGATCCCGCACCATCAGCTCCCGCATCGCCCGATGACGGGAGCGGTCCAGAAGCGAAAGCCGTTCGGCGATGTTCAGGTCGAGCGAGTCCAGCAGGGCAGGCACGAGCCGCAGCCGCCCCGGGCCTTCGAGGACGACATGGCCATCGGCCGCCGCAGCTTGCAGCAGCGTGCGGACATGGGTGCGCGACACGCCGAAGCGCCGGCCGAGATCTGTCTGATCGATCGTGAAAGCGGCACCGCCTGCCAGGGACTGCAGCCGCGCGAGCTTCATCAGCATCAGCATCCCTCCCGAGGCCGCGTAGAAGCGGAGCACGGGGCGGTTCGGGCGGATGACCTCCTCCGCCATGGCCCCGAGCGTGGCAAGCCAGGCCGCACGCGCCGCCATCAGGAACGCGAGATCGCCGACGAGTGGCAGCGCATAGGGCTCCTCGCCAAACATGGCGGCGAGCGGGGTGTAATGGGCGCGGATGAAGGCCCGGTCATGCTCGATGAGACCCGGCGTCGGCAGGACGAGCCGCCAGCGCGCGTCCCCCGGGGCCGCGCGGACATGGACATAGCCGGCCTGCACGAAACGGGCGAGAACGAGGTCAATCTGGCGCGGGCTCGCCAACGCGAACCGGGCAACCTCCGACTTCAGCCGACGGACGCTCGGCCAGGTCTCCGGCACCGCCTCGCGATAGCCGCCCCACAGCGCCATGATGACGCCGTAGACGACGATGCGGCCGCCATCGCGCATCAGTTCGAGCGGCGTCGGCCGGAGTTCGTGGAGGCTCATCAGGGTGTCGATGTAGCCGTCGCGTGCGGCGACGAAGCGCGGGTGCCTGAGGATCATGTCCGTCGTGGCGAAATCGCCCCGTCCCTCGACCATGCGCCAGGTCCCCGTCGGTATCTCAGCACCCCAAGCGATGAACGCAATTTTCTCCGTGGACCGCAAGTCGTAGCGGACCCTACGGTCGTGTCGCCCGGAGATGGTCTGCATCTTCAGGGACTTGCCGGACGCGCCGGGCGGGCCAACCTCGCCCGCTGCTCCTGAGCGGGCAGGAAGGCGCGATGCGGAGAGCGTGGCGGCCGGACAGTGACCGGCCGGCGCGCCAAGACGCGCGGCAAGGGTCTGACATGCCCCTGCCCAGCCCTATCCGGAGATGTCCATGCTGAAGCGCCTTCTTCTCGTCACGCTCGCCGTCTCAGGCCTCCTCATGTCGGGGGCGCCGTCCGAGGCGCAGACAAAGCCGCGCCTGCTTGTCCTCGTCACCTCGCCCAATCCGATGGTCCACGCCATGGCCATGCTGCTGACGCGTGAGGCCCTGACGCGCCAGACACCCGTCCGCATGGTCCTGTGCGGGGCCGGCGGCGACCTGGCGTTCTCCGGCTACGCGGGACCGGTCTTCCAGCCCGCCGGTGTCACGGCCCAGCAGATGCTGCGCGGCGTCATCCAGGCGGGTGCCCAGGTGCAGATCTGCCCGCTCTATCTCGCCAATACGCCGGGTGCCAATGCGGCCGGCCTGATCGAGGGCGTGACGCCAACGACGCCGGCCGATGTCGGCGCCTACATGGACGGGCCCGACGTACGCTACCTGAACTTCTGACGCGGCGACATCAGCTGGCTTGCGCGAGATCCGCCACCACGGCGTTGAGCACGGGGAAGCCGGCCGGGGTCACCTTGAGCCGGCCGCCGGTCAGGCGCTCGACGAAGCCCTCGCCTTCCAGGAAGGCGATCCGCTCGGGGTCCAGCGGCTGGCCGGACAGGGCCTCGTAGCGGGCAAGGTCGATGCCCTCGGCGAGGCGGAGGCCCATGACGAGGAACTCGTCGGCCGTCTCCATCTGGATGAGGTGCTCTTCCGAGACGATGCCGGAGCCCTGCTCCTCGACCCGGGCGAGCCAGGTCTCCGGATGCTTCTCGGTGGCCGTGGCGATGCGGCCATTGCCGAGGGTCAGCCGCCCATGGGCGCCGGGGCCGGCGCCGACGAAATCGCCGGAGCGCCAGTAGATGAGATTGTGCCGGCACTCCGCGCCCGGCCGGGCATGGTTGGAGATCTCGTAGGCCGGCAGGCCGGCCTCGGCGCAGATCGCCTGGGTCAGGTCGTAGAGCACCCGGCCCATCTCGTCGTCGGGCATGGCGAGCTTGCCGGCGCGGTGCAGCGCCTCGAACATCGTGCCGGGCTCGATGGTCAGCTGATAGAGCGACAGGTGCTCGGCCGCCTCGGCAATGGCGCGGCGCAGTTCCGCTTCCCAGCCCGCCTCGGTCTGGCCGGGACGGGCATAGATGAGATCGAACGAATAGCGGTCGAAATGCCGGCGGGCGACATCGACCGCGCGCAGGGCCTCATCGGCCGAATGGGTGCGGCCGAGGCTCTTCAGGTCGGCATCGTCGAGCGCCTGCACGCCAAGCGAGACGCGGTTGACGCCGGCGGCGCGGAAGCCGCGGAAGCGCTCCGCCTCGACGCTGGTCGGATTGGCCTCGAGCGTCACCTCGCAATCGCTCGTGACTGGCCAGAGCCCGGAAATGGCCTCCAGCACGGCCCCGACCGTCGACGGCTCCATCAGCGAGGGGGTGCCGCCACCGAGGAAGATCGAGGAGACGGTGCGGCCCGGCGTGCGCCGCGCCGCGGTCGCGAGCTCCCGCCGGAACGCCGCGACAAAACGGGCCTCGTCCGGCGCGACGTGCCGGACATGGCTGTTGAAGTCGCAATAGGGGCACTTGGAGGCGCAGAAGGGCCAGTGGACATAGATCCCGAAGCCGGGATCGTCCGGGCCCCCCATGCCTGGCGCGGTGGCGGTCATGGGACGGGTCTCGGCGGCGGACGAGAGGCCCGCCGGCTCGTTGCGTCAGGTAACGCTCCGCAGCGGCCGTGGCTAGGGGGAGGCGGGCATTGGGCGCGCCAAAGCGCCGCCAAGACTCTGGCGGATGGCGCTCTAGGCTCTTCCCGTCATCCCCGGCCGAGCGCAGCGAGGGGAAGGGGATCCAAGGGCCATGGGGCATCGGACCGTTGGGAAGAGACCCATGAGGTCCTCTGCCCTGCATCGTGGTGCACCGGCTCCTGGACCCCCTTCCCTCGGCCTGTCGGCCTTCGCCGGGGGTGACGGGCGGTGGTTCGCGTTCAAGCCAAGGTCGAGGCGCGAGGAAACGGCCCTCTCACTCCCCGGCCGGCTCCAGCGCCAGCCATTCCCGCGCCCGCGCCACGGGATCGGCGGCGCCGGCCACATCGGTGACCACTGCGATGGAATCCGCACCCGCCGCATAGACGTCCGGGGCGCGCTCCAGCGTGATCCCGCCGATGGCAACCAGCGGGATCGCGCCGATCCGCTGCTTCCAGACGCGGATGCGCTCCAGCCCCTGCGGCGGAAAGCGCATGGTCTTCACCGTCGTCGGATAGATGGGCCCGAGGGCGATATAGTCGGGGCGATGGGCCAGCGCGGTGTCGAGCTCGGCCTCGTCATGGGTGGAGAGGCCGAGCGTCAGCCCCGCCGCGCGGATCGCCGCGACATCCGCCGTGGCGAGATCCTCCTGGCCGAGATGCAGGTGCTTCGCCCCGCCGGCAATGGCGGCGCGCCAGTAGTCGTTGACGACGAGCCGCACGGGAAGGCCCGCGACCGCCTCCACGGCCTCGCGGACGAGAGCGGTCGCCTGCCCCTCGGGGAGACCCTTCACCCGCAGCTGGATCGTGCCGACACCGGTCCGGGCGAGGTCGACCAGCAGGACGAGGCTGTCGACCACGGGATAGAAGCGGTCGGGATAGGCGAGGGTCATGGTGGATGCTCCTGAAGGGTGGTGCGGCCTCGCGGGCCCCCGGGGGCGTCAGGACTGTGCCGGCCGGCCCTGCCAAGTCAAGGCGCGACGGTGCGTCAGCCGATCCGCCGCCGCTCGGCCTCCATCGCCTGCTCGGCCCGCTCCATCATCTCGCCGGACTTGAGACCGGGCGGCAGCGGCGGCAGGCAGGAGACGGTGATGGTGCCGGCGCGCTTGGCCGGCCTTCCGATGCCCCAGAAGCGACCGGAATTAACCACGACCGGCAGGACGGACACGTCGAGCCGGCCATAGAGCAGTTCGACGCCCCTCTTGAAGTCGATGGGCGTGTCCGGGTCCTTGCGGGTGCCCTCGGGAAACACGAGAACCGGGCGCCCCTCGGCGAGGGCCGCCTTGGCGCCCTCCACCATGCGGCGCAGCGCCTGGGTCCCGGACTCCCGGTCGATGGTGATCATCGGCGAGTGGCGGAGGTACCAGCCGAAGACCGGTATCTTCAGCAGCTCCTCCTTGGCGACGATGGCGACATCGGGGAACAGGCGGATGAACGCGATCGTCTCCCAGGTCGACTGGTGATTGCAGACGATGAGGCAGGGCCCGGCCGGGCGGTTGGCGCTGCCGATCTCCACATGGTCGAGCCCGACCACGCGGCGCAGCAGGCCCATGACGCCGGCGACCCAGAGCCGCGAGACATGGCGCAGCCGGGCACCGTCGGCCCAGAACAGGGCGGGGATGATGGCGCCGAACAGGGCGGTCCAGCCGCCCAGCAGAAGGTCGAAGGTCCGGGAACGGAGTGCTGTCATGGTCTCCGTTCGCAGCTGGTGTGAGCCGGGGCGCAAAGCCTCCGGCCTCACGGGTGAGCCATAGGCCGTGCGGTGGCCTGTGTCATGCCCCATCATCATGGAAGCCGATCGTGTCGGCCTCGTGGCGCACGGGCGTGATGCGGTTTGCCGCTTTCGCGCCCACCGCCAAATCGGCTAAGACCCCCGCCATGTCGCGCGCGAGAACGCGATCACGTCAAGCGCGATCCCGCAGGGGACGCGACCGCCGGAGCCGCCCATGTCGCATACGCCCCTTGATGCCCAGGATATCGGCCGCGTCCTCAACGAGGCGCTGCCCTACATGCAGAAATACGACGACGAGATCGTCGTGGTGAAATATGGCGGCCACGCCATGGGTGACGAGGGTGGCGCCCGCTCCTTCGCCCGCGACATCGTCATGCTCGAGCAGTCCGGCATCAATCCGGTCGTCGTCCATGGCGGTGGGCCGCAGATCGGCCAGATGCTCGCCAAGCTCGGCATCAAGAGCGAGTTTGTCGACGGCCTGCGCGTCACCGACAAGCAGACGGTCGAGATCGTCGAAATGATCCTCGCCGGCTCCATCAACAAGCAGATCGTCGGCTTCATCAATGCCGCCGGCGGCAAGGCCATCGGCCTGTGCGGCAAGGACGGGGACATGGTGAAGGCCGCCAAGGTCAGCCGCGTCACCCGCGACCCCGATTCCAACATCGAGAAGGTGGTGGACCTCGGCTTCGTCGGCGAGCCCGACAAGGTCGACACCAAGGTGCTGGACACCGTGCTCGGCAAGGAGCTGATCCCGGTCCTCGCGCCGGTGGCGACCTCGGCCGACGGCGAGACCTACAACGTCAATGCCGACACCTTCGCCGGCGCCATCGCCGGTGCGCTGGGGGCAAAGCGCCTCCTCCTGCTCACCGACGTGCCGGGCGTGCTCGACAAGAACAAGAACCTCATCAAGTCGCTCTCGGTCGAGGATTGCCGCCGGCTCATCGCCGACGGCACCGTGACCGGCGGCATGATCCCGAAGATCGAGACCTGCATCTATGCGGTCGAGCGCGGCGTCGAAGGCGTCGTCATCCTCGACGGCAAGACCCCGCATGCCGTCCTCGTGGAGCTCCTGACCGATGGCGGCGCCGGCACGCTCATCCATGCGTGAGGCGCTCGCGAGCCTCGCCGCGGCGCTGGTCGTCGCGGCGGCGCTCGCCGCCCCCGCCGCCGCGGAGACGCGCCTGTGCAACCGCACCAGCGTCGTCACCGAGGCGGCCATCGGCGTTGCGGTCGAGGCGACCGCGGCGACCCGTGGCTGGTTCCGGCTCGATCCCGGCCAGTGCCGCGCCATCCTGCAGACGGCCGAGGCTCCCGGCCGGCTCTTCCTTCACACCCGCCCGGTGGGCGAGGCGCCGGGCGCGAGCCTTGGCCAACCGAACCAGCGCCAGCTCTGCATCGGCGAGGGTGACTTCCTTGTGCCCGCGGCCCAGTCCTGCCGGCAGGCGGGCCATGTGATGGCCCCCTTCGCCGAGGTGAGGCCGACGGTGGCGGAAGGCATCGCCATTCTCTTCCTCTCGGAGGAGGCCGACTACGACCTGCCCCAGGCGCGCCGCGCCGGCATCCAGCGCCTCCTCACCCGGCTCGGCTATGATTCCGGCCCCATCGACGGTCTCGAAGGTCCGAAGACCGACGGCGCCATGCGCGCCTTCGTCACCGACCTCAACCTGCCCGCCGATGCCGCGGCGCTGCCCGACATCTTCGACCGCCTGCTCGCCGCGCTGCGCGCTGGCGAGGGACCGGGCTTCGCCTGGTGCAACGACACGGCCTACCGCATCATGGCGGCGCTCGGCACCGAGGATGGCGGCCGCATGGTCACCCGCGGCTGGTTCCGGATCGAGGCGGGCGCCTGCCTGAAGCCGCCGCTCGAGGGCGCCCCGCCGCGCGTCTTCTCCTTCGCCGAGGCGGTGGATGGCGACGGCCGCCCGGTCCTTCGCCAGGGGCGCCCGCTCACCTTCGGCGGCGAGACGGCAGGCTGCATCCGCGCCAGCGAGTTCGAGATCACCGGCACCGATTGCGCGGCCCACGGTGGTTTGCCGGCGCAATTTCTCGCCGTCCCTTTCGATGGGCGCCGTCGCGCCTCCCTGCGCTTCCGGGAACCCCGATGACAGACCCTGCCGCCACGCGTGCCGCCTTCGCCCATGTCGAGGCCTGGATCTTCGACCTCGACAACACGCTCTACCCCGCGCACCTGTCGCTGTGGGAGCAGATCGACGGGCGCATCAAGGCCTATGTGGCCAAGCTCCTGAAGGTGTCGGAGGAGGAGGCCTTCCGCGTCCAGAAGGACTACTACAAGCGCTACGGCACCTCGCTGCGCGGGCTGATGATCGAGCACGGCATGAGCCCGGACGACTTCCTGTCCTATGTCCACGACATCGACCATTCGCCGCTGCAGGCGAACCCCGAGCTCGGCGCCGCCATCGCCGCGCTGCCCGGCCGCAAGTTCGTCTTCACCTCCGGCACCCATGCGCATGTGGCGGCGGTGACGCGCCGCCTCGGCATCGACAACCATTTCGACGGCGTCTTCGACATCGTCGATGCCGGCCTGCTGCCGAAGCCGCACCGCGTGACCTACGAGAAGTTCCTCGCCGACCACGGCGTCGACCCCACCCGCGCCGCCATGTTCGAGGACCTCGCCCGCAATCTCGAGGCGCCCCATGCGCTGGGGATGCGGACCGTGCTGGTCGTGCCGGAGAAGACCCGCGAGGTCTTCCGCGAGGCCTGGGAGTTCGAGGGCCGGACCGACGACCACATCGACCACGTCACCGACGACCTCACGGCCTTCCTGGTGAACCTCAGGCTCTAGGCCGTCAGGCCCCGCCGCGGAAGCAGGCGAACTGCAGGCGGAACACCTCCGCCCCGCGCCGGGCGAGGTCGAAGCGGCGGCCGAATTTCAGCCAGTCCGCGATGACGCCGTGGAGCAGCCAGTCGAAGCAGTCGGCGGCTGTCGCGGCGGTCCACGGCGCGGCGATCTGGCCGCGCTCGGCGGCCTTCACGAAGGCGCTCGCGAGCTGCAGCCGCACGTCCTCCATCATGCTGGTCTTGCGTTCCATGACGGGGGTCATCAGCTCGGGCTGGTCGCAGAAGGTCACGAGCGAATAGATCCGCTGGCGCCGCTCGTCGGTGGCGAGCCGCTGCAGCGCCGCGACGACCATGGCCTCCAGCGCCCCAAGCGGACCGGCCGGATCGTCCTCGGACAGCAGCGCCAGCAGGTCCTCGTGGAACAGCGGCGCATCCTCGAACAGGGCGATGACGAGATCGGCCTTGTTGGTGAAGTGCCAGTAGACCGCGCCGCGGGTGACGCCGGCCTCGGCGGCAATCTCCTCGAGCGAGGTCTTGGCCAGGCCCTTCGCATGGAAGAGGCGTTCGGCGGCGGAGAGAAGCCCCCGCCGCGTTTCCTCCGCCTCGGCCTTGGTGCGCCGCAAGTCAGTGACCGGCGGCGGGAGGGGGAGCCTCGGCGGGCGTCTTGTCCGGCGCCTTGTCGCCGCCGCCCATGATCCGCGTCACGACGACGAAGAAGATCGGGACGAAGACGACGGCGAGGATCGTTGCCGAGATCATGCCGCCGAGCACGCCGGTGCCGAGCGCCTGCTGGCTCGCGGCGCTGGCGCCCGAGGCAATGGCGAGCGGCAGCACGCCGAGCGCGAAGGCGAGGGAGGTCATGAGGATCGGCCGGAAGCGCAGATGCGCCGCCTCGATCGTCGCCTCCATCAGGCCCTTGCCCTCGGCCCTCAGGTCCTTGGCGAACTCGATGATGAGGATGGCGTTCTTCGAGGACAGGCCGATGATCGCGACGAGGCCGACCATGAAGTAGACGTCGTTCGGCATGCCGCGCAGCGTCACCGCCGCCACCGAGCCGATGACGCCGAGCGGCACCACCAGCAGCACCGAGATCGGGATCGACCAGCTCTCGTAGAGCGCGGCAAGGCAGAGGAAGACGAGGATGCAGGACAGCGCGATCAGCAGCGGGGCCTGCGAGCCGGCCTGGATCTCCTGCAGCGACTGGCCCGTCCACTCATAGCCGAAGCCCGGCGGCAGGTCGGCGGCGAGCCGCTGCATCTCAGCGATGGCATCGCCGGACGAGAAGCCCGGGGCCGCCGCGCCCGACATGCGGACGGACGGATAGCCGTTATAGCCGACGATCTGCGAAGGACCGCGCTGCCACTCGGCCCGGGCGAAGGCCGAGAGCGGCACCATGCCGCCATTGGCGTTGCGGACGTTGAGGTTCAAGAGGTCGTCGATCTGCATGCGCGAGGCCGTGTCGCCCTGCACCAGCACGCGCTGGAGACGACCGGCATTGGGGAAGTCGTTGACGTAGGACGAGCCCAGCGTCGTCGAGATGGTGGCGTTGATGTCGGCGAAGGTGACGCCGAACGTGTTGGCCTTCTCGCGGTCGATGATGAGCGCGATCTGGGCTGCGTCCGGCAGGCCCTCGACGAAGACCTGCGCCAGCTTCGGACTGCGCATGGCGGCGCCGACGAGCTGGTCGCGGGCTGCGGCCAGCTGCTGCTGGGTCTGGCCGCCGCGCGCCTGCAGGCGGAAGGCGAAGCCGTTGGAATTGCCGAGGCCCTGGATGGGCGGCGGCGAGAGCGAGAAGACGATGGCATCGCGCAGCTGCGACAGCGCGATCGTGCCGCGCAGCGCGATGGCGGAAGCCGCATCGCGCGGACCACGCTCGCCCCAGTCCTTCAGCGTCACGAAGGCGAGCGCCGCGTTCTGGCCCTGGCCGAAGAAGGAGAAGCCGCGCACGGTGACGATGCGGGACACGCCCGGCTCGGCCATGAAGTGCTTCTCCGCCGCCTCGATGGCCGCCATGGTGCGGTTCACCGTGGCGTCCGACGGCGCCTGGAAGTTGACGATGATGTAGCCCTGGTCCTCGTTCGGCAGGAACGAGGTGGGCAGGCGCACATAGAGCCAGCCGAGGCCGATCAGCAGCGCCAGATAGATGATCATGTAGCGCCCGCCGCGGCGGATCAGGTGGCCGACCATGGCGGAATAGCCGTGCGAGGTCTTGTCGAAGCCGCGGTTGAACCAGCCGAAGAATCCACGCTTGGCGTGATGGTGGCCGGCCTGGACGGGCTTCAGGAAGCTCGCGGCCAGCGCCGGCGTCAGCGACAGCGCCAGGAAGGCCGAAAACAGGATCGACACGACCATGGTCAGGCTGAACTGCTTGTAGATCACGCCGACCGCGCCGGGGAAGAAGGCGAGCGGAATGAACACCGAGACCAGCACGGCGGTGATGCCGATGACCGCACCGGTGATCTGCCCCATGGCCTTGCGCGTCGCCTCCTTCGGCGACAGGCCCTCCTCCGACATGATGCGCTCGACGTTCTCCACCACGACGATGGCGTCGTCGACGAGGATGCCGATGGCGAGCACCATGGCGAACATGGTGAGCACGTTGATGGAGAAGCCGGTGGCATACATCACCGCGCAGGTGCCGAGCAGTGCCACCGGCACGACGATGGCCGGGATCAGCGTGTAGCGCAGGTTCTGCAGGAACAGGAACATCACGAGGAAGACGAGCACCATCGCCTCGCCGAGCGTGTGCAGCACCTTCTCGATCGACACCTTCACGAAGGGCGAGGTGTCGTAGGGGATCGCGAATTCGACGCCGGGCGGGAAATTGGTGGCGAGCTCGGTCATGCGCTTCTTCACCGCCTCGGCGGTGGCGAGCGCATTGCCGGTCGGCGAGAGCTGCACGGCGATGGCCGCGGCCGGCTTGCCGTTGAGGCGCGCCGAGGTCGCATAGGCCTGGGCGCCCACTTCGATGCGGGCGACATCGCGCAGCCGCACCAGCGAGCCGTCGCGGTTGGCGCGCAGCACGATGGAGCCGAACTCGTCGGGCGAGACGAGCTGGCCCTTCACCAGAACGGTGGCGGTCACCTGCTGGTTGATCGGGTTCGGCAGGGCGCCGATGGAGCCGGCGGCGACCTGCGCGTTCTGCGCGGTCACCGCATTGGTGACGTCGGCGGCGGTGAGGTTGAGGCCGACCATCTTGTCCGGGTCGAGCCAGATGCGCATGGCGCGCTCGGAGGCGAAGAGCTGGGCGCGGCCGACACCCGGCACGCGGCGGATCTCGCCCAGGATGTTGCGGCTCATGTAGTCGCCGAGGCCGATGTCATCCAGCGTGCCGTCGGTCGAGGTCAGCGTCACGACGAGCAGGAAGTTCGAGCGGGCCTGGTCGACCTGCACGCCCTGCTGGCTGACGGAGCGCGGCAGGCGCGGCTCGACGCGGCGCACGCGGTTCTGCACCTCCACCGCCGCGGCGGCGCCATTGGTGCCGGGGCGGAAGGTGACGGTGATCTGGATGGAGCCCGTCGTATCGGCGACCGACTCGAAATAGAGCAGGCCCTCGATGCCGTTCAGCTCCTCCTCGATCGGCCGCGTCACCGCCTGGTAGGCATCCTCGGGCGCAGCGCCCGGATAGGCCGTGTTGATGGTGATCTGCGGCGGAGCGACGTCCGGATACTGGGCGACCGGCAGCTGCGGGATGGCCAGCACGCCGCCGAGCATGATCAGGATGGAGACGACCCACGCGAAGATGGGCCGGTCGATGAAGAATTGCGGCATCGCGCGGTCCTCAGCGGGAGGCCGGGGCGGCAGCGGCAGCCCCCTGGCCCGGCGGGGCCCAGGGCCGCGGCGTCACCTTGGCGCCGGGGCGCAGGCGCTGGAAGCCGTCCACCACCACGCGGTCGCCATTGGCGAGGCCGTCATCGATCACCGCATCGGTGCCGACGACCCGGGACGTGCGGACGATGCGCACCTCCACCGTGTCGTCCGGCTTGACGACGAAGAGCTGGGCGCGCCCGGCCGTGTCGCGCTGGATCGCCTGCTGCGGCACCGTCACGGCATTGGGCTGGACGCCCTGCTCGATCAGCACGCGCACATACATGCCCGGCAGCAGATCGCCGTTGGGATTGGGGAACTCGCCGCGCAGCGTCACCTGGCCGGTGCCGGCATCCACCGTCGCCTCGGAGAAGAGCAGGCGGCCGGGATGGGGATAGGGGCTGCCATCGTCCATGAGCAGCCGCACCGCGGCCACGTCGGCCTTGTCCTCGGTGAGCGCCCCGGCATTCACCGCACGGCGCAGGCGGATGAGGTCGGTGGCCGACTGGGTGAAGTCGGCATAGATCGGGTCGAGCTGCTGGATGGTCGCCAGCGCGTCGGCGCCGTTCGCCGCGACGAGGGCGCCCTCGGTGATGAGGGCGCGGCCGATCCGGCCGCTGATCGGCGCGGTGATATCGGCATATCGCAGGTTCAGCTCGGCCGAGGCGAGGCCGGCCTTGGCGCTCGCCACATCGGCGTCGGCCTGGGCGAGGGTCGCCACCGCGCTGTCGAGCTGCTGGGGGCTCGCGACATTGCGCTCGCGCAGCTGCTCGACGCGGTCGCTCTGCTGCTGGGCGAGGAGGCGCGTGGCCTGGGCGCGCTGCAGCGTTGCCCGCGAGCGCTCGACCTCGACCCGGAACGGCTCGGGATCGATGCGGTAGAGCACGTCGCCTTCCTTCACCAGGCTGCCCTGCTGGAAGACGCGGGCAATGACGATGCCCGAGACGCGCGGACGCACCTGGGCGATCCGCGTCGGGGCGATGCGGCCCGGCAGCTCGCTGATGATCGGAACGGGCCGCGCCTTCACCTCGACGATGCCGACGGGCGGGGGCGGCGGGGTCTGGCCGGGGGCCTGCGCCCGGGCGGGCGTGCCGGCGAGGCCGGAAAGCAGGACGAGGGCCGCGGCGGCCGGAAAACGAAGGAGCGTCATGGGGGAAATCCCGGGGAAGGAGACGGGTCGGCGCGGGCTGCGGATCACGTCGCCTGGAAATACATACACTGATGTATGTAACTTTTGTGGAAACAGGTTGCAAGACAGAAGGGGCGCGCTCACCGGATGGTGAAGAGCCGGACTTGACCCCCTACGGGGCACGAGGGACCCTCCGGGGCCATGACCGCCAATTTCGACGATCCCGTCGTCAAGGCCAGGGTGGTGCGCGCCCTGCTGATCCTGACACCGTTCCTCGTGATCGGCTCATACCTCTTCGCGCTGCTGCAGAACGCGTCACAGCCTATCGCGTTCCTGCTCGCAGGTTTGTCAGCAGCGATGAGCCTCGGCACCGCGGCCTGCATCCACTGGCTCGGCTCGGCGTCCCGCCACGTGGCCACGGCCGTTATCGTCATCGTCGCGATCCTCTCCTTCCTCACCCGCCGCTGAACGGCCATCAGCCGCACGGCCGATTGACCATCGGATCCCCGCTGACAAAGGTGCGGGCCGACAGGAATGCGCCCGCCTGCTGTGCGGGCCGAGGAGCGACAGCCATGGATGCACGGGGTACGGCGGCAATCATCACCGGAGGCGCCTCCGGGCTCGGTGGGGCAACCGCCATGCGGCTGGCCAAGGCCGGCGCCAAGGTCACCATATTCGACCTCAATGCCGACCTCGGCCAGGCCCTGGCGAAGGAGATCGGCGGCCATTTCGTCAAGGTGAACGTCGTCGACGAGGCGGCGGTGGACGCTGCCCTCGCCGAGGCCGAGGGCCTGCATGGCAAGGCCCGCATCTGCGTCAACTGCGCCGGCATCGGCCCGCCCGCCAAGGTCATCGCCCGCGACGGCTCGCCCCTGCCGCTGGCCGACTTCAACAAGATCATCCAGGTGAACCTGCTCGGCACCTTCAACGTGCTGTCGAAGTTCGCCGCCCGCCTGCACACCGCCGAGCCGATCGGCGAGGAGCGCGGCGTCATCGTCAACACCGCCTCCGTCGCCGCCTTCGACGGCCAGATCGGCCAGCCCGCCTATGCGGCATCCAAGGGCGGCATCGTCGGCATGACCCTGCCGATCGCCCGCGAGCTCGCCCGCTTCGGCATCCGCATCGTCACCATCGCGCCGGGCCTCTTCCTCACCCCGCTCATGGGCTCGCTGCCGAAGGAGGCGCAGGACTCGCTCGGCGCCCAGGTGCCCTTCCCCTCCCGCCTCGGCCACCCCGACGAATATGCCATGATGGTCGAGGCCATCGTCGCCAACCCGATGCTCAACGGCGAGACCATCCGCCTCGACGGCGCCATCCGGATGTCGCCGAAATGAGCGGCCACGCCGAAGTCGAGCCGGCGGGCGCGACACCCCGCGCCAAGGCCATCGGCGCGAAGGTCGAGGCCTTCGTCCGCAAGGTCATCGTGCCCTACGAGACCGATGCCCGGCTGGGGCCCCATGGCCCCTCCGAGGACATGGTCGTCGAGATGCGCGAGAAGGCACGGGCCGCCGGCGTGCTCACCCCACACATCCTCGACGACGGCGACCATCTCAGCCAGGCAGAGACGGCCTATGTGCTGATCCGCTCCGGCCTGTCGCCCCTCGGCCCGACGGCGGTGAACACCGCCGCCCCCGACGAGGGCAACATGTATCTCCTCGGCAAAGTCGGCTCCGACGCGCAGAAGGAGCGCTTCCTGAAGCCCCTCGTCGAGGGGCGCGCCCGCTCGGCCTTCTTCATGACCGAACCGGCCATGGAGGGCGGCGCCGGTTCCGACCCGTCGATGATGAAGACCACCTGCAGCCTCGACGGCAACCACTGGGTCATCAACGGCCGCAAGGCCTTCATCACCGGCGCCGAGGGCGCCAAGGTCGGCATCGTCATGGCGAAGTCCGACGACGGCGCCTGCATGTTCCTCGTCGACCTGCCCGACCCGGCCATCCGCATCGAGCGGGTGCTCGACACCATCGACAGCACCATGCCCGGCGGCCACGCCATCATCGCCATCGACAACCTGCGCGTCCCCGCCGACCAGATGCTCGGCGCGAGCGGCGAGGGCTTCAAATATGCCCAGGTCCGCCTGTCGCCGGCCCGCCTGTCCCATTGCATGCGCTGGCTCGGCGCCTGCGTCCGCGCCCATGAGATCGCCACCGACTATGCCTGCCGCCGCGAGGCCTTCGGCAAGACGCTGATCGACCACGAGGGCGTCGGCTTCATGCTGGCGGAGAACCTCATCGACCTGAAGCAGGCCGAGCTAATGATCGACTGGTGCGCCGGCGTCCTCGACGGCGGCTCGCTCGGCACGGCCGAGAGCTCCATGGCCAAGGTCGCCGTCTCCGAGGCGCTGATGCGCATCGCCGACCGCTGCGTCCAGGTCATGGGCGGCATGGGCGTCTCCGGCGACACCATCGTCGAGCGGGTGTTCCGCGAGATCCGCGCCTTCCGCATCTATGACGGCCCGACCGAGGTCCACAAATGGTCGCTGGCCAAGAAGATCAAGCGGGACTGGAAGCAGGCGCGCCACTGACCGCGACCACGCAAGGAGACGGTCGCCCTGGAACGACCGCCGCAACGGAGGATGACCATGGCCGAGGCCTATATCGTTGAAGCAGTGCGCACGGCCGGCGGCCGGCGCGGCGGCAGGCTCGCCGGCTGGCATCCGGCCGATCTTGGCGGCGAGGTGCTGAACGCCCTGGTCGACCGCACCGGCGTCGATCCGACGGCCATCGAGGACGTCATCGTCGGCTGCGTCTCCCAGGGCGGCGAACAGGCCTTCCATGTCGGCCGCAACATGGTGCTGGCCTCGAAGCTCCCCGAGAGCGTTCCGGCGGTGACCATCGACCGCCAGTGCGGCTCGTCCCAGCAGGCCATGCAGTTCGCCGCGCAGGCGGTGATGTCCGGCACCCAGGACCTCGTCATCGCCGCCGGCGTCGAGAGCATGACGCGCGTGCCCATGGGCACGGTCACCGGCCTCTACGCCAAGGCCGGCATCGGCGAGGGTCCCTTCTCCAAGCGCATCCAGCAGCGCTTCGGCGTCGAGGGCTTCAGCCAGTTCACCGGCGCCGAGATGATCGCGAAGAAGTACGGCTTCACCCGCGACGAGCTCGACCGCTACGCGCTGGAGAGCCACCGCCGCGCCGTGGCCGCGACGGAGGCCGGCGCCTTCGACCGCGAGATCGTCGCCGTCGATGTCGATGGCGAGCCGCATCGCCGCGATGAGGGCATCCGCTTCGACGCCAGCCTCGAGGGCATCGGCGCGGTGAAGACCCTGGTCGAGGGCGGCGTCATCACCGCCGCCAATGCCAGCCAGATCTGCGACGGCGCCTCCGGCGTGCTCATCGCCAACGAACCCGCCATCAAGGCCCATGGCCTGAAACCGATCGCCCGCATCCACAACCTCACGGTCACCGCCGGCGACCCGGTCATCATGCTGGAGGAGCCGCTGCCCGCCACGGACCGGGCGCTGAAGCGCGCGGGGATGCGGATCGAGGACATCGACCTCTACGAGGTCAACGAGGCCTTCGCGCCCGTGCCGCTCGCCTGGCTGCGCCATACCGGCGCCGACCCGGCGAAGCTCAACGTCAATGGCGGCGCCATTGCGCTGGGCCATCCGCTCGGCGCGTCGGGCACCAAGCTCATGGCGACGCTGATCCACGCGCTGAAGGCGCGCGGCAAGCGCTATGGCCTGCAGACCATGTGCGAGGGTGGCGGCATCGCCAACGTCACCATCGTCGAGGCGCTCTGACGCCTCCCCGCGGCGGGGCGCGTCCCCGCCGCCCACGGTGAGAAGAGCAGCGTCCGGCTGCCGCCTGAGGAACAGCCCGAAGAGAGTCCCGCGTCCATGCACGCCACCCATCCGCGCGCCCATGCGGCAGCCCATCCGAACAAGATCGCCTACCGCATGGCCGGCTCCGGCGAGGCCATCACCTATGGCGAGCTGGAACGCCGCGCCAACCAGGGCGCCCACCTGCTGCGCTCGCTCGGGCTGAAGGCCGGCGACCACATCGCCTTCATCATGGAGAACTCCATCGCCTTCATGGAGCTGTGCTGGGCGGCGCAGCGCACCGGCATCTACCACACCGCCATCAGCCGCTACCTGACCCCCGACGAGATCGCCTACATCGTCCGCGATTGCGGCGCGAAGGCCCTCATCGTCACGCCGCAGACGGCCGAGCAGGCGGCGCCGCTCGCCGGGCAGCCCGGCCTCTCCCTGTTCATGGCGCGCGGGGTGCGTCCCGGCTTCCGCGACTTCGACGCCGAACGCGCCGCCATGCCGGACACGCCCATCGCCGACGAGGTGACGGGCTACGACATGCTCTACTCGTCGGGGACGACCGGGCGGCCGAAGGGCGTCAAGAAGCCCTTCATGACGGAGCCCATCGAGAAGCTTCCGCCGCTGATGAAGGTCCTGTGCCAGGACATGTGCGGGATGGGCGAGGACACCGTCTATCTCTCGCCGGCGCCGCTCTATCACGCGGCTCCCTTGCGCTTCAACATGATCGTCGCTGCCCTCGGCGGCACCTCCGTCATCATGGAGAAGTTCGACGCAGAGGAGTTCCTGCGCCTGGTCGACGCCCACCGCGTCACCCATGCCCAGCTCGTGCCGACCATGTTCGTGCGGATGCTGAAGCTGCCCGACGAGGTCCGCGCCCGATACGACGTCTCGTCGATCCGCGCCGCCGTCCATGCCGCGGCGCCCTGCCCCGCCGACGTCAAGCAGGCGATGATCGACTGGTGGAGGCCGATCCTGCTCGAATACTACGCCGGCACCGAGGGCAACGGCGTCACCGTCATCAACTCCACCGAATGGCTCAGCCATCGCGGCAGCGTAGGCAGGTCCTTCGTGGGATCGATCAAAGTCCTCGGCGAGGACGGGGCGGAGCTGCCGGCAGGCGAGATCGGCGCGGTCTATTTCGCCGGCGGCCCGGCCTTCGCCTATCACAACGATGCCGCCAAGACCGCCGGCGCCCACAATGCCCAGGGCTGGTCGACGCTCGGCGACATCGGCTACCTCGACGCCGAGGGCTATCTCTACCTCACCGATCGCAAGGCCTACATGATCATCTCCGGCGGGGTGAACATCTACCCGCAGGAGACGGAGGACGTGCTGATCCTCCATCCGGCCGTCGCCGACGTCGCCGTCTTCGGAATCCCCAATGCCGAGATGGGAGAGGAGGTGAAGGCCGTCGTCCAGCCGCGCGACATGGCCGAGGCCGGCCCTGAGCTGGCGGAGAAACTCATTGCCTTCTGCCGGTCGCGCCTGTCGGCGCTGAAATGCCCGCGCAGCATCGATTTCCTTGCCGAATTGCCACGCACCCCCACCGGCAAGCTGGTGAAGCGCCACCTGCGCGACCAGTACCTCGCCGCAAGCCGCTGATGATCGACTGACCACCCCTGGAGACTGACGATGTTGACGACCCTCGGCCGGCTTTTGGCCGGCGCCACCTTGCTGACGGCTGCAGCCCTTCCCGCCCACGCCCAGATTTCCAACGACACGGTCCGGCTCGTCGTGCTCAACGACCAGTCCTCGGCCTATAGCGACACCTCGGGCCGCGGCTCGGTGGTGGCGGCGGAACTGGCGGTCGAGGATTTCGGCCCGACGGTGGCCGGCAAGCCGATCCAGGTGCTCAGCGCCGACCACCAGAACAAGGTCGACATCGCCGCGACCCTGGTGAAGCGCATGATCGACGGCGACAATGCCGATGCCTTCTTCGACATCGCCAATTCCGGCGTGTCGCTGGCCATCCAGGACACGATCCGCCAGGCCAACCGCGTCGTCGTCCATGTCGGCTCGGGCAATGTCGATCTCGTCGGCAAGGCCTGCACCCCGAACAGCGCTCTCTGGCTCTACGACACCTATGCGCTCGCCAAGGGCCTCGCCACGGCCCTCCTCAGCGACCGCCACAAGCGCTGGTTCCTGCTGACCGCCGACTATGCCTTCGGCCATGCCATGCAGCGCGACATGACCGAGACGCTGCGCGCCCGCGGCGGCGAGGTGACCGGCGCCGTCCGCCATCCGCTCAACACCATGGACTTCTCGTCCTTCCTGCTGCAGGGCGGCGCCAACATGCAGGTGCTGGCGCTGCTGAACGCCGGCGCCGACACCACCAACGCCATCAAGCAGGCCTATGAGTTCGGCCTCATCCGCCAGGGCGTGAAGCTGGCCGTGCCGATCTTCACCCTCGTCAACGTCAAGGGCATCGGCCCGGAGATCGCCCAGGGCACGACCTTCCTCGCCGGCTATTACTGGGACCGCGATGACGCGAGCCGCGCCTTCGCCCGCCGCTTCGAGGCCAAGATGGGCCGCCCGCCGACCCATGCCCAGGCTGCCGTCTACAGCGCCGTGCTGCACTACCTGAAGGCCGTGCAGGCCAGCGGCACCGATGCCGGTGACCGCGTCATGGCCAAGATGAAGGAACTGCCGGTGCAGGACTTCATGACCACCAATGCCCAGCTGCGCGCCGATGGCCGCCTGATGCGCGACATGCTGCTGGTCGAGGTGAAGAAGCCGTCCGAGAGCCGAGGCCCCTGGGACCTGCTGCATGTCCGCGCGACCATCGCCGCCGCCGACATGATCCAGCCGCTGGCGGAGAGCCAGTGCCCGCTCGCCCGCAGCCAGTGACCGGGCGGCGCCGGCGGCAGCCCCGCCGGCGCTTGTCCTGAATCATTTTGTGGATCGCCTGCCGCTGTTACCCCACACTGGGCAACGGCGGAGAACCATGATGGCGGCGGGGTGGATGAAGACGGCCCTGCTCGTCGTCCCCGCCACCGGCCTCGCGGTGGGCCTCGCCGCGCCGCTCCTCGGCTTCCCCAATATCGCCCGGCCCGCCTTCACCGCCGCCACGCTGGTGGTGATCGCGGCGCTCCTGGCCGAGATCATCGCGAGCCTCAGGCGCGGCGAGGTCGGGCTCGACATCGTCGCCCTCCTCTCCATGAGCGCCGCGCTGGCCATTGGCGAGACGCTGGCCGCCAGCGTCGTCGCGCTCATGTATGCCGGTGGCCAGAGCCTTGAGGCCTTCGCCGAACGCCGCGCCCGCCGCGACATGGTCGCCCTCCTCGCCCGGGCTCCCCGCAGCACCCGCCGCTACGGGGCCCATGGGCTGGAGGAAATCGCCCTCGACGCCGTGGCGATCGGCGACCGCCTGCTCATCCGCCAGGGCGAGACGATCCCCGTCGACGGCACGGTGACGACCGATCTCGCCGTGATCGACGAAGCGGCGATCACCGGCGAATCCGTGCCGGCCCAGCGCCGCCACGGCGAGCAGGTCATCTCCGGCTCGATCAATGTCGGCGCGCCCTTCGACATGCGGGCGGACCGGCTCGCCAGCGACAGCACCCTGGCCGGCATCGTCCGCCTCGTCGCCGCGGCGGAGGCCTCGAAGGCGCCGATGTCGCGCCTCGCCGACCGCTACGCCATGGTCTTTCTCGCGGTGACCGTGGTGCTGGCGCTGGCCGCCTACATCCTCAGTGGCGATCCCGTGCGCGCCGTCGCCGTGCTCGTCGTGGCAACCCCCTGCCCGCTCATCCTCGCCGTGCCGGTGGCCCTCGTTGCCGGCCTGTCGCGGGCGGCAGCGCGCGGCATCCTCGTCAAGGGCGGCAAGGCGCTGGAGGCGCTGGCGCGCATCGACGTGCTCGTCCTCGACAAGACCGGCACCCTGACCCATGGCCGGCCGCGCATCACCTCGGAGCTCGTCTTCGACGGGATCACGCCGCGCGAGCTCCTCCGCCTCGCGGCCTCCGCCGACCAGGCGTCGCAGCACGTGCTGGCGCGTCGTCTCGTGTCGGAGGCCGAAGCGCGCGGCCTCGACCTCGCCGTTCCGGAAGCGGCGGAGGAGGTGCCCGGAGAGGGCGTCAGCGCGACCGTGGAGGGACGGCGGGTCAGTGTCGGCGGCATCGCATACGCCGCGGCGCGCGCCGATCTCGGCACGGGCGATGACGAGGCCGCCGACAATCTCCGCCGCCTGCGTGACGGCACGGGCGTCGTCGTCGCTGTCAGCGTCGACGGCCGTCTCGCCGGCGGCTTCCTCATGGTCGACGAACTCCGCGCCGGCTCCCACGCCCTGCTCGACGCCCTGCGCGCCGAGGGGCTGAAGCGCATCGTGCTGGCGACGGGCGACCGCGCCGGCGTCGCCGAGGCGCTGGCGGCGGACCTTCCCGTCGACGAGATCCGCTCCGAGCAGACTCCCGCCGACAAGGTGGCCGTCGTGGTCGCCGAGCGCCGCCATGGCGCGGTGATGATGGTCGGCGACGGCGTCAACGACGCCCCGGCGCTGGCGGCCGCCGATATCGGCCTTGCCATGGGGGCGACGGGCTCGGCCGCCGCTGCCGAAACGGCCGACGTCGTCCTGCTGGTGGACCAGCTCTCGCGGCTGAGGGAAGCCCTCGTCATCGCCCGCCGCGCCCGGACCATCGCGCTGCAGAGCGTGGTCGCCGGCATCGGCCTGTCCCTGGTCGCGATGGTGGCGGCGGCCTTCGGCCTGATCGCTCCGGTGCAGGGCGCGCTGCTGCAGGAGGCCATCGATGTGGCGGTGATCCTCAATGCGCTGCGGGCCCTCGGCGGCCCGGTTCCGGCGGAGATCCGCTGACGCTAGGGAACAGGTGAGGCGCTCCCCGCATTGTCAGGGGATGAGCAAGACACCACCCGATACGACACCCGCCGAACCGAAGCCGGTGAGCCCGAAGGCCCAGCCCGAGGGGCCGCATGCGCGGCCGGACCTCATCGATCCCGACAAGACACCGGGGTCGGGGATGTTCCCCCAGCCCGGCACCAAGGATTCCGAACCCCCCGCCGGCTAGCGCGGCGCGGACGCGTTGGTGCGGCGATCCTGGATGAGCGTCAGCACCACCGTGCAGAGCATGAAGCCGGCCGCCACCGCGAAGACGGCCGTCGGCAGGCCGCGGTCGAGCAGCGCCGCATAGAGCAGCGGGCCGACGAGCCCGCCGAGGTTGAACCCCGTCGAGACGATGCCGAAGACCACGCCCTCCGAGCCCTTGGGCGCGGCCGCGCGCACCAGCATGTCGCGCGACGGGGTGATGATCCCCGACAGGAAGCCGGCACAGCCGAGCATGACCGTCACCACCAGCACCGGCGGCTGGGTGAGCGCGAGCGTCGCTGCAATGATCGCGGTGCAGAGATAGGCGCCCGCCGCGACGAGCCCGTGCCGGGCCGTGCGGTCGGCGACGAAGCCACCCGCCAGAACGCCCATGGCGCTCATGAACAGGAACAGCGTTAGCGCCGTGTTGGCGCCGGCGAGGTCGATGCCGTAGCCCATGACCAGGGCCGAGGCCGAGAAGGACGAGATACCGCCGGTCGACAGGCTGAGCAGCATGAACATCGCCATGAGCGACACCACCGCGCCGGTGATGAGCCGGCGCCGGGGCGCGCCCGCCTTGGTGTCGCCGGTAGCCTTCGACGGCGCGGGCGAGACAGCCGCCTCGCGGCTGAGACCCACCGGGAGCGCGGCGAGAAGGCCGGCAAGGCCGGCGAGGGTGAAGGCCGCCGGAACGCCGAGGAGCGCCGCCGTGCCGAGCAGCAGAACCGGCGCCATGGCCGTGCCGAGATAGCCCGCGAAGGTGTGGAGGGAGAAGGCCCGGCCCATGCGCGCGCCGTCGACCCCGCGGGCGAGCAGCGCATAATCGGCCGGGTGGTAGACGCCGTTGGCGAGCCCCGCCGTCGCCATCGCCACGATGAGCATCGGATAGCTCGGCATCACCGCCAGCATGAGGAAGCTCGACCCGCCGAGAACGAGCCCGGCGGTCAGCACCCGGCGATGGCCGAAACGGTCGCAGACCAGGCCCATCGGGCCCTGCACGATCAGCGAGACCAGGTTGAACACGGTCAGCGCCGCGCCGATCTCGAGGAAGCTGCGGCCGAAATGCCCGGGCAGCAGCGGCAGCAGCGCCGGCACGACCATGATGTGGACGTGGCTGACCCAATGGGCGAGCGAGATCTGCGCCAGCAGCCGGCGCTCGGCGCTGATCGTCGATATCGTCTCGGCCGGGGGTGAAAGGGTGGTCATCGCAGCCTCGCCATGGCGCGGGAATAGCATCTTTCGCGACCCGCATCAGCGCGCGGTGGCGCAAGGCAAGGGTGCTGCGATGGCGGCGGTATCAGATGGAGGGGGTTGGTGGAGCCAGGCGGGATCGAACCGCCGACCTCTTGCATGCCATGCAAGCGCTCTCCCAGCTGAGCTATGGCCCCAATCCGGCTCTTGCGAGCCATGCGGACGGTGGGCCGTCCGCAGGGTCTCCAGCGGGTGGTCCCGCGTGAGGAGCGCGTCTTTCGCACATTTCTTTTCCGCCTTCAAGCGACCCTGTGAGTTTTTTCAACGCCGTTCGACGGAGGTGGCATGGCCCCTCCGGCAGCCCCTTCCGCCTGGCCGAAATCATCGCTTGCCCCATGATCCTCAGGTCGCCCGCAACAGCTTCTTAAGGCGCCGCGGCTAGGCTGACGTCACGTTCATCCGCTGCATTCTGGGACCTGTGATCCGCAATGCCACCGGCCTCCATCATCGCCGAACTGGAAGATGCGCTCTCAAGCGGCGCCAGCCATCGCCGGGTCGAGACGCTGCGCCGCGTGACGGACCTGTTCCTCAATGATGCCGACCGCTTCACCGAGGAGCAGGTGGCGCTGTTCGACGACGTCATCACGCGCCTGTCGGACTCCATGGAAGTGGCCGTGCGCCAGGAGCTGGCCGAGCGTCTCGCGCCGGTGATGAGCGCGCCGAAGACGGTGCTGCGCTCCCTCGCTCAGGCGGACGAGATCGATGTCGCCCGCCCGATCCTGCTGCTCTCGGCCCAGCTCGACGATACGATCCTCGCCGACATCGCCCGCACCAAGAGCCAGGAGCACATGCTGGCCATTGCCGGCCGCGCCTCGGTGGGCGAGACCGTCACCGACGTGCTGGTGGAACGGGGCGATGCCCGCGTCACCCGCTCGGTCGCCGCCAACGAGGGCGCCCGCTTCTCCCCGAAGACCTATGACGCGCTGGTGGAGAAGTCGAAGGGCGACGACGTGCTCGCCGAGGCCGTCGGCCTGCGCAAGGACATCCCGCCCTATCTGTTCCGCGTCATCCTCGCCACCGCCCGCGAGGAGGTGAGGAAGCGCCTCGTCGCCTCGTCCTCGCCGCGCGAGAAGGTGCACCTGCCCGGCGCCATCGCCGGCGTCGCCGACCGCATCGCGGTGGGCACCGCTGGCCCCGGGCGCGACTACACCGCCACCCATCGTGCCATTGTCGTCCAGCACGGCCGCGGCGCGCTCGGCGAGGCCGAACTGCGCGCCTATGCCGAAGACGGCAAGACGGACGAGACGCTCTGCGCCCTGTCGGTGCTGAGCGGCGTGCCCATCGAACTGGTGGAGCGGCTGTTCCTCGGCGACCGGCCCGACCCGATCCTGATCATCGCCCGCTGCGCCGGCCTGTCCTGGCCGACGGTGAAGGCGGTGCTGGCGGCGCGCCATGGCAGCGCCGGCTCCTCGACTGCGGGCCTCGAGGAGGCGCGCGACAGCTATCAGAAGCTGACCTCCGGCACGGCCATGCGTGTCTTGCGCTTCTGGCAGGTGCGCGAGGCCTCCGCCGCGGCCGGCTGAGCCGCGGCGTCTCGCCGACTGTCAGTGCAGGCTGACCGTCTCCAGCTCGTTTTCCCAGGCATTCGCCACCGCGTCCTCGCGGCGGTCGGTCACCATGATCGGCGTGCCGTCGGCGGAGACGAGGGCGAAGAGGTCGATCCCCGGCGGCAGGGCCGGCGCCTGCGGGAAGGCGCGGGAGAAATCGTCGGACCGCATCGATTTGACATAGGCCACCTTGGCCACGCCCAGCTGGGCGAGGATCTCGGGGGCGATGGGGGAACGGTCGTTCATGCTCTAACCTCCTTCAAAGGCAGGTTGCGGTGCAGGATCAGTCCTGCGTCGCGATGTCGATCCGCCGTATGATCCGCTCGGGCTCCGGGCGGGCCAGATCGATCGACAGGAGACCATTCTTCAGGTCGGCCCCCATGACCTCCATCCCGTCGGCGAGCACGAAGACCCGCTGGAACTGGCGGGCGGCGATGCCGCGATGGATGAAGTCGCGCCCTTCCGTGTCCTCCTGCTGGCGGCCACGGATGAGCAACTGGTTCTCTTCGACGGTGACCTCGAGCTGCTGGCGCGTGAAGCCGGCAACCGCGAGGGTGATGCGCAGGCGTTCGGCTTGCGTCGGCGTCGCGGCGATCCGCTCGATATTGTAGGGCGGATAACCCTCGGCACCCTTGGCGACCCGGTCCAGGACCCGTTCCAGCTGGTCGAAGCCCAGGAGGAACGGCGAGGAGAGAGACGGCACGCGTGACATGGACGAGGTCCTCGGAAGAGCGACATCGACCGGGCCCCGAAGGCACCCGGCACGCCGGACGGCACCGGCGCTGTCCGAATATGGCAATGCTCCCCCGCCCCTTCAAGGACCGCGGGACGGCGAGCGCCGGCCGTCCTCAGCCGATACGCTTGCCGGTGTCCTTGTCGAACAGGTGCAGGTTCTCGCGGGCAGCGAAGACCGACATGGCCGTGCCCGCATCGAGCAGGGCCTTGCCCGGCAGGCGGGCGATCATGTCCTGGCCGGTGCCGCCGATGGGCCCGTAGACGAAGGTCTCCGACCCCACGGCCTCCACCGCCGAGACGGGGAAGGTGATGCCCACGCCACCCTCGGGCAGCGGGCCGGTGGCGGGATGGAGATGCTCCGGGCGGATGCCGAGGATGGCGCCGCCCGCCGGCACAGGCAGGCCCGCACCGCCGGTGAGCCCGTCCGTGGCGATGCCGCCGGGACCGCCGGCGACGGGAATGAGGTTCATCGGCGGGGCGCCGATGAAGCTCGCCACGAAGGTGGAGGCCGGCTTCTCGTAGAGGTCGAGCGGCGCGCCCGCCTGTTCGACCTCGCCCTTGTTCATCACCACCAGCACGTCGGCGAGCGTCATCGCCTCCAGCTGGTCATGGGTGACATAGACCGAGGTGACGCCAAGCGCGCGCTGCAGCTTCTTGATCTCGACGCGCATCTGGATGCGCAGCTTGGCGTCGAGGTTGGACAGCGGCTCGTCGAAGAGGAAGACCTGCGGCTTGCGCACGATGGCGCGACCCATGGCGACGCGCTGGCGCTGGCCGCCGGAAAGCTGGCGCGGCTTGCGGTCGAGGAAGGGCGTGATCTCGAGGATGCGGGCGGCTTCCTTCACGCGCGCGTCGATCTCGTCCTTCGGCGTGCCACGGTTGCGCAGGCCATAGGCCATGTTGTCGTAGACGCTCATGTGCGGATAGAGCGCATAGTTCTGGAAGACCATGGCGATGTCGCGCTCGGCCGGCTCCAGTTCGTTGACGCGCCGCGCGCCGATGCGGCACTCGCCGGAGGTGATGGTCTCCAGCCCTGCGATCATGCGCAGCAGCGTGGACTTGCCGCAGCCCGACGGGCCGACGAGCACGCAGAAGGCGCCGTCCGGCACATGGATGTCGACGCCGCGCACGGCCTCGACATTGCCGGCATAGACCTTGCGGATCTGGTCGAGAACGACCTCGCTCATGAGTGGGTCCCTTATTTCTCAGTCTCGACCAGGCCCTTCACAAAGAGCCGTTGCATCAGGATGACAACCAGCACCGGCGGCAGCATGGCGAGCACGGCGGTGGCCATGGCGATCTGCCATTCGGTGAGGGCGTCCTGGGTGACGATCATCTTCTTGATGCCGATGACGATGGTCTGCATCCCCTCTCGCGTCGTGATCAGCAGCGGCCAGAGATACTGGTTCCAGCCATAGATGAACTGGATGACGAAGAGCGCGGCGATGGAGGTGATGGAGAGCGGCAGCAGCGTGTCGCGGAAGAACTGCATCGGCCCGGCGCCATCGATCTTCGAGGCCTCGACCAGCTCGTCCGGCACCGTCATGAAGAACTGGCGGAACAGCAGCGTCGCCGTCGCCGAGGCGATGAGCGGCACGGTGAGGCCCATATAGCTGTCGAGCAAGCCGAGATCGGCGACGATCTTGTAGGTCGGGTAGATGCGCACCTCGACGGGGAGCATCAGCGTCACGAAGATGACCCAGAAGGCCGTCATCCGGAAGGGGAAGCGGAAATAGACGATGGCGAAGGCCGAGATGATGGAGATGGCGATCTTGCCGATGGCGATCGTCAGCGCCATCACGAGGCTGTTCAGCATCATCAGGCCGACCGGCGAGCGCGAGGAGCGCGCCGTGCCCTCGAACAGGGTCTGCCGGTAGTTCTCCAGGAAGTAGGGTCCGGGCCTCAGCGGCATGGTGCCGTTGGAAATGGTCGCGGGGTCCCAGGTCGAGGCGACGAAGGCGACATAGACGGGGAAGGCCACGACGAGGATCCCGAGGGCCAGGATCACGTGGGGCAGGAACGAGAAGAAGCTCTTGCGCTCGACCATCAGTACTGGACCTTGCGCTCGATGTAGCGGAACTGGATGGCGGTCAGCCCGATCACCAGCACCATCAGGACCACCGACTGGGCGGCCGAGCCGCCGAGGTCGCCGCCGAGGCGGCCGTCGGAGAAGACCTTGTAGACCAACGTCGTGGTGCCCTGGGCGGGGCCGCCGCCGGTGACGGAATCGATGATGCCGAACGTGTCGAAGAAGACGTAGACGATGTTGACGACCAGCAGGAAGAAGGTGGTCGGCGACAGCAGCGGGAAGATCACCGTCCAGAAGCGCCGGACGGGCCGGGCGCCGTCGATGGCGGCGGCCTCGATCACGCTCTTGGGGATCGACTGCAGGCCGGCGAGGAAGAAGAGGAAGTTGTAGCTGATCTGCTTCCAGGTCGCCGCCATGACCACCAGCGCCATGGCGTGGTTGGCATTGAGCTGCGGGTTCCAGTCGAAGCCGAGCGCCCGGATGGACTGCGCCACGAGGCCGAGGGACGGCTGGAACATGAACAGCCAGAGCACGCCGGCAATGGCCGGGGCCACCGCATAGGGCCACATCAGGAAGGTCTTGTAGGCGCCGATGCCCTTGATCTGCTTGTCGGCCTGGACCGCGAGCAGCAGCGACAGCGATAGCGAGAAGACGGTGACGAGGGTCGAGAAGACCAGGGTCGTCAGCATCGACCGGTAGTAGTCGGGATTGGCGAAGAGGACGGCGTAGTTCTCGAACCAGACGAACTCGGTCGACAGGCCGAAGGCGTCCTGGATCAGGAAGGACTGCCAGACGGCCTGAGCCGCCGGCCAGTAGAAGAAGATGATGGTGATGAGGAGCTGCGGCATCAGCAGCGCGTAAGGCAGGATCTTGCCGTCGAAAACGACGCGCTTTTCCATGACGATCCCCTCAGACGGCACCGGGGCGGGCTGAGGCCCGCCCCGATCCGATAGACACAATGATGGTCAGCGCGAAACGGTGCGCTCGAACTGCCGGAGCATGGTGTTGCCGCGCGACACGGCGGCGTCGAGAGCCGCCTGGGCGCTCTTCTGGCCGGCCAGCGCCGCCTCGATCTCCTCGGCCCAGACGTCACGCATCTGCACCATGTTGCCGAGACGCAGGCCGCGGGAGTTCTCGGTCGGCGGCTTGTTGTTCAGCTGCAGGATCGGCGTCTCGAGATAGGGGTTCTCGCGGTAGAAACCGGAGGCCTTCACTTGCTCGTAGGCGGCCTGCGTGATCGGCAGGTAGCCGGAGTCGGTGTGGAGACGAGCCTGACGATCCGTCTGCGACAGGAAGGCGAGGAACTTCGCCACGCCACGATATTCGGCCGCCGGCTTGCCGCCCATGACCCACAGCGAGGCGCCGCCCAGCGTCGCATTCTGCGGCGCGCCGGCAACGTCCGGATAGTAGGGCATCGGGGCATTGGCCCAGTCGAACTTCGCGTTGGCCTTGACGTTGCCGTAGAAGCCCGAGGAGGTCAGGAAGATCGGGCATTCGCCGGAGGTGAAGCGGCCCTCGCCGGTATTGGTGCGGCCCGAATAGGAGAAGGTGTTGTCGCGCTGCAGGTCGATGAGGTTCTGCAGGTGGCGGACATGCAGCGGCGAGTTGAAGCGCAGCTCGGTGTCGAAGCCGTCGATGCCGTTGGCGCGGGTGGCGAGCGGCACGTTGTGCCAGAGCGAGAACTGCTCGACGTTCAGCCAGGTGATCCAGGCCGAGGAGAAGCCGCACTTGTCGAAGCCGGCGGCGCGCAGCTTCTTGGCCGCTTCGAACACTTCCGGCCAGGTCTTCGGCGGGGCGTCCGGATTGAGGCCGGCGCGGCGGAAGGCGTCCTTGTTGTACCACATCACCGAGGACGAGGAGTTGAACGGGAAGGACAGCATCTCGCCGCGGGAGGTCGAATAGTAGCCGGCGACGGCGGGCAGGTAGGCCTTCGGATCGAAGGGCTCGTTGGCCTCGGCCATCAGCTGGAACACCGGCTTGATGGCGCCGCGGGCGGCCATCATCGTGGCGGTGCCGACCTCGAAGACCTGGAGGATGTGCGGGGCGTTGCCGGCGCGGAACGCCGCGATACCGGCATTCATCGTGTCGGGGTAGGAGCCCTTGTAGACCGGCACGACGCGGAACTCGGTCTGGGTGGCGTTGAAGTCCTGCGCAAGCTTGTTGACGACGTCATTGTTGACGCCGGTCATGGCATGCCACCACTGGATCTCGACCTGGGCTGCCGCCGGAGTAGCGGCCATCATGGCTGCGGCCGTGGCCGCGAGCATGAAACGACGGTTGAACATGAAATAAACCTCCCAACGGACGCCTTGCGGCGGCGGTGCGGCTTGCGGCAAGGGCCGCGCCGTTCTGGGTCCGCCAGACGACGGACGGGTGACAGTTTAGTGAAGGTTCGATGACAACGTAAGGGGCGCTATGTCCAGCCTGCGCGGCCCGGATCGCCGCGATTTATCCACACGAACCATGCCGGAACGCCTCAAACCCGGTGATAGGGATGGCCGGAGAGGATCGTGACGGCGCGGTAGAGCTGCTCCATCGCCATGACGCGCACGAGCTGGTGCGGCCAGGTCATGGCGCCGAAGGAGAGCACGAGGTCAGCCTCGGCGCGCAGCGGCGCATCGAGCCCGTCAGGTCCACCGATGACGATGGTCGCGGCCTCCTCCGAGGCATCCTTCCAGCGTCCAATCTGTGCGGCGAAGTCGGCGCTGCCGAGGCTCTTGCCGCGCTCGTCGAGCAGCACGAGCCGTCCGGCCTTCGCGCGGCGGATGGCGGTGGCTTCCTCCGCCTTGCGGGCGGCCACGTCGGCCGCGCGGCTTTCGTCGAGCGTGATCGCCTCCACACCGCGGAAGCCAAGCGCCTTGCCGGCCTTGGCGGCGCGGTCCTGGTAGCGGGCGGCGAGCTCGGTTTCCGGGCCCGCCTTGGTGCGGCCGACGGCAAGAAGGATCAGGCGCATGGCATGAGCCGCATCGATGCTCCGCGGCGCCGGCGCCGATCAGCCGATGATGTCAGCCGGCGAGCCGGTCGCCCGGACGGGCGGCGGACCACATCTTCTCGAGATTGTAGAAGGCGCGGACCTCGGGCCGGAAGACATGGACGATGACGTCGCCCGCATCGACGAGGACCCAGTCGCAGGCCGGCAGGCCCTCGACACGGACCTGGCCGACGCCGGCTTCCTTCAGCGCCTTCATCAGATAGTCGGCGAGCGCGCCGACATGGCGGTGTGAACGGCCCGAGGACACCACCATCGCATCGGCGATGGAGGTCTTGCCCTTGAGGTCGATCGCCTGGATCTCCTCGGCCTTGTTCTCTTCCAAGGTGTCGAGGACGAGTTTGAGGACGTCCGCGGGCGCGGTGCTGGCCGTCGGAGTCCCGGTGGGCGGCGCGCTGGCGGCCGAACCCGGCAGGGTTGTGGTGGACAGGGTCCAATCCTCTCTGCTTCGCGCCGCAAGGGCGCAACGAACCACATCATAGCCGAAAACGTGACGTTTGAAAAACCGTTCCTCATCCGGAGCGGTTGACCCGGCGGCCGAATGCCCCGATCTGAGGGCGATGAGGTGCGCGATCCGCAGCATGAGCCCGGCCGGGGCTTCCGACCTCACCGCCTGGGTCCAAGCGGTGAGCGGACGGCTCATGCCGCTCCTGCTGCCCCTTCTCCTCGCCCTCGGCCTCGGCATCGCGACGGCTCCCGACGCCCGCCATGCAGGGCCGGACCTGGCCGGCGGCTGGGAGCGGCAGGCCGATCTCACTGCCGTCCTGCGGCCCGCCGCTGCGATGCGCGCCGCGATGCGGCCTGCGGTGGCGAAGCCCGGAGCCGGCGCCGATGCCGGCGACGATCGTATCGCGCCACCCCGTCCCGACGTTGCCGCTCTCGCCGAGAGGGGCCATCGGGCCGCGCCTCAGCCCCCGGCAGCCCCTGCCGCCGGTGAGGGCGTCCGGCGCCTTCGCCCCGAGCCGCGCGCGCCGCCGGCCTGAGCCCGCGCCAGCACACCCCATCCCTTCATCCGCCACGCATCCGGCCGCCCGCTCGGGCGGCGATGCCACGCCCTGCCGTGGCCGTGGCCCGTATCGAGCACATTCCATGTCCCTGCAGCATCAGGCCAACCCGCGCCCCGCCGCGCCCATCGTCATCGACCATGAGCCCCTCGCCGCTCCGGCCCGCGAGACCGCACGAGAACCCGCTGCGCCGCCCACCGGGCCACGGCGGCGCGAGGACGATTTCGACGTCCTCGCCCTGGCACCCTCGCGCTACGACCACATCGACAGGCTCTATCGCAACGTCGTGCTGGTCCTCTTCGCCATCGGGCTCGCCGTCGGCTTCTGGTTCAAGAGCTGATGCGGCACGGGGCGGCGGCCCGCCGCCGCCCCGGCTTGACAGGGGAGGCCTTCACCTCAATACTTAACTAATACGTTAAGTGAATACCGCCGGCGTCCGCGCCGCGCTCCCCCACTCACCCCTTTCGAAAGGCGCCCGCCATGACCGACCGCCAGGTCCCCGCCAAGGCCGTGATCCCCCATCTCAACGTCGAGGGCGCCGCAGCGGCCATTGCCTTCTATGCCGAAGCGCTCGGTGCGGAGGAGCTTTCGCGGATGCCGTCCCAGGATGGCAAGCGCCTCCTGCATGCCGACCTGCTGATCAACGGCTCGCACGTCTTCCTTCACGACGATTTCCCGGAACATAGCTTCCCCGGCACCAATTTCGGCGCTCCGCCGCGCATCGGCGGCAGCTCCGTCACGATTCACCTGCGGGTGGAGAGCTGCGACGCCTGGTACGAGCGGGCGATGAAGGCCGGCGCCACCACGGTCATGGCGCCGCACGATGCCTTCTGGGGCGACCGCTATGGTCAGGTGGTCGATCCCTTCGGCCATTCCTGGAGCTTTGCCCATCCGCTGGCGAAGGCATGACGACCAGCGCCATGAAAGGACCTCGCCGCATGCTCTATGCCCTCGTCGCCATCGCCGTGCTCATCAGCGGCGCCCTCGCCTACGCCGCCACGCGGCCCGACCATTTCCGCCTCGAGCGATCGACAATGATCGCGGCGCCGCCGGAGCGCATCCAGCCGCTCATCGCCGACTTCCGGCAATGGCCGCGCTGGTCGCCGTGGGAGGAAAAGGACCCGTCCATGACCAGGACCCTGTCCGGCGCCGAGAGCGGCGTCGGCGCGGTCTATGACTGGAGCGGCAACGGCAAGGTCGGCACGGGCCGCATGGAGATCCTGTCGGCGGAGCCGCGGGCCGTCGCCATCCAGCTCGACTTCCTCAAGCCCTTCGAGGCGCACAACCGCGCGGAGTTCACGCTCGTCCCGGGTCCTGAGGGCACCCGCGTCACCTGGGCCATGTCCGGCCCCCAGCCCTTCATGGCGAAGCTGATGAGCCTCGTCTTCGACATGGAGCGCGTGGTCGGGCCGGACTTCGAGGCGGGCCTGGCGAAACTCAAGCGCCAGGCGGAGGGCTGACTCCGCTCTCAGCCGTCCCCCGACAACCATCCCCCCAAGACCAACAGGAGGAACGACCATGTTCGGAGAACCGCAAGGCGAGCATCGCTGGCTCGACCGCTTTCTCGGCACCTGGACCTATGAGCACGAATGCCAGCCGGACCCGGACCAGCCGGTCCAGAAGCTCAAGGGCCGCCAGACCTTCACCTCGCTCGGCGGCTTCTGGATCCTCGGCGACGGCACCGGCGAGATGCCGGGAGGGGGCGAGGCGAAGATGCTGCTCACCATCGGCTATGACCCGGCACGCAAGCGCTATGTCGGCTCATGGATCGGTTCGATGATGCCGAACCTCTGGGTCTACGAGGGCGCTGTCGACGCCTCGGGCCGCATCCTCACCCTGCAGGCCGACGGCCCGTCCTTCTCGGGCGATGGCACCATCGCCACCTATCAGGACATCGTCGAGGTGATCACCGACGACCACTATCGCTTCCGCTCGCAGGTGCGGCAGCCCGACGGCTCCTGGCACGTCTTCATGGAGGCCGACTACCGCCGCGCCGCCTGACCTCAGACGCGCTTGCGCAGCAGCAGGATCACCGCGACGGGCACGACGAAGCCGATGACCGTCGCGGTGATGAGGAGATCACCCAACTCGCCGTAATGGCCGCGGTTCACCGTGAAGATGTGGTTCAGATACTTGGTCTGAAGCTGGCCTGCGACGAGCGCGAGGTTCATCAGCGAGGCCATCAGCGCGAACCACGTGGCCCGCTGCCCGTCGGGCGCATAATAGGCGATGAGCGTCAGCATCGGGATCATCGCGAGATCGGCGAAGGGCGAGGTCGTCGCCGCGTCCACCACGGCGATGGTGCGGGCCCCGAAGCCGAAGGTCGCCTCGGTCCAGTTGGCGAGGCCGTAGAACAGGCCGATATTCGGCAGCGACAGGATCGTGCCGGCCACGGCGATCCAGAACAGCACCGTCGTGACGGAATATTCGGTGAGCTGGCGGGAGAACAGCCACATGGCGCCGATGGCGATGATGGCCGAGGTCTGGCGCAGGATGCCGTAGAAGGCCTCGTCGAACTTGAGGACGTCGAGGGTCCACCAGAAATAGCCGTCGCCGACGCCGGGTGTCGCACGGAAGGCGAAGATGATGATCGAGGCGAAGATGATCGCCTGACGGGTCTTCGGCTCCACGTCGCGGGTGACCATGTGCAGCATGGTCAGCACCACCGCCATCGAGACGACGAAGACCAGCTCCTGCGCGAAGGGCACGCGCAGAAGCGCCGTGCCGACGACGAAGGTGCCGAAGGCCAGGCCTCCGCCGAGGATGCGCCAGTCGAGCGGCTGGCCCTCCCCGGTCTCGCCGCGGGCGAACATCACCCCGGTGATGGAGATGAGCGGAATGGCGAGGCCGAAGAGGAAGACATGCTCGCGGCTGAAATGATGCGCCAGCCAGCCCGAGAGCCCGGCCACGGACAGGATGCCGATGCCGAGCGCGAGACGGCCGAGCACCTGCACCATCGCGAGGTCGGTGCGGATGTCGGCATCGGGCCGCGGCTGGCCGCTCTCGTCGACACGATCGACGACCTCGGAGGACATGGCATCGGCGACGACATCCTGGATGACCGCCCCCAGCACGATCGCAACGGCGCCGAGCACATAGGCGTCATCGGCGGGCAGGAGCCTGAACCAGCCGCCGGCAGCCCCTGCCAGGATGATGAGGCCCGTTCCGGTGAATCCCGCGCCGATCAGCACATAGGCGCGTCGCCGCGAGCCGAAGATGGCGACGCCGTCGACCAGCTGGCCGAAAACCATCTTGATGGTCCAGGGCAGGCTCAGCCAGACCGCGACGCCCGCAAGCTCGGCCGGCGAGAGCGACAGGCTCTCCTTCACCCACATGTCCCGCGACACGTCGATGATGCCGAGCGCCCCATAGGCGAAATAGACCATGAGCAGCGGCACGTACGCCGCCCGCACCGCGCGGACGGGCCGCATGATCCCGTCCTGCCACAGGGCGGCAAGGCGCGACCGCAGGCCAGTCTCGGCCGGGGCTGGGCCCGGCGCGGTGGTCGATTCTGTCACGATGAGAACCCCGGGCGGTGGAGACGCCTGTCTTCCACCCGCCCGTGCATCACGTCAATGCCGCCGGCTCAGCCGGCGTGGCAGGCCGTGCCCTTCGGCGCCTTGGCGCAGGCGACGGCGCCCAGCGTCTCGGCGATGCGCTCCTCGCCGGCCTTGCGCGAGGCGACCGGCCATTCGGCGACCACCTCGTCATGGCGGCGGAACACGACCTTGAAGGGGCGCGCCTTGAATGCGGTGGGGCGAATGTCTGCCGTCAACGTCATTGCGACCTCCCTCTGCGACTGCTTTGCGATACGTCCGCAGGGAACAAAATGGTCACGGCGACAGTGTGGCGCATCCCCGAACTTTTCCGTGGCGCGATCACACAATTGCGAGCAGCCGGCTAAGCGCCGGCGAGCGCCCAGACCGCGGTCTTCTTGATCTCGAGATCCTCGAGCTCGCGCGTCACCGGCACCATGTACTCGGCGCGCTTCTCGAGATGGTCCCGCGGCAGGTAGGTGCGGCCGGGATCGCCGATGAGCACCGTGCGGCCGGCTTTCGCCAGCGGCTGGAGCCAGGCCATCATCGTTGCGGTCATCGACCGCTCGTAGCAGACGTCACCGGCGAGGATGACGTCGAAGCCCTCATCGCGCCCGATCGCATCGCCGGTCATGGCGGTGATAGCGACGCCGTTCGCCGCGGCATTGAGCCCGACCGCCACCTCGCAGAAGGCGTCGATGTCGATGGCGGTGACCGCGGCCGCGCCCGCCTTCGCCGCGGCGATGGCGACGAGGCCGGACCCGGTGGCGACATCCAGCACGCGCCGGCCCGCCACCGTCTCGGGATGGTCGAGCACATAGCGGGCGAGCGCCTGACCGCCGGCCCAGGCGAAGGCCCAGAAGGGTGGCGGCAGCCCGATCTCGCCGAGCTCGTCCTCGGTCTTCTGCCACAGCGCCGTCGCCTCGTCGGCGAGGTGCAGCACGATCTCCGGCGCATGGGGCACGGCCATGAGCCGGGTATGCGTGCGGATGAAGGCGGCGCGGTCGAGGATGACGGTCATCGCGGCGGGCTCAATGAAAAAGCCGGGCGCGAAGCCCGGCTTGTTCGAAGGACAGGACTGACCCGCTCACTGGGTGAGGGGCTGGGCGCCCGGCATGCCGCCCTGCTCGGCGAGACGCTGGCGGTAGAGCGCCGCGAAATCCACCGGGTCGAGATAGAGCGGCGGGAAGCCGCCGTCGCGCGTGGCGTTGGCGATGATCTGGCGGGCGAAGGGGAACAGCAGGCGCGGGCACTCGATGAGGACGATCGGGTGGATCGCCTCTTCCGGCACGTTGGCGATGCGGAAGATGCCGCCGAAGATGAGCTCGAACTTGAAGAGCGTCAGCTCCTTGGTCTTGGCGTCGCCCTCGATGGTGAGCTCCACCTGGAACTCCTGCTCGCTCATCGGATTGGCGTTGACGTTGATCTGGATGTTGATCGCCGGCTGCTCGCTCTGCGGCATCAGGGAGCGCGGGGCGTTGCGGTTCTCGAACGACAGGTCGCGGACATACTGCGCCAGCACGTTGAGCTGCGGGGCCGCCTCGAGGGCGGGTTCACCGTTGGTGGTCATGGAGTTCTCCGCTGGCGCCGCTGGTCGTGCGGCATCGGGTTTGCGTCGGTGCGTGGCGGGCTCGCTACCACGCGCGGGCCCCGGCGGGCAAGGCGGAGCTTAGCCGGGCCCGGGCGGATTGAGGCGCGGATCGGTGGGCGGTGGGCGACGTTCCTCGCGCCAGTCGGCCGGTTCGAGATCGACGACGCCGGGCGGCGTCGGTCGCTGGGCCGGCGTCAGCGCACGGCCCGACAGGAGCCCGCCGATCGCCGGGATGAGCAGCACCAGCGCGATGATGTCGGTGACGAAGCCGGGAATGGCGAGGAGCAGCCCGGCAAAGGCCGTCAGCATCCCCGAGCGCGCCGCATCGCCAGAGACGAGCACGATGCCGCCGGAGCGCATGACCTGCGAGAACAGCAGCTTCGCCCCGCCCTTCAGCAGCATGATGCCGAGAAAGGAGGTGAGCAGGACGCCGAAGAAGGCGCCGAAGAAGCCGATCTGGCCCGCCACCCAGAAGAAGGTGGCAAACTCCAGGAAAGGCAGCGCGATGAGGCCGAGAACGAGCCAGCGCAGTTGAACCATCGGAGACCTCCGCGCCTGTGAGGTGGGAGCGGCGCGTTCCGGCCGCAAGACGACAACCCGTCGCGCCCCCTTTTTCAGGCGGCCTGCGGCGTCCGGCCCGCCATGACCTCGGCCATGATGGCGAGGTCGACATTCTGGCCCGACAGGATGACGCCGGCCTTGCGGCCCTTCAAGGCCTGAGCCTCGCGTCCGAGCGCCGCGAGGGCGGCCGCTCCCGCCCCCTCCGCCGCGTTGTGGGTGTCGGTCCAGTAGATCCGCATGGCGCTAGCGATCGCATCCTCGTCCACGGTGACGCATCGCGCCGCGCCCGCGGCGATCATGGCGAGCGCCTCGGCATTGGGGATGCGCACCGCCATCCCGTCGGCGAAGCTGGCGGCGGTGTTGGTCTCGACGACATGGCCGGCCGCGAGGGAGCGCGCATAGGCCGGCGCGTTCTCGGCCACCACCGCCACGACCTCCGTCTTCAGGCCGAGGAGATCGCGCGCGGTGATGACGCCGCAGATGCCGGAGCCGAGGCCGATCGGCACATAGACGACGTCGAGATCGGGATGGTCGGTGAAGAGCTCCAGCGCATAGGTCGCAACCCCCAGCACGAGGTCCCGCTGGAACGAGGCGGCGAACTCGTAGCCCCGCTCCCTGGCCAGCGCCACGGCATGGTCGCGGGCCTCGTCGAAGTCCCGCCCGTGCTCGACCAACGTCGCGCCAAAGGCCCGCATGGCGGCGTTCTTCTCGACCGAATTGCCATGGGGCACGACGATGACCGCCTCGAGCCCCGCCTTGCGGGCGGCGAAGGCAAGGCTCTGACCGTGATTGCCGCGGGTCGCCGAGACGATGCCGCGCACCTCCGGCCGTTCCCGCACCAGCCTGTCCATGTAGACGAGGCCGCCGCGCACCTTGAAGGCGCCGGTGGGCGTGTGGTTCTCGTGCTTGACCACCACGTCGAGACCGAAGCGCTCGGCGAGCAGCGGCCAGGCGAAGGCCGGGGTCGGCGGCATGGCGCGCCGCACCAGCTGCTCCGCGGCCCTGAGGTCGTCGAGGCTGATCGGGTCCATGGGTCAGGCCGCCCTGGCCGGGAACAGGCCGGCGCGGAGCAGCGCCGAGGGAACGGGCTTGCCGAGGACGCCGGAGAGCCAGCGCGCGGTGTCGATCACCGTGGCGATATCGAGCCCCGTGGCGATGCCCATCCGGTCGAAGGTGTAGAGCAGGTCCTCGGTTGCGACATTGCCGGTGGCGGCGGGCGCGAAGGGGCAGCCGCCGACGCCGCCGGTGGAGGCGTCGAGGAAATCGACGCCGGCCATGACCGCGGCGATGGCATTGGCGACGCCGGTGTTGCGGGTGTCGTGGAAATGGCAGCGCCACTTCACCGTCCGCGACAGGGCCTGCGCGCGGGCCAGCATCTCGGTGACCTGCGGCGGCACCGCACAGCCGATCGTGTCCGCAAAGCCGATGTCGAAGGGATCGCTGGCGAGCAGCGTCTCGACGATGGCCATGACCCGCTCCACCGGCACCTCGCCGTCGAAGGGGCAGCCGAAGGCGGTGGCGATGGAGACGGACATGGGCAGGCCCGCCGCCCGGGCGATGGCCGCGACCTCCTTCGTCCCCGCGACGAGGTCGGCGACGGAGGCATTCTGGTTGCGGTTGGCGAAGGTCTCCGAGGCCACGACGACGTAGTTGATCTGGGTGCAGCGCGCCGCGACCGCCCGCTCGGCGCCGCGGGCATTGAGCGCGAGACCGATGAGGTTGAGGCCGGGATGGCGGCCGACCAGGCCTTCCATCACCGCTTCCGCGTCGGCCATCTGCGGCACCCGCTTCGGATTGGCGAAGGACACGGCCTCGACATGGCGGAAGCCGGCGGCGACCGAGCGCTCCACCAGCGCGATCTTGTCGGCGGCGGAGACCATCACCTTCTCGTTCTGCAGGCCGTCGCGCGGAGCGACCTCGATGATCTCGACGGAACGGTTCTGGCTCATGGGCATCCTCCGGCGCCTTTGTCCGCGCTCGGGGTCATGATGGCAAGACCGCCCTCCCGCCGATTGGCGGCGCGACGGGTCCATGGCATGACGGTGCGCCGCCCGACAGAGGCGGGATTGGTTGAGGGAGAGACAGGCCATGGCACAGGCGCGCGCGGTTCGGCTGCACGGTTTCGGCGAGCCGGAGGTCATGGGCATCGAGACGCTGGAGCTCGCAGCGCCCGGCGCCGGCGAGGTGCAGATCCGCCAGACCGCCATCGGCTTCAACTTCATCGACGTCTACCAGCGCCGCGGCATCTATCCGCTGCCCACCCCGACCGGCCTTGGCCACGAGGCGGCCGGCGTCGTCGAGGCGGTCGGGCCCGGCGTCACCACCCTGAAGCCGGGTGACCGGGTCGCCTATATCAATGCGGGCATCGGTGCCTATGCCGACCGCCGCGTCGTGCCGGCCGAGCGGCTGGTGAAGCTTCCCGACAGCGTGTCGGACGAGGTGGCGGCGAGCCTCATCTTCAAGGGCCTGACCGCGCAGTACCTCCTGCGCAAGACGCATCGCGTCGGGCCGGGCGACCTGATCCTCGTCCATTCCGCGGCGGGCGGCGTCGGCCAGATCCTCGTGCGCTGGGGCAAGGCGCTCGGCGCCGAGGTCATCGCCACGGCCGGCGGCCCGGAGAAATGCGCCCTGGCCAAGCGCATCGGCGCCGACCATGCCATCGACTACCGCGACCCCGCCTGGCCCGAGGCCGTCCTCGCCGCGACCGGCGGCCGCAAGGCCCGCGTCGTCTATGACGCGGTGGGCAAGGACACGTTCCTGAAGTCGCTCGACTGCATCCAGCCCTTCGGCCTGATGGTCTCCTATGGCGCGGCGTCCGGCCCGGCGCCGGAAATCAGCCCGGAGGTGCTCAACAAGAAGGGCTGCCTCTTCCTCACCCGCCCCTCGGTCTTCCCGCACAATGCCGACCCCGCCGTGTTCCGCGAGAATGCCGCGGAGCTCTTCGCGGCCATCGCGGCGGGCCTTGTGACGGTGGATATCGGCGCGCGGTTCGCCTTGTCGGATGTGGCCGCGGCGCATCGGGCGGCGGAGGCCCGCGCGACGACGGGAGCGATCCTCATCACGCCGTGAGGCCCTACCGGTCAGCGAGGCGGGTCCAGCGGCGCAGCAGAATCTCGAGCGGGCCCTCCTTGAAAATCCTGAGCCACCCGGACGCGATCACATGCGTCATGGCGGCAATTCCCAGCGCGATGGCGAGGCATCCAGCGGCACCGACGGCCCCATAGAGCTTGAAACCGTAGCCGTTGAAGACAATGCCTGCGAGGATGCCTTCGAGGACATAGCATGTCAGCGACATGCGACCGGCGCGCGCCAGGAACTCCGGCGTTCCCCAGAACCGTGCTGCGCGCAGGATGAGGAGAAGGTAGGCGGCGGACAGGATCGGTGCCGCGACGGCGAGGAGCGAGAAGCCTGCGAGAGCCGCTAAACCCTCGCCCAACAGGCCGGACATCGACATGGCATAGATCGCATTGAGGGCAAGTCCGCCGGCAAGGAGCAGCGGCAGCGCCCGGTCGAGCCGCGCGTGAAGCGGCGAACCCCGCTCAAGAATGCCCAGCCTCGCAGCCGCGAGACCGGCTGCGAACGCGGCGAAGGCGACCGGACCGTTGAACAGGAGGACGAAGGCGAAGGCAGACGGCCATTCAGAGGTGCGCTGGGCGATGCTGTCGACCAGGCCTCCACGATAGCCTCCGCTCGCGGGCGGCGGCGGGAGTGAGGCGAGAAGCTCCGGTAGCACGGCCCCCAGAACCGCAAGGCCCGCGATGCCGAGGACGATGCCTGCCGCCATCACGCGATACAGGACGCGGAGCGGCGCGTTGCGGAGCAAGAGCAGGCCAGTCCCCAGCAGCGCATAGAGCAGAAGGATGTCACCGGCGAAGACCAGCAGTCCGTGGGCGATGCCGAGAACCGCAAGGCCGGTCAGCCGAAGACCGAGACGCCGCATCGCGGACTGCCCGGCGCGTTCGGCCGAGGCAATCTGCACCGCAAAGCCCCAGCCAAAGACGAACGAGAACAGGATGAAGAACTTGCCCTGAAACAGCCACTCGACGAGGAACTGGGCCACGGCATCCACGCCCACCTGGCGGGCGAGGGTGGGAGGGCCGGCAAGGAAGGGAATGTTCACCACCGCAATTCCGATCAGAGCGATCGAACGGAGCAGGTCGATATCGGCGGTTCTTGCCATGGTGAGGGCTCCATGCCAGAGTTGAGCAATCGCTCAATTGAGCAGACGCTCAACAAAGTCAAGAGACCCCATGCCCCGCCTGAAAGGTGCAGATCGTCGCACGTCTATTCTGGAAGCGGCGGAGAGGGTCATCCTCCAGAAGGGACTGGCAGCCGCAACCACCCGGGATGTCACGTCTGAGGCAGGTGTCGCCGCCGGGCTGATGGCCCATTACTTCAGCTGGTCGACACTGCGGGCGGCCGCGTTCGCTCGCCTCATTCTGGCGGACCTCGAACGGTCCGTTACCGACCGCGTGGCGGATGCGCCGGACGCCGTTGTTACCGATCTGGTCGACGGAGCCTTCGCCGAGGACGCGGACGCCCTGTGGCGTCTCTGGCTCGAGGCGACGGAACTGGGGACGAGCGATCCGGCCCTGGCGGAGGCAGCGGCCGAAGCGACAGACCGGTGGCATGCGGCGCTGTCAGGTCTGCTCGAGCGCGGCACGGCGGCAGGCTGCTGGCACTGCCCCTCCCCAGACGACGCCGCCTGGAGGATCATCGCGATCCTTTTGGGTCTCGCAGGGCTTTGCCTGATCCCGGGGGGGCCGCTGTCACGCGATGCTGCCACCCATCATCTGAGGATCGCCGTCCGCAACGAATCTGGATGAGCGCCGAATGGGCTCACGTTCCCCGCGGCTTCGCCCGGTGCGTGGCGGCGGCAGAGGCCGGATCATCCGGCCAGGGATGGCGGGGATAGCGCCCCTTCATCTCCGATTTCACCGCCTGCCATGAGCCCTTCCAGAAGCCCGGCAGGTCGCGGGTGATCTGCACCGGCCGGTGCGCCGGCGAGAGCAGCTCGACCACCAGCGGGATCTTGCCGCGCGCCACGGTCGGATGGACCGCGAGGCCGAAGAGCTCCTGCACGCGGATGGACAGGACCGGCTCCTCGCCCTCGTAGTCGATGGGATGGCGCTGGCCGGACGGCGCATCGAAATGGCTCGGCAGCTCCGCCTCGATCCGCCGTTTCACGTCCCAGGGGATGAGCTGGTCGAGCGCCGCCGACAGCTCCTCCGGGCCGATCTGCGACAGCGCCGTCTTGCCGAGGATCTGCGGGGCCAGCCACTCGGCCGCACTCGCGGCGAGAGCCGTGTCGGACAGGTCGGGAAAGCTCTCGTCCACCCGCCGGAGGAACGAGACGCGGTGGCGGAGCACCAGCTGCGACTTGGACCAGGGCAGGCGATGGATCCCGAGCGCCGCGATGCCCTCGGCGAGCGCCCTTGCGCTCTCCTCCGTCGGCGGCACGGCCAGCGTCTGCTCGCCAAGGCTGACCGCGCCGAGCCTGCGGGCGCGCTTCGCCCTGAGCGCCGCCGCCGCACGGTCGAAGGTCACCTCCTCGCGCGTCTCGATCCGGTCGGCGAAATCCGCCTCGATCTCGGCAAGGCTGATGGGCGCCGCCGAGAGGATCCGCGCCCGCGCCGCGACACCGCCGATCTCGGCAACGGCGAGAAAGGTCTCGCGCGTCAGCGGCGAGGCCGGGTCGACGGATCCGCCACGACCATTGGCGAGGACGAAATCGCCATCCTTGCCGCGCGCCCGGGCGATGCGGTCGGGAAAGGCGAGGGCCAGCACCGCGCCGGCGCGCTCGGGCCCCGAGCCGATGTCCGGCGCCGCCGTCACCTCGCGTAGCCAGCCGGCCGCCATGCGCCGCGCATCTTCGGCCCGGCGGGAGCGGTCGGAGCGGAAACGGTCGAGGCGATGGCCGAGATGCACGTCCTCGCCACCCAGCCCGCGCTCGGAGACGAGCAGCGCGAGGTCGGCGGCGAGCCGCCCCTCGCCGCGGGCGGCCGCATCCACCACCATGCGGCCGAGCCGCGGGGTGAGCGGCAGGGCGCGCAGGCGCTTGCCCTCCTCGGTGATGCGACCGTCGGCATCGAGCCCGCCGAGGCTCGTAAGCAGCGCCCGCGCCTCCGCCACGGCCGGCTTCGGCGGCGGGTCGAGGAAGGCGAGCGACGCGGGATCGGTGACGCCCCAGGCGGCGCAGTCGAGCAGCAGCGAGGACAGATCGGCGGCGAGGATCTCCGGCGTCTGGTAGGCGGGGAAGGCGCCCTCCTGCGCCTCTTCCCAGAGCCGGTAGCAGACGCCAGGCTCGGTGCGGCCGGCGCGGCCGCGGCGCTGGTCGGCGGCCGCGCGGGAGACGCGCACCGTCTCCAGCCGCGTCAGCCCGAGGTCCGGCTCGAAGCGCGGCACGCGGGCAAGGCCGGAATCGACGACGATCCTGACGCCCTCGATGGTCAGCGACGTCTCGGCGATGGAGGTGGCCAGCACCACCTTGCGGCGGCCGGGGGCGGCCGGCTCGATGGCGCGGTCCTGTTCGGCACGGTCGAGGGCGCCGAACAGCGGCACGATATCGACCGCCGGGTCCTTGACGGTGGCCGCCAGCAGTTCGGCGGTGCGGCGGATCTCCGCGGCGCCGGGGAGGAAGACCAGCGCCGAGCCGCCCTCCTCCGCGAGAGCGCGGCGCACCGTGCGGGCGACCTCGTCCTCCAGCCGCGCTGCGGGATCGCGGCCGACATGGCGCGTCACGACGGGAAAGGCGCGGCCCGCGCTCTCCACCACGGGCGCACCGCCGAGCAGGGCCGCGACGCGCGCGCCGTCGAGGGTCGCCGACATGACGAGGATGCGCAGGTCGTCACGCAAGGCGCTCTGCGTGTCGAGCGCCAGCGCGAGGCCGAGATCGGCATCGAGGCTGCGCTCGTGGAACTCGTCGAAGAGGACGGCTGCGACACCCTCGAGCGTCGGATCGTCGAGGATCATGCGGGTGAAGATGCCCTCGGTGACGACCTCGACCCGCGTGCGCGCCGACACCTTCGAGCCGAACCGCACCCTCAGGCCCACCCGTCCGCCGACCTCCTCGCCGAGTGTCTTGGCCATGCGGTCGGCGACCGCGCGTGCCGCGATGCGCCGCGGCTCGAGCACAAGGATCTTGCCCGTCCCAGACCAGGATTCCTCCATCAGCACCAGCGGCACACGCGTCGATTTACCGGCGCCGGGCGGCGCAACCAGGACGGCGCGCGTCGCCCCAGCAAGGGCCTCGCGGAGGGCGGGCAATGCCGCATCGATGGGCAGGTCGGACCGGGACACGCCGGGCGTTTACGGTTCCTTCACCGCATCCGCAAGCGCCGGGGCGGCAAAGGGCCCAAACGGACCGAACGGGCCTCCGGATTGCGACGTGTTCGCCAAGGTCATCGGCTGTTCCATCGCGGGACGCACGATGTCCACCGCCGGGATGTGGACGCGTCCCGGCACGACACGTCCGGCACGGCAGCCGCCATCAGAGCGGCGCCGCCGGGCGGCGGGGCGGCCGGTCCCCAATGCTCCTCAGGCCGCCAGGGAGCGGCGGTCCGCATCATGCGGGCCGCCGCGTCCCGTCCGGGGACCGCGCCAGAACGCCATGCCACCGAGCCGCTTGCGAACAGACCCCCGCCTTGGCTATGGTCCGCCTCACGGTGCGGGCGTAGTTCAATGGTAGAACGGCAGCTTCCCAAGCTGCATACGAGGGTTCGATTCCCTTCGCCCGCTCCAGCCCCTCCCTGACATTCCGGCTGATCACAAGGCCAAAGGTGCCGCCGCAGGCGCTTCCCTTGGCCCAGGCAATCCCGCTATGAACACGGCGGCGCCGGATACCGGCTCCAGACTTCAAGCGCCCTGAAGAGCGCGGGATCGGGAACGTCACATGAAGCGCGTGCAGGTCGCCATTATCGGCGCAGGTCCGTCCGGGCTGATGCTCGGCCACATTCTCCACCGGGCCGGCATCGACACCATCATCCTGGAAAACCGCAGCCGCGACTATGTGCTGGCGCGGGTCAGGGCGGGCCTGCTCGAACAGGGCACCGTCGATCTCCTGCGCGAGAATGGCCTGGCCGGCCGCCTCGACAAGGAGGCGCTGATCCACCACGGCATGGCGCTGGCCTTCGACGGCGAACGGCACCGCATCGATCTCTCCGGCCTCGCCGGCGGCAAGGTGGTCACCATCTACGGCCAGACCGAGGTGACCAAGGACCTCATGGACGCCCGCGACGCCTCCGGCGCGGCGATCGTCTACGAGGCGCAGGGCGTCACGCTGCACGACTTCGACGGGACGAGCCCGCGCGTCACCTACACCAAGGACGGCGTCACCCACGAGGTCGCCTGCGACATCATCGCCGGCTGCGACGGCTATCACGGCGTCTCGCGGGCGAGCGTGCCGAAGGGCGCCATCACCACCTACGAGCGGGTCTATCCTTTCGGCTGGCTCGGCATCCTCGCGGAGGTGCCGCCGGTCGACCATGAGCTCATCTACGCCAATTCACCGCGCGGCTTCGCGCTCTGCACCATGCGGTCCAACACCCGCAGCCGCTACTACGTGCAGTGCCCGCTGGACGACAAGGTCGAGGCCTGGTCCGACGACCGGTTCTGGGACGAGCTGCGCCGCCGCGTCGATGCGCCGACCGCCGAGGCCATCGTCACCGGCCCCTCCTTCGAGAAGTCCATCGCGCCGCTGCGCTCCTTCGTCGCCGAGCCGCTGCGCTTCGGCCGGCTGTTCCTCGTCGGCGATTCCGCCCACATCGTGCCGCCGACCGGCGCCAAGGGCCTCAACCTCGCCATGAGCGACGTGCGCTACCTCTCCGAGGCGCTGCTCGCCTTCTTCCAGGACGGCTCGACCGCGAGCCTCGACACCTATTCGGCGCGGGCGCTCGCCCGCATCTGGAAGGCCGTGCGCTTCTCCTGGTCCATGACCACCATGCTGCACCGCTTCCCCGAGCAGACCGCCTTCGACCAGCGCATGCAGGAGGCGGACCTCGCCTATCTGGTCTCGTCGAAAGCGGCCATGACCTCGCTCGCGGAGAACTATGTCGGCCTGCCGGTGTGACGCCGCGCGCGCCGCGGACATTGACCCGGCGGGGCGGGGCGCTTAACTCAGCCCTTTCCGGCTCAACCCAGCGAAACTGTCGACCATGGCCCTGCGCGAGATCATCGTCATTCCCGATCCGCGGCTGAAGCTCGTCTCGGAGCCCATCGCCACCGTCGACAGCGAGGTGCGCAAGCTCGCCGACGACATGCTGGAGACCATGTACGCGGCGCCCGGCATCGGCCTCGCCGCCATCCAGATCGCCGTGCCGCGCCGCGTCGTCACCATCGACCTCGCCCGCAAGGACGAGCCGAAGCAGCCCGTCGTGCTCATCAACCCCGAGATCATCTGGCGCTCGGACGAGCTCTCCATCTACGAGGAGGGCTGCCTCTCCATCCCCGAATATTACGAGGAGGTGGAGCGCCCGGCGAAGTGCCGCATCCGCTACCAGGACCTCGACGGCAAGGCGCAGGAGCTCGACTGCGAGGGCCTGATGGCGACCTGCGTGCAGCATGAGATCGACCATCTCAACGGCGTGCTCTTCATCGACTACCTGTCGCGGCTGAAGCGCGAGCGGGTCATGAAGAAATTCGCCAAGGCCGCCCGCCGCGAGGCCCACGCGTGAGCCTGCGCGTCGTCTTCATGGGCACGCCGGATTTCGCCGTGCCCACCCTCTCCGAGATCCTTGGCCAGGGCCACGAGGTCGTCGCGGTCTATACCCGCGCGCCGAAGCCCGCCGGCCGCGGCATGGACGAGCAGAAGACGCCGGTGCACCGCCTCGCCGATCGCTTCGCCATTCCCGTCTTCACGCCGCGCACCTTGCGCGATGAGGCGGCGCAGGCCGACTTCGCCTCGCTCGGCGCCGATGTCGCGGTGGTCGTCGCCTATGGCCTCATCCTGCCGAAGCCGGTGCTGGACGCCCCCGCCCTCGGCTGCCTCAACCTCCACGGCTCGCTGCTGCCGCGCTGGCGCGGCGCTGCCCCCATCCAGCGCGCCATCATGGCCGGCGATGCCGAGACCGGCGTCATGGTGATGCAGATGGACGAGGGCCTCGACACCGGCCCGGTCGCCATGGTCGAGCGTATCGCCATCGCCCCCGACATGACCACGCAGGAGCTGCACGACCGCATGGCCGTGCTCGGCGCCGACCTGATGGTCCGCGCGCTCGGGGCGCTGGAGCGCGGCACGCTCGGCTTCTCGCCGCAAGGCGAGGCAGGCGTCACCTATGCCGCCAAGATCGACAAGGCCGAGGCCCGCATCGACTGGTCCAGGCCCGCGGCAGAGGTCCACAACACCGTGCGCGGCCTCTCGCCCTTCCCCGGCGCCTGGTTCGAGGCCGATCTCGGCAAGGGCCGCGAACGCGTGAAGGTGCTGCGCACCTCGCTGGCGACCGGCTCCGGCGCGCCGGGAACCGTGCTCGGCCCCGATCTCACCGTGGCCTGCGGCACGGGGGCGGTGCGCCTCGTCGAGGTGCAGCGCGCCGGCTCCAAGGCGATGAAGGCCGCCGACTTCCTCAACGGTGCCAAGGTGGGGCCCGGCACGGTCCTGGGGTAAGGACGCGCCCATGCCGCGCTACAAGCTCACCATCGAATACGACGGCGCGCCCTATCTCGGCTGGCAGATGCAGGCCTCGAGCTATGGCAAGTCGGTGCAGGGCGAGCTCGTCCGCGCCATCGGCGAGTTCTGCGGCGAGGCGGTGACGGTGGGCGGCGCAGGCCGTACCGATGCCGGCGTCCATGCGACCGGCCAGGTCGCCCATGTCGACCTTACCCGCGACTGGCCGAACCGCGTCGTGCGCGACGCCACCAACCGCTACCTCAAGGACGAGGCCATCGCGGTCCTCGCCGCCGAGAAGATGCCCGACGCCTTCGACGCGCGTTTCTCGGCCGTGCGCCGCCACTACCTCTACCGCATCATCGACCGCCGCCCGCCGCTGACCCTCGAGCGCGAGCGCGCCTGGTGGTCGCCGAAGGCGCTCGATGTCGAGCGGATGCAGGAGGCGGCGCAGATCCTCATCGGCCGGCACGACTTCACGACGTTCCGCTCCACCGAGTGCCAGGCGAAATCGCCCATCCGCAACCTCGACCGCTTCGACGTGGTCCGCACGGGTGATGGCATCGAATGCCGCCTCGATGCGCGCTCCTTCCTGCACAACCAGGTGCGGTCGATGGTCGGCAGCCTGAAGCTCGTCGGCGAGGGCCTTTGGACCGCCGATGACCTCGCCGCTGCGCTCGCCGCCCGCGACCGGAAGGCCTGCGGCATGGTGGGCCCTGCCCATGCGCTCTACCTGACGCAGGTCGACTATCCCGCGGAGTGGGTTCCCCTGCCCGATACGCCGGAGTGAGCGGCGGAGCGATCTCCCGACGGAACAGTGCCTGCCGTCCATGCCCCACCCTCACCCTCCCCTCTGGCGAGGGGAGGGGGACTTAGGCGGACCTCCCATTTTTGAAGAGTTGGGCCTGGCCCAGCCGTTCAAGCCGAGGCGCGACGTCGAAGTCCCCTCCCCTCGCCAGAGGGGAGGGTGCGGGTGGGGCATTTGCGAGCGGCGCAAGCCCCCGCATCCCGCCGTCGTCCGATCATGCTAAACCCTCGACCATGACCGAGACCCTCACGCCAGAAGCCGCCGTCGACCGCCTTGCCGCCCTCTTCGACGAGGCCACCGCCGCGCTCCGCACGGCTCTTGCCCGCTTCCTCGCCGGCGGCCCGCCGCCGAGCGCGGAGGAGCGCGCCGCCTTCGTCTATCCCGAGCTCGCCGTCACCTACCTGCCCGGCCGCGATGCGCCGCGCACCCGCCGCGCCTATGCCAAGTTCGCGCAGCCCGGCCTCTACACGACGACGGTGACCCAGCCGCTGCACTTCCGCCGCTACCTGCTCGACCAGTTGCGCCCGCTCGTCGAGGAATATGGCGCCACCATCGCGGTGCGGCCGAGTGCGCAGGAGATCCCCTACCCTTACGTCGCCGACGGCGTGGAGGAGCTCGCCTCAGGTGCCCGCACCTCGGCCGAACTGGCGCGCCACTTCCCCGTGCCGCTGCTGTCGCTGGTGGGAGACGAGATCGCTGACGGCGCCTTCGACATGGGGGCCGGCGGGCCGCGCCCGCTCGCCCTCTTCGACGCCGTGCGCGTCGATTATTCGCTGCGCCGGCTCATCCACTATACCGGCACGGACTGGCGGGCGGTGCAGCCCTGGATCCTGCTGACCAACTACCACCGCTATGTCGACCAGTTCGTCGCCCATGCGATCGAGGAGATCGCTGCCGGCCGGGCGACGCGCCTCGTCGCGCCGGGGGGCGTCACGGTCACGCGCGAGACGCTGGAGGGCGGCGCGGCGCGCATCGCCGGCTCCTCGTGGCACCGCTACCAGATGCCGGCCTATCACCTCGAGCGTGAGGGCGCGGCCGGCGTCACGCTCGTCAATATCGGCGTCGGCCCCTCCAACGCCAAGAACATCACCGACCACCTCGCGGTGCTCAGGCCGCATTGCTGGCTGATGATCGGCCATTGCGGCGGCCTCAGGCAGGCGCAGGAGATCGGCGACTACGTGCTCGCCCATGCCTATCTGCGCCGCGACCGCATCCTCGATGCGCTGGTGCCGCCCGAAATCCCCATCCCCGCCCTTGCGGAGGTGCAGACGGCGCTGCAAGACGCCTGCGCCAAGGTCACCGGCATGAGCGGCGAGGCGCTGAAGCAGCGGCTGCGCACCGGCACGGTCGTCACCAACGACGACCGGAACTGGGAGCTGCGCTACACCCAGGAAGCTCGGCTCTTCAACCTGTCGCGGGCGGTGGCCGTGGACATGGAGAGCGGCACCATCGCCGCCCAGGGCTATCGCCTGCGCGTGCCCTACGGCACCTTGCTCTGCGTCTCCGACAAGCCGCTGCACGGCGAGATCAAGCTGCCCGGCGCGGCCAATGCCTTCTATGCCAGCGCCGTCGCCCAGCACCTGCTGGTCGGCCTCGACGCCGTCGAGCGCCTCAAGCGCATGGGCGGCACGATCCATTCCCGCAAGCTGCGGAGCTTCGACGAGCCGCCCTTCCGCTGATCCCCCCACCGCATGGCTCCTTTTCGCGTCTCGCGCGTTGAGGAGCCGAACGAGACAGGCGGGATGATGCGGCGGTTCAACGATATCGGCTTCGGCGCGCTGCTCCTCGCCATCAGCCTGCTCTTCGGCTGGATCCTCTGGCCCTTCTTCGGCGCCATCCTCTGGGCCGTGGTGGTCGCCATCGTCTTCATGCCGCTGAACGACCGCATCGCCGCGGCGATGCCCGGCCGTCCCACGCTCGCCGCGCTGCTGACCCTGCTGGCCATCCTGCTCATCGTCATCCTGCCGGCGCTCGCCATCGGCACGAGCCTCGTGCGCCAGGGCGCCGACCTCTACACCGCCGTGCAGAACGGCCGGATCGACCTGCCTGATCTCATCCGCCGCCTCTTCGGCAGCCTGCCCGGCTGGGTGACCGACTTTGCCGGCCGCTATGGTATCTACGAGCCGTCGGACCTGCAGGAGCGCCTGGTCGCCTGGGCCACCGCCAGCACCCAGTTCATCGCCAGCCAGGCCGTCAGCATCGGCCAGGGCACCTTCGGCTTCGTCGTCGATCTCGCCGTGATGCTCTACCTCCTGTTCTTCCTGCTGCGCGACGGCCACGGCCTCGCCGCCGCCATCGAGACCCGCCTGCCGCTGGAGCCGACCCGCCGCCGCGCCCTGCTCGACAAGGTCTCCGTCGTCGTCCGCGCAACGGTGAAAGGCGGCCTGCTCATCGCCCTGCTGCAGGGCGCGCTGGGCGGCTTCATCTTCTGGGCCCTTGGCCTGCCCTCGCCCCTGCTGTGGGCCGCCCTGATGGCCTTCCTGTCGCTGGTGCCGGCCCTTGGCGCCGGCCTCGTCTGGGCCCCCGTTGCCATCTACCTGATCGGCACCGGCGACCTGGCCCGCGGCCTTGGCCTCGTCGCCTGGGGCGTCGTGGTCATCGGCCTTGCCGACAACCTCCTGCGCCCGATGATGGTCGGCAAGGACGTGAAGCTGCCGGACTATCTCATCCTCGTCTCGACGCTTGGCGGGCTGCAGATGTTCGGGCTCAACGGCTTCGTCATCGGCCCGCTGGTCGCAGCCCTCTTCGTCGCCTGCTGGCGCTTCCTGGGCGACGCGCCGGAGTCGCCGCGCAACGGACAGACCGCGGATCAGACCTCCCCGGTGGCGTCCTTGGCAAAGCGCGACGGCCGCTGGTAGCCTGCTCCGCAACAGCCCGACCGACGGTCAAGTTGGCGGGATAGGGAGGTTACAGCATGATGAGCCGGATCCTCGGCGTTGCCGCGGCGTTCGTCGTCGCGATCGTTGCTCTTGTTCCCAGCGCAGCGAGCGCCCGCATCGTCAGGGTCGATATCACCCGGACCGAGCCGGCCTTCGACGGCCGCAACTTCGGAGCCGTCGGCCCCTATGAGCGGTTGATCGGCAAGGCCCATGGGGCCGTCGATCCGCGCACCGCCGCCAATCGCATGATCCAGGACATCCAGCTGGCCCCGCGCAACGCCGCCGGATTGGTCGAATATGTCGCCGACATCGAGATCCTGAGGCCACGCGATGCGGCCAAGGGCAATGGCGTGCTGTTGGTCGAGGTGGTGAACCGCGGCAACAAGCTGGTTCTCCGCAATCTGAATGACGGCATCCCCGCCAATGGCGCCGACATGAACGCGGTGAAGTCGGCCGGCGACGGCTTCCTGATGGAGCAGGGCTACACGATCATCTGGTTCGGCTGGCAGGCTGACCTGGTGGCCGGCAACAACCGCGTCCGGCTTCAGGCCCCGGTCGCCCGCAACCCGGATGGCAGCGCCATCACCGGAATCGTCCGATCGGAAATGGTGGTGAATGCACCGACGCGCACCTTGCCGCTGTCGGCAGGCTTTTTCACCGCGCTGACCCACACGCCCTACGCCACGGCCTCGACCAGCAACACCACGCCTTTCGCCGACGGCTTCCTGCCGACGCTCACGGTGCGGGCCAAGGAGAATGCGCCGAGGGTCGCAGTCCCGCCGGCCGACTGGAGCTTCGGCGCCTGCCCGGACAACCAGCCGGCCACGACCAGCGACACGCAGATCTGTCTGCCCGCCGGCTTCCAGCCCGGGCGGCTCTACGAACTGATCTACCGCGCCAAGGACCCGATCGTTCTCGGCCTCGGCTTCGCCGCCCTGCGGGACGTTGGATCCTTCTTCAAGTTCGAGCGACGCGACGATGCCGGCAACGCCAATCCGGTGTTCCGGCGCGGCCAGCGCGCCGTGACCATCGGCACCTCGCAGAGCGGCCGGTTCATCCGCTCCTACCTGCACCTGGGCTTCAACCGGGACGAACGCGGCCGCGTCGCGTTTGACGGCGCCATGCCGCATATCGGCGGCGGCCTGATGCCGCTCAACGTGCGCTTCGGCCATCCCGGCCGGGCCTGGGGAGATCAGATCGACCATCTCTACCAGGCCTATGACTTCCCCTTCCACTACGCGGCCATGCGCGATCCCATCACGGGCCGGACCCAGGGCATTCTCGACCGCTGCGCCGCGAACGGCACCTGCCCGAAGATCTTCCATGTGGCGACATCGCTGGAGATCTGGGAGGGGCGCCAGTCGTTGGGCCTGACCGATCCGCTCGGCCGCCGGGACGTCCCCGATCCGGCCAATGTGCGCAGCTTCATCCTCGCCTCGACGCAGCACAGCCCGGCCAACCCGCCGCTGCCCACCGCCGCTCCGTTCGGCAGCTGCGTCCAGCAGTCGAACCCCAATCCCCATACCTGGGCCATGCGGGCCCTGCTGACCGAACTCGTCGCCTGGGTGAAGGACGGCCGCGCGCCGCCGGCCAGCGTCGTTCCGCGCATCGCCGACGGCACCCTGGTCGCCCCCAACCAGGTGCGGATCCCCGCCATTCCCGCCAACGCCTACGGCAACGTCCAGAGGCCGGCGTTGCGCTACCTTGCCAACCACAATCCCCTGCAGGTGCTCGACTTCGGTCCCGATTACCGGGCTGGCGATTCCAGCGGCGTCATCTCGGTCGAGCCGCCGCGCCAGGGCGTGCAGAGCTACGGCATCCTCGTGCCGCAGGCCGACGCGGACGGCATGGACATCGGTGGCGTGCGGTCGGTCTACCAGCAGGCGCCGATTGGCAGCTACATGGCCTGGAATGTCGGCCGCAGGGATCGCTTCGAGGACGGCTTCTGCCTGTTCCAGGGGGCCTTCATTCCCTTCGCGGCGACCCGTGCCGAGCGCGAGGCAACGGGCGATCCCCGCCCGTCGATCGAGGAGCGCTACCCGAACCGCGAGGCCTATGTGGCGGCGGTGCGCAAGGCGACGGAGGCGCTCGTGGCCCAGCGAACGATGCTGCCGGCAGATGCCGCGCATCTGATCCGCCAGGCGCAGACGGAGGGCATCCGCCTCGCCCCTTGAGCCATGGCCGGGGGAGGTGCCACGCCCTCCCCTTTGCCCCGCACCGCACAAGAGGCTAGGGTCACGCCCCCGACCCGAGGCTCAAGGCGCAGCATGCTGCAGGGCAAACGCATTCTTCTTGTCATTGGCGGCGGTATCGCCGCCTACAAGTCGCTCGATCTCATCCGCCGGCTGCAGGACCGCGGCGCCAAGGTGCGCGCCATCCTGACCCGCGCCGGCTCCGAGTTCGTCACGCCGCTCTCGGTCGGCTCGCTCACCGGCGACAAGGTGTTCCAGGAGCTCTTCTCGCTGACCGACGAGGCGGAGATGGGCCATATCGAACTCTCCCGCGATGCCGACCTGCTGGTCGTTGCCCCCGCCACCGCCGACCTCATGGCGAAGATGGCGAACGGCCATGCCAACGACCTCGCCTCGACCGCCCTGCTGGCCACCGACAAGCGAGTGCTGATCGCCCCGGCCATGAACGTGCGGATGTGGCTGCACCCCGCCACTCAGCGGAACCTGGCGACGCTTCGCGGCGACGGCATCGCCGTGGTCGGCCCCAATGACGGCGCCATGGCCTGCGGCGAATTCGGCCCGGGCCGCATGGCCGAGGTGCCGGAGATCATCGCCGCCGTCGAGGCGCTGCTGGCCCCGGCCGCGCCCGGCCCGCTCGCCGGCCACCACGTGCTCGTCACCTCCGGGCCGACGCGCGAGGCCATCGATCCGGTGCGCTACATCTCCAACCATTCCTCCGGCAAGCAGGGCCACGCCATCGCCCGCGCTGCGGCAGAAGCCGGCGCCCGCGTGACCCTCGTCACCGGTCCGGTGTCGCTCCCCGATCCGGCTGGCGTCGCGACCGTCCATGTCGAGAGCGCGCGCGAGATGCTGGCGGCGGTGGAGGCGGCCCTTCCCGCGACCGTGGCCATCTTCGCCGCGGCCGTCGCCGACTGGCGTGTCGCGGATGTCGCCGGCGGCAAGATCAAGAAGGGCCCCGGCGGACCGCCTGCGCTGAGCTTCGTCGAGAACCCGGACATTCTCGCCACCATCGCCCATCGCAAGCAGGGGCGGCCGGACCTTGTCGTCGGCTTCGCCGCGGAGACCGAGAACGTCCTCGACAATGCCCGCGCCAAGCTCGCGCGCAAGGGCTGCGACCTCATCGTCGCCAATGACGTGGCCGTCGGCACCGACACGTTCGGCGGCGACTCGAACACCGTGCATCTGGTGGGCGCGAGCGGCGTCGAGACCTGGGCGCGCCAGTCGAAGGACGCCGTTGCCCGCGCCCTCGTGGCCGAACTCGGCCGCCGCCTCGCCAAGGCCTGACGGAACCTCGTGATGACCAGACCCATCGTCCAGATGCGCCACCTGCCCCACGGAGAGGGGCTCCCCGTGCCCCAGCCGCAGACCGAGGGCGCGGCGGGCATGGACCTGACGGCCGCCCTCCCGGCGGACGGCCCGCTGACCCTCGCCCCCGGCGAGCGCACGGCCATTCCGACCGGCCTCGAAATGGCCATCCCCCAGGGCTATGAGGGCCAGGTGAGACCGCGATCGGGCCTTGCCCTGAAGCAGGGCCTGACCGTGCTGAACGCGCCCGGGACCATCGACAGCGATTATCGCGGCGAGGTAAAGGTGATCCTCGTCAACCTCGGCCAAGAGCCCGTGATCATCCGCCGCGGTGATCGCATTGCCCAACTGGTCGTGGCGCCCACCACAATACCACATGTCGAGATCGTGGAAGAATTAAACGAGACCAAGCGTGGAATAGGCGGTTTCGGTTCCACCGGAGTTTAGAAATATTCTTGTTTGCGCTGTGGGCAATGCCCATATGCGTGAAAAGAAGTTCTATTTGAAGCGTCAAGGTTGTTTGTTTAACCCGGGGGCGAAACGACGTCGCCCTCCATCATTTGAGGGACCTATGTCTATTCTGTCACGTCGTGGCCGGCTGGCGATTGCCGCCGTCGTCGATATTGCCGTCCACGCGGTTGACGGACCCGTGTCGGCCAAGGCGCTGGCGGCCCGCCACAACCTGCCGCCCCGCCACCTTGAGCCGCTTCTTCAGGCGCTCGTCCGCTCCGGGATCCTGCGCGGCCTTCGTGGTCCGCGCGGTGGCTACGACGTCGCGCGCGATCGCGCCAAGATCTCCTGCGGCGACATCGTCCGCACGGCGGTGGGCAGCGGCATCGACGAGGTCGACACGCTCTCGCCGCTGATGGAGGCGATCATCGTCCCTGCCATGGCCGAGGCCGAGCGCGACTATTTCGCGCGTCTTGATCGCATCTCCGTGGCCGAGCTTTGCGCCAAGACCCAGGAAGCCCTCGAGGCGATCCCGGGCCTGCTCGAGCCGGCCTGAGCGGCTGAGAGATGATCCGGCGGCGGCCTCGTGCCGCCGCCCCGTTTACGCCGCCTTGGCGAAGACCTGCGACAGCCGGTCCAGCGCGCCGGTCAGCGTTTCGTCCTTCTTGGCGAAGCAGAACCGCACCACCGAGGTCACCGGCGTCTCCGCGTAGAAGGCCGAGACCGGAATGGCGGCGACGCCATGGTCGCGCACCAGCGCCTTGCAGAAGGCGACGTCGTCGGTGATGCCGGCCGAGGCGAGATCCACATTGATGAAATAGGTCGCCGCGCTCGGCAGCACCTGGAAACCGGCAGCGTCGAGCCCGGCGTGGAACAGGTCGCGCGCCCGCTGCAGTTCGGCCCGCATGTCAGCGAAATAGGCATCGTCCTTGGCAAGGCCATAGGCCACCGCCGCCTGCAGGTTCGGCGGGGTGGTGAAGGTCAGGAACTGATGGGCCTTCGAGAGAACCTTCATGATCGCCGGTGCGGCGACGACAAAGCCCACCTTCCAGCCGGTGAGCGAGAAGATCTTGCCAGCCGAGCCGATCTTCACCGAGCGCTCGCGCAGCGACGGGACGGCGAGGACCGAGAGGTGCTTCTGCCCGTCGAACATGACGTGCTCCCACACCTCGTCCGAGACGACCGTGGCGCCGAACTTGGCGCAGAAGCGCCCCAGCAGGTCCAGGTCCTCGCGCGGGAAGACCGAGGCCGCCGGGTTCAGCGGATTGTTGAGGAGGACCACGCGCGTGCGGTCGCTGAAGACCGCCGCCAGATCCTCCTCGGTGAAACGCCAGTGCGGCGGGCGCAGGGTCACGAAACGCGGCACGCCGCCGGCCCGCCGTACCAGCGGCAGGTAGGCGTCATACATCGGCTGGAACAGCACGACCTCGTCGCCGGGCTTGATCAGCGAGAACAGCGCGCCGGCGAGGGCCTCGGTCGCGCCGGAGGTGATCATCACCTCCTGCTGCGGATCGATGGTGAGGCCCTGATGGTGGCGATAATGGTCGGCGACAGCCTGCCTGAGCTCCGGCAGGCCCATCATCGGCGGATACTGGTTCCACCCCGAGACCACCGCCTCGGCCGCCTTCTGGCGCACGTCGAGCGGCCCGGGATCGTCGGGGAAGCCCTGGCCGAGATTGATGGCGCCGGTCTCGCGCGCCATCTGCGACATGACCTCGAAGACGGTGGTCGGCAGGTCGGCGAAAATCGGGTTCATCGGACACACCCCGGCGCGGCGTTCGGTTCAAAGAACGAAGTGATCGCTATGCCGAAATCGCGCCGGAGAGTCAAACCCGCGGCGTCAGGCCGGGCGGGCAACGAAGGTCATGCGATGTGGCGTCAGGCCGAGATTGGGCTCATGGCGCGCCGCCTGGAACCCCGCGCCAGCGAAGAGCGCCAGCATGTCCGCCTCGGCATAGGTCGAGAGCCCCAGTTCGCTGCGCAGCTTGCGATAGGGCGACACCGCGGTGGCCACGAGACCGGCGACGGCCGCGGGCAGATAGCCATGGCGCAGCGCGTTGCGCAGGAGCGACAGCACATCCGGCACCATGCCCGCATCCGGCGGGATGACGTCGGCGATGACGAGGCGACCGGAGGGCTTCAGCTTGGCGCGGAACCGCCCGATCAGCGCCACGAGGTCCTCGCGCGACAGGTACTGGATCAGCGAGGAGACGACGATGAGATCGGCGGTGCCATCGGGCAGCGCCGCGTCGAGATCCTCCGGCAGTGCGAAGGCGACATGGCCGAGGCTGCCGAACCGCTCGCGCAGCTTCGCCACCACCGACGGCGCGCCATCGCAGAGCACGAGCCTGCCGACCGCAGCGGCCACACGCGGCGTCTCCAGCGCCTCGCCGCAGGCATAGTCGAGCACGGTCGCCTCCGGCCCGAGGCCCGCCAGCCGGACATGGTCGAGGATGCCATCGGCGATGGCGGCGTAATGCACCGCCTTGTGCCGGTCGGAGACGTAGATGGCGTGTTCGCCGTCCCAGAAGGAGCGCCAGTCGGCCATCATGCGGCTCCGGACATCACTTGGCGGAACTCGCGAACTTGTCGGTCAGCGCCATCAGCACGCCGGAGACGACGAAGGTGACGTGGATGACCACCAGCCACATCATCTCGCGGTCGGACATGGCCGAGACGTTCATGAAGGCCTTGAGCAGATGGATCGCCGAGATCGCCACGATCGAGGCGAGCAGCTTCATCTTCAGGGCCGAGAAATCGATCGAGCCCATCCATTCCGGCCGGTCCTTGGTGGGCACGTGCTCCATCTTGGAGACGAAGTTCTCGTAGCCCGAGAACACCACCATGATCACGAGGTTTCCCGCCAGCGACAGGTCGATGAGGGTGAGGATGCCGAGGATGACGTCGGATTCCTTCGCCGTCGGAATCTTCGTCACGAAGACCGCGAGGTCGCGCAGGAACACGATCATCAGCGCGAACAGGCCGATCATCAGCCCGACATAGAAGGGCGCCATCAGCCAGCGGCTGGCGAACAGGGCGCGCTCGACACCGCGCTCCACCTTCTCGGCGGAGGTCTGCGCGGGAACCACGCTCTGGTCGCTCATGGATCGGGTCTCGTCGGCGAGGGGAACAGGGACGGATGCAGTTATTCGCCCTCGCCGAACCGGTCGGCGACGAGGGCGGCGAGAGCCTCGACCGCCTCCTCGGCATCGGGGCCGGTGGCGGTGAGGGTGACGGAGGTGCCGATGCCGGCGGCCAGCATCATCAACCCCATGATCGAACGGGCGTCCACCGTCTCACCGGCGCGCGACACCTTGATGGTGGCGTCGAACCGGTCGGCGCAGGACACGAACTTGGCCGAGGCCCGCGCATGCAGGCCCCGCTTGTTGATGATCGGCAGCTCGCGCACCACCGCACCCGCGGTGGAAGCCGTCGCGGCGGAGCCGCCGATGTCGCCCTGGCCCATGAGACGTCCTAACCCCTCGCCGCGGTCCGCCGGAGACGGCCACAGCCGTGCCACTCACCTGGGCACCTGGAGGTCATACTAGCCACCGCGCCGCTCCGATCTCAATGACCTGCGAGCACGCGGCTGGCGATGTTGATGTATTTGCGCCCCGCCTCCTGGGCGTGGAGAACCGCTTCCTGCAGCGGCTTCTCCGCCCGGACGGTTGCCAGCTTCACCAGCATCGGCAGGTTGATGCCGGCGATGACCTCGACCGGCCGCCCGCTCATCACCGAAATGGCGAGGTTGGAGGGCGTGCCGCCAAACATGTCGGTCAGCACCGCGACGCCGTCGCCGGAATCGACCTGGTCGACCGCCGCGATGATGTCGCGCCGGCGCTGGTCCATGTCGTCGCTCGGACCGATGGCGATGGTCTCCACCTGGCGCTGGGGACCCACGACATGTTCCATGGCATGGCGGAATTCGACGGCCAGTTGGCCGTGCGTCACGATCACGAGACCGATCATCAGGCACTCCGCGCGCGGCAGGCCGCGCGCTCGCTCACGAGGGAGGGTGATAATTTGATCATCTGGCCGGCGGGCGCAAGGGCAAGGGCGTTAACGATACGCCCCCGGGTGCGGCGCAGCAAGGACCGCGGCTGGGATGCGACACCATGAGATGGCTGATGCCACGACCGGCAGGGGGTCGACGCCCGCGGCCACCGGCAGGCGCGCCACGCTGACGCCGGCGATGACGGTGGAGAGGGCGGTCTCCTCCGGCATCCGCGCCGCATCCTCTGCGCCGAGATCGACGACCAGGCCGACGACGGCGCTGCTCTCGAAGAGAACCGGCTGCACCCCCACCCCGCGCCGCTCGGCAAGGCCGGCGATCGCGGCGGGCGCGGACACGACCAGCCGCCCGCCCGAGGCTGCAAGGTGGACGCGGTCATCGGCGACGAGCCGGGCGAAGAAGGACGGATCAGCCTCGGCCAGCGCGACCAGCCGCAGCGCGAGGCTGGTCTTGCCGGACCCCGGGGCGCCACGGACCAGCACGGCCTTCGCGCCGACAAGCACAGCGCTGGCGTGGATGCTCGGCTCCATGGCCCGTCAGGCGGCCGGCAGGCGAACGACGAAGCGCGCGCCCGCCGGGATCGGCTCGCCCTCCTCGTCGAGGCGGCCGGGCCGGTTCTCGGCCCAGATCTTGCCGCCATGGGCCTCGATGATCTGCTTGGAGATGGACAGGCCGAGGCCCGAATTCTGGCCGTAATCCTGATGCGGCCGATCGGTGTAGAAGCGCTCGAAGATCCGCTGCAGCGCGTCCTCGCGGATGCCAGGGCCGTCATCCTCGACGACGATCTCGACGATGCCCTTGAGCTTCTTGGCGGTGACCCGCACCTCGCCATCCCGCGGCGAGAAGGAGCGGGCATTGTCGATGAGGTTGGTCACCACCTGGCTGATGCGGCTGTCATGGCCCGGCACGATGAACTCGCCAGCCTTGCCGCCCTCGAAGGCGAGCCGCACCGATGCCTCGCCGTCCTTGCGCACCTCGTTGGCGATGGTGACGAGGGTGCCGAGCAGCTTCGTCAGGTCGACCCGCGTCGATTCCTGGCGCTGGAGCTCGGCATCGAGCCGGCTCGCGTCGGAAATGTCGGTGATGAGGCGGTCGAGCCGCTTCACGTCGTGCTGGATGACCTCCAGCAGCCGCGCCCGCGACGTGTCGGTCTTGGCGAGCGGCAGGGTCTCCACCGCCGAGCGCAGCGAGGTCAGCGGGTTCTTCAGCTCGTGGGCGACATCGGCGGCGAAGCGCTCGATCGCCTCGATCCGGGCATAGAGCGCATCGGTCATGTCGCGCAGCGAACGGGACAGGTGGCCGATCTCGTCGCGGCGCTGGCTGAAATCCGGGATCTCCTCGCGGGAGCGGTGGCGGCGGCGCACCTGGTCGGCACCCTCGGCGAGCTTGCGCACGGGGCCGGCAATGGTGCGGGCCATCAGCACCGAGAGCAGCATCATCACCAGCGCGGCGACGAGGAAGACGCGCAGCACCTGGAAGCGCTCGGCATCCAGCACCTCGTCGATCTCGCCGCCCTGGGTGTTGAGCAGCAGCACGCCCAGCACGCCGCGGAAGCGCTGCACGGGGATCGCCACCGAGACGATCAGCTCGCCCTGGTCGTTCACCCGGACCATGCTGACCTTCTGGCCGTTCAGCGCCTGCGCCACTTCCGGATAGGAGCGGCCGTTGCGCATGCCGAGGTCGCGGTAGATCGGGAAATTGCCGCCGCCACGCAGGAAGCGGCGGACCTCGTTCCACCACTTCTCATAGAAGGGCGGCTTGCTGCCGATGGGCGGCAGGTCGAGCGTCTGGATGTCGCCGCGGCCATAGAGGTTGCGGCTGTCGAGGATGAGATTGCCCTCGCGGTCATAGATGCGCGCCTGGGTCTCGGTCGGGCCGGTGAGCCGGCGCAGCACGGGCGCCACGCGCTCGGGGTTGATCGGGAACTCCAGCAGCGCCGAGGGATCATCCACCGCCGAGGCCGCGCCGCCGAGCTGCAGCTCGAACAGCTTGTCGGGGTCGATGGGGATGACAGGCCCCTCCACCGAGGTGGAGGCGGCGATCGCACCCGCGATGATCTCGCCCTGGACGAGCAGGCTCTGCGCCCGCGACTCGATGAGTCCTTGCCGGAACTGCGACAGCCAGAGGATGCCGGAGACGAGCGCGACGAGGCCCACGAGGTTCAAAAGGACGATGCGGCGCGTCAGGCTGGAGAACGAGCGGTTGACCACCGCCCGTGCCGCCCGCGCCATCACCCGGCCGAAGCGCGACCATGGGCGGATCGGCCGCGCGGGATGCGCGGAGGCCGCGCCCGCCTCGGCAATGTCGTCCTGGGTCCGGTCCAGCATGGTCTGCGCCAGAGGCCGCCTTGCGGGACCTCACTCCTTGAAGCGGTAGCCGACGCCGTAGAGGGTCTCGATCATCTCGAAGTCGTCATCGACAACCTTGAACTTCTTGCGCAGCCGCTTGATGTGGCTGTCGATGGTGCGGTCGTCGACATAGACCTGATCGTCATAGGCCGCGTCCATCAGCGCGTTGCGGCTCTTCACCACGCCCGGGCGCTGGGCGAGCGCCTGCAGGATGAGGAACTCGGTGACGGTGAGCGTCACCGGATGGCCGTCCCAGGTGCAGGTGTGGCGCTCGGGGTCCATGCGCAGCTTGCCGCGCTCCAGCACCTTGGCGTCGGACTTGGCCTCGGCGGCCGGGTCCTTGGCGGCGGCGCGGCGCAGCACGGCCTTGACGCGCTCGACCAGCAGGCGCTGCGAGAACGGCTTCCGGATGAAATCGTCGGCGCCCATCTTCAGGCCGAAGAGTTCGTCGATCTCCTCGTCCTTGGAGGTGAGGAAGATCACCGGCATGTCGGTCTTCTGGCGCAGGCGGCGCAGCAGCTCCATGCCGTCCATGCGCGGCATCTTGATGTCGAGGATCGCCAGGTCCGGCGGCGACTGCTTGAAGCCGTCGAGGGCCGAGGCGCCGTCATTGTAGGTGACGATGCGATAGCCTTCGGCTTCGAGCGCGATGGCGACCGAGGTCAGGATGTTCCGGTCGTCGTCGACGAGAGCGATGGTCGGCATGATGGTCCTTGAAGGGAGGAAACGAGCGGCCTCGCCCGTTCCAAAAGCGCCAAGCGTGGCAAAAATGCGACTCGCGCGAGAATAATGCGTCCGCGGCCCGCTGTCATGGCGCAAATCAGGCGCGGCGGAACGCCTCAAGGGTGAGCGCCGCGACGGCGTCATGCACCGCCCGCCGGTCGATACCGGGCGGATCGACGAACAACTCCGGTAACATGCGACGACCGAGCTTCGTTCCTTCGCAGAGGAAGGGATAATGCGCCACCGCCGCCCCGAGGCTGTGCAGCCGGCAATCCGGGATGAGCCGCGACAGCCAGAGCGCGCAGGCCTCCCACGGCGCCTCGTCATCCGCCTCGCCGGAGATGATGGTGACCGCGACATCGCCCATGGCGGTGAGGCTCGCCTCGCGGAAGCCGCGCACCGGGGGCGCCGGAGCAAGGGCCGCCACCGCCCTGACGCGATGATCGCGGAGATCGGCGGATTGCCGCTCCCAGGCTGCCCGGAAGGGCGCACTGGTGGTCAACAGAGGCTCGATCTGCGCGGCAATGTCCGGGAACTCGCGCGGGCCCTTCACGAAGGGCTGCTCGGCCGCCCAATCGCGGAACAGCGCCATCTCGGTCACGGCCCCGGCGAGTGCCAGCACCGTGTAGCCGCCGATCGAGAAGCCGGCGGCGGTGACGTCGGCAAGGTCGAGGTGGCCGGCGAAGGGACCCTCGGCCGCGAGCCGGTCGAGCAGCACCGTGAGGTCCCGCGGCCTGTCCCACCAGGCGAGGAAAGCCTCGGGCCGGTAAGGCTCGGCGGCGGTGTTGCCGTGATGGTCGACACCAATGACGACATGGCCCGCAGCCGCGAGCCGGCAAGCCAGCCAGCCAAGGCTCGCCGCCGTCCCGCCCGTGCCGTGTGAGAGCAGGACGACCGGCCAGGCGCCGCGCGCCGCGCTGAGCGGCGCATCGGCCGCCACCGCGCCCATGACGAAGAGCGCCGCCGCCGGGGGCACGCCGAAGGGCATGGCCTCCGCCCCCCCGGCCGCCGGGTACCAGGCCGACCAGGCGAGCGGCCGCGGTCCCTCGCCCGACCAGGCCGGGCGCTCGGCGTCATGCAGAAGACCGGTCTGGAAACCGACGGCAAACATCACGGGGTCCGGATGAACGAAGGGCCGGACGTTGCGGTCCGGCCCTTGGCGTGATCTGCGGTGCGAAGCGTCTTACTTCGGGATATCGACCGGGCTGTCCGACTGCTCGCGCAGATAGGCGAGGAGGTCGGCGCGCTGCTGCTCGGAGCGGATGCCGGCGAAGGCCATCGACGTGCCGGGGACGGCGCCGCGCGGATTGGTGATGAAGGCGTAGATGGCCTCGAGCGACCACGGCTCGGCGGCCTTGGCCTTCATGCCGGCGGAGTAGTTGAAGCCGGGATGGACGCCATGGTTGCGGCCGACGACGCCATAGAGGTTCGGACCCGCGCCGTTGGCGCCGCCCTTGTTGATCGTGTGGCAAGTGGCGCACTGGCGGAACACGGCGGCGCCGTTCGCGGCATTGGCGGATGCGAAGACCTCGGCCATCGACTTGGTCGGCGCGGCAGCGGCGGGCGCGGCCTGCTGGCCGGCCGGCGGGGCGACCGCGACCTCATAGCCGGGTTTCGCCGGGGCTTTGACTTTGAACAGTTCGTTCGCGAGCAGGCTACCACCGAGAGTGCCCGTGCCAACCAGCAGCAGGGCCATCATGACCTTGTTGACTTCCAATCCGTCCATCGGGACCAGCTCCAGCGATCGGCGGCGCGTCTGACAATGGGCGTTGGGGGACGCTCCGGGTAGGCCTGCCGATTTGGCGCGGACACTATCCAATTTGCGCCCCGCGAGGCAACCCGTATATGCACGGCTCTCTCATGCTACTTTTTGCCGCCTCCAAAGCGGCATTTCCGCTCGCTTTCGGCCCGCCATGACCGCCTCGCTCGTTCTCATTCCCGCCCGCATGAGCGCCTCGCGCCTGCCCGGCAAGCCGCTCGCCGACATCGCGGGCACGCCGATGATCGTCCATGTGCTGCGCCGGGCGGAAGCCGCGAATCTCGGCCCCGTGGTGGTCGCGACCGATTCCCCGGAGATCGAGGCGGCGGTCAAAGCCGCCGGTGGCCGCGCCGTCATGACCCGCGCCGACCACCCGACCGGCTCCGACCGCATCCAGGAGGCGGCGGACCTGGTCGACCCCGGCCGCGCCTATGACCGCATCGTCAACGTCCAGGGCGACCTGCCGACCATCGAGCCCGGCGTGGTGCGCGCCGCCGCCGACCTGCTCGACGATCCGGCGGTCGATATCGGCACGCTCACGGCGGTGATCACCCGCCACGAGGAGATCACCAATCCCAACGTGGTGAAGGTGGTCGGCACGCCGCTCTCGCCGACGCGCCTGCGCGCCCTCTATTTCACCCGCGCCACGGCCCCGACCGGCGACGGGCCGCTCTACCATCACATCGGCCTCTATGCGTATCGCCGCGCCGCCCTCGAACGCTTCGTGCGACTGCCGCCCGCGCCACTGGAGACGCGCGAGCGGCTGGAGCAGCTTCGCGCGCTCGAGAACGGCATGCGCATCGACGTTGCGGTGGTCGAGGCCGTGCCGCTGGGCGTCGACACCCCGGCCGATCTCGAACGCGCCCGCGCCCTCATCGCCAAAGCCTGATCCATTCGCTAAACAGTGCGCCCCACCGGAGTGACGCGTCCATGATCCTCGCGCCCAAGCGCATCGCCTTCCAGGGCGAACTCAGCGCCTTCTCGCATCAGGCGGCCAATGCGGTCTTTCCGCAGGCCGAGGTCATGCCCTGCCCGAGCTTCGAGGATGCCTTCGCCGCCATCCAGAACGGCGATGCCGATCTCGGCATGATCCCGATCGAGAACTCGATCGCCGGCCGCGTCGGTGACGTGCATCACCTGCTGCCCACCGCCGGCCTCAACATCATCGGCGAGTTCTTCCTGCCCATCCGCTTCCAGCTGATGGCGGTGAAGGGGGCTTCCCTCGGCACGATCAAGACGGCGCGCAGCCACATCATGGGCCTCGGCCAGTGCCGGCAGATCATCCGCAAGCTCGGCCTCAAACCCATCGTCGCGGCCGACACCGCGGGCTCGGCCCGCGAGGTCGCCGAGGCCAATGACCCGAGCCAGGCCGCCATCGCCCCGCGCCTCGCCGCGGAGGTCTATGGCCTCGACATCCTCGCCGAGGACATTGAGGACGCCGCCAACAACACCACCCGCTTCGTCATCCTGTCGCGCCAGAAGATCTGGGCGGCGCCGGGCCAGAACTGCCTGACGAGCTTCGTCTTCCAGGTGCGCAACGTGCCGGCGGCGCTCTACAAGGCCATGGGCGGCTTTGCCACCAACGGCGTCAACATGACGAAGCTGGAGAGCCACATGATCGGCGGCCGCTTCGTCGCCACCCGCTTCTATGCGGAGATCGAGGGCCATCCCGACGACCGCAACGTCAAGCTGGCGCTGGAGGAACTCGCCTTCTTCGCCAAGGAACTGACCATCCTCGGCGTCTACCCCCAGCATCCCTGGCGGAACGAGGTCGAGAAGACCGTGGCGGAGTGAGCCATGGCCATCCGGCGCGCGACGGCGGCGGATGCGGAGGCCATCGCGGCGATCCATGTCGCGGCCTATGACGAAACCTATCGCGGCCTCGCGCCGCCGGAGGTCTTCGAGGGCCTGAACCTCGAGCGCCGCACGGCCCAGTGGCGGCGCTTCTTCGCCGAACCGCCGCCTGATGCCACGGCCTTCCTCATCGAGCAGGACGGCGAGCCGGCTGGCTTCGGCTCCAACGGCATCGACCGGAGTGGCCCCTCCCCCATCGGCTGGATCAAGGCGGTCTACCTCCTGAAACGCGCCCAGGGCCGCGGCCTCGGCCTCGCCATGATGGCGACCCTCGCCGAGGACCTCGCCGCGAAGGGCGTGAGCGAGGTCCGGCTCGACGTGGCGGTCGGCAACGACCATGCGGAGGCCTTCTACCAGCAGCTCGGTGGCGCGCTCCTCTCCAGCCAGGTCGATCCCGGCCCGATCTGGAAATCGCCGACACGCACCTATGGCTGGACCGATGCGGCGGCGCTCGCCGGCGCGGCGAGCCGGGCGGCGCGCCATGGCTGACAATCCGAAGGCCGGCACGCCGCTCCCCGCCGAGTCCCTGGCGCTCGCCATCGCGCTGGCCGACACCGGCGACCTCGGCGATGCCGGCGCCACGCTCGGCATCGGCAAGCGCACGGCCGCAGCGCGCATCGCCCAGCTCGAACGCGAGATCGGCGTCGTCCTCTTCGACCATGGCGGCAAGGCTGTGAGCCTCACCCGGGCCGGCGAGGTCTTCATCGCCGAGGCACGGCTGTCCCTCGCCGCGGCGGCCCGCGCCGCCCGTCTCGCCCGCGACGTGGCGGAGCGCGCCGAGGCCATCGGCATCGGCGTCACCGACGATGCCATGCTCGGGCCCTTGGCGGAGCTCTTTGCCGATCCCGCCTGGATCGAGGCCGGCTTCCAGCCGCGGCTCCTTCACGCGCCGCTCGATGCCCAGATGGCGGCCCTGGCCGAGGGCGAGGTCGTGCTGGTCTTCGCAGCGCCACCCCTGCCGGCCCATCCGCGCATCCAGCACCGCCAGGTTGCGACCTCCCGGTGGTCCGCCGTGGTGCCGGATGCCGAGGCGCGGCTGAGGAAGACGGCGAGCCTCTCCAACCTCGCCCGCAAGCCCCTCGTGACGCTGGAAAGCGAGCGCGCGGCCCTCGCCCATGACGGCGTTCTGGCGGCCCTCCAGGCGACCGGCACCCTGCCCCATGTCGCGCAGGTGGCGGAGAACTGGGCCGGCGTCATCGCCATGGTGGCGCTCGGCCTCGGCTCGGCGCTGGTGCCGTCCATCGTGGCAAAGCGCGTCGCTGTCGCGGGGGCCACGGTGCTGCCGCTGGTCGAGGCCGAGGACCTGCCGCCCTGGACGATCAGTTGCCTCTGGCTGCCCCAGCCCACCGGCACCGCCGCGGCCGAGGCCATCACGCTGGTGAAGACGCGGCTCAAGTAAACAGGCAGACGTCTGTCAAGGCTTGGACCGAAGGGACCGCGCGTGACATCAGTGCGTCCTTCGAGGCTCGCCATAGCATCGAGCGAACGCGAGATGCGTTCGCTTCTCGCTATGGGCTCGCACCTCAGGATGAGGACGGTTGGAGCCTGTCAAAAGTAAAGCGGGCGCGGACCGTCGATAGCCCTGCAGGTCACCAGCCTCCTCATCCTGAGGTGCGAGCGGCCGCGAGCCTCGAAGGACGCACTTGTCCGATGCAGGGCATGGTCCAGGAGTCCGCCAGAAACGGACTCAGCCCGTCTTGCCGTCCACGAAGGCCCGGATGAGGTGATGGGCGATGGCGAGCGGCGGCGGGCAGGAGAGCCGCGCCGGATGCTGCTTGGCGAGCATCAGCCAGCAATCCTCGCGGCTGAACCAGCGTGCGTCCTCGAGCTCTTCCGTGTCGATCTCGATGTCGCGGCTCGTCGCCTCGGCGAGGCAGCCGATCATCAGCGAGGCCGGGAAGGGCCAGGGCTGGTCGCAGAGATAGGTGACCTTGCCGATATGGACGCCGGCCTCCTCCATGATTTCCCGGCGCACCGCATCGGCCACCGTCTCGCCCGGCTCGAGGAAGCCGGCGAGCGCCGAATACATGCCCGGCGGGAAGCGACGCTGGCGGCCCATGAGGCAGCGGTCGCCGTCGGTGGCGAGCATGATCACGACGGGATCGGTGCGCGGGAAATGCTGCGCCCCGCAGGAGGGGCAGTCGCGCCGCCAGCCTGCCTGGGACAGCCGGCTCTCGGCGCCGCACTTGCCGCAATAGCGATGGGTGGAATGCCAGTGCAACGCGGACTTGCCCTGCGCCATGGGGCCGAGATGGTGCGGGGCCACGACGCCGTTCATGGCGATGGTGCGCATGTCCGTGACGAGCAGGTTCGGATCGTCGACCTTGATCTCGGCGATGCGGTAGGCATTGGGATCGGGCTTGGCGAGGGCCGGCACCAGGCGCGCGAAGCGCGGCGCGCCGCTGGCAAGGCCCAGGAACACCGTCTCCAGCGGCTCGCCGAAGGCCTTGGCCTCCTCGGCCGTGAACAGCGGGTCTCCGCCATCCTCGGTGCGCCTCAGGATCGGCGTCTCACCGGCGAAGACATAGAGGCGGCTGCGCGGGTCGGCGAAGGTCGCGGCGAGCCACGTCTCGTCGCCGCGCTTGGCGCTCATCCGGTCCAACTCATTCTCGGTATAGCCGAGCGTGATCGGGGGGAGCGGCGGCAGGGTATCGGACATGGGTCACTTCCGGCGATGAGGGCGCAGACGCTCGCACGGCGGGCCGCGCCGAGCAACGCGCCCATCAGGCCGACAGCCTTGCCCTCAGCGCCGAAACGAAGCCCTCGCGCGGCGCCTCGCCATAGGGCCGGGGCGGCAGCTTGCCCCAGACCGGGCCAGGCCAGGCCGGGTCGCCGTTGAACCGGCCGATCACATGGACATGGAGCTGGGGCACCATGTTGCCGAGCGCGCCGACATTGAGCTTGTCGCAGCGGGTCATGTCGCGCAGCAGGCTGGAGACCGTGGCGATCTCCTCGATGAGCTGCTGCCGGTCTGCCGGGTCGAGGTCGACGATCTCGGTGATGCCCTCGCGGCGGGGAACGAGGATCAGCCAGGGATAGGTGGCGTCGTTCATCAGCCGCAGCGCCGAGAGCGGCAGGTCGGCGACCGCCACGGTGTCGGCGGCAAGGCGGCTGTCGAGGGTGAAGGCGGTGGTGCTGAAAGCCTGGGTCATGGCGGCGTCCCTGTCGTTCGTTGACCTATAGCGCCGTTCGTCGCCGCTGTGACACCCCCGCGTCCCCGCGCCGCTTGCGTCCGGACCCGCTTCGCTCCATATAGCCGTCGGGAGGTTGGCGGTGGACGAGACTCTCGCCAACCCGGTCAGGTCCGGAAGGAAGCAGCCGTAACGAGCCCGTTTCGGGTCGCGTGTCAGCCTCCCACTTCAGCCCCAGTCGTCCCCAGCCGGGGCTTGCCGCCGCATGCGGCGCGCGCGAGACTGGCTCCGTTCGCGAACCGCCCCGAGCAGGCCCCATGGATTCCTCGCCCGAGACCGAACCCGGGTTCGCTCTCGGGATGACGGAGACACCGGCCGCCGCCGCGCCCTACCGCGTCCTCGCCCGCAAGTACCGGCCGCAGAGCTTCGCCGACCTGATCGGTCAGGAGGCCATGGTCCGCACCCTGTCGAACGCCTTCGACACCGGCCGGATCGCGCAGGCCTATCTGTTCACCGGTGTGCGCGGCGTCGGCAAGACCACGACGGCCCGCATCCTCGCCCGCGCGCTGAATTACGAGCTGCCCGGCGAGGTCGACCGCCCCTCCATCCATCTCGACCGCCCCGGCACCCATTGCCAGGCGATCATGGAGGGCCGCCACGTCGACGTGATGGAGATCGACGCCGCCTCCCATACCGGCATCGACGACGTGCGCCAGATCACTGATGGCGCGCGCTACGCGCCGGTCTCCGCCCGCTACAAGGTCTACATCGTCGACGAGGTCCACATGCTCTCGGAGAAGGCGTGGAACGCCTTCCTGAAGACGCTGGAGGAGCCGCCGGCCCATGTGAAGTTCATGTTCGCCACCACCGAGATCCGCAAGGTGCCGGTGACCGTGCTCTCCCGCTGCCAGCGCTTCGATCTGCGCCGTGTCGAGGCCGACGTGCTGGTGAAGCATCTCTCGGGCATCTGCACTCGCGAGGGCGTGACGGTGGAGGCCGATGCGCTCGGCCTCATCGCCCGCGCAGGCGAGGGCTCGGTGCGCGACAGCCTCTCCATGCTCGACCAGGCCATTGCCCATGGCGCCGGCACGGTGACGGCGGAGAACGTGCGGCGGATGCTCGGCCTTGCCGACCGCACCCGCATCATCGACCTCTTCGAGCACCTGATGAAGGGCGACGTCGCCGCCGCCATGGCGGAGTTCAAGAGCCAGTACGACGACGGGGCGGACCCGGAGATCGTGCTCGGCGAGCTCGCCGAATTCGTCCATTTCGTCACCCGGGTGAAGGTGGCGCCCGCCGCCGCGGATGACGTCGCCTTCTCCGAGACCGAGCGCAGCCGCGGCCGCGATTTCGCCGCCCGCCTGTCGCACCGGGTGCTGGCCCGCGCCTGGCAGATGCTGATGAAGGGCATCGAGGAGGTGGCGCGATCGCCGAAGCCGCTGGCCTCCGCCGACATGGTGCTGGTCCGCATCGCCTATGCCGCCGACCTGCCGACCCCTGACGAGGCGCTGCGCATGCTCGCCGACGGCTCGGGCGCTGTCGGCGCGGGCGCTGCGCCCCGCCTGCCCTCCGGCGGTGGCGGGGGTGGCGGCGGCTCGGCCCAGGCCATGGCCGCGGGCGCCCCGCGGCTGTCCTCCGTCGCCCGGCCCGAGGGCGCGCCGGTCGCCATGCGTGAGCAGGCCCAACCCGCGGCCGCGGCGCAGGCACACATGGTGCTCGCGACCTTCGCCGACATCATCAAGCTCGCCGCCGAGAAGCGCGACGTGCGCCTGAAGCAGCAGCTCGAGGGCGACATGCACGTGGTGCGCTGCGAGGACGGCCGGCTCGATTTCCGCCCGGCGCGCAACGCCGCACCGACGCTCGCCGGTGACCTCCAGAAGAAGCTCACCGACTGGACCGGCCGCCGCTGGGTGGTGACCATCTCGTCCGAACAGGGCGATCAGACGGTGCGCGAGCGCCTCGCCGCCGAACAGGCGGACCGCGAGCGCGGCGTGCTCGCCCATCCCGCCGTCCAGGCCGTGCTGGCGAAGTTCCCCGGCGCCGAGATCGTCGCCGTGCGCCCGCTGGAAGGCGCGTCGGAAGCCGAGGCAAGCCCCGCGGCCGCCGCGGCGGTGGCCTCGGCCGGCGAGGACGACGAGGGCTATGGCGACGGCGGCTGGGAGCCGGTCGACCCCTGGGACGACGAGTTCTAAAGTTCAGGAAGGATTGCCGCGATGAAGGACATCATGGGCCTGATGAAGCAGGCGCAGGCCATGCAGGCCAAGCTTCAGGAGGCGCAGGCCGACATGGAGCGCACGGAGGTGCAGGGCACCGCCGGCGGCGGCATGGTCACCGTCAGCCTCACCGTGAAGGGCGACCTGAAAAGCGTCTCGGTCGATCCCTCGCTGCTCAAGGCGGATGACAAGGAGATCGTCGAGGACCTCATCGTCGCCGCCCATGCCGATGCCCGCCGCAAGGCGGAGGTCGTCATGCAGGAGAAGATGAAGGGCGTCACCGGCGGCCTGCCGCTGCCGCCCGGCATGAAGCTGCCGTTCTGACGCGATGACGCTGCGTCGGGTCGCCATCGCTGACATCAAACCCTTCGCCTATGCTTTCGAGGCGGGGATCGGTGGCACCATGACCGATGTCGGCCGGACCCTCGGCAGCGACACGATTGGTCTAATCATCCAGACGGTAAAGCCCGGCGACCGCTCCTCACGCCGCCATCGACACCTCTTCCAGGAGGAGATCCTGGTGGTGATGGCCGGCGAGGCCACCCTGATCCACGGTGAGGAGCGGGTTCCGATGCGCGCGGGCGAGGCCGTCTGCTATCGGGCCGGCGATCCCGAGGCGCACTGTTTCGAGAACAGCGGCTCCACGGACCTCGTCATCTGGGCGTTCGGCAACCGTTTTTCCCACGAGGTCTGCCTCTATCCCGACCAGGGCGTCGCCTTCGTAGAAGGCCTCGGAGCCGAGGTGCCTCTCGCCGAGGTCCGGCCGAGCGACTGGACCGAAGACCGCCGCAAGACCTGAGAAAGAAACCCATCCATGTCCAAGCGGGTCGCGGGCCCCGAGATCGAGCGGCTGATCCAGCTCCTCGCCAAGTTGCCGGGCCTCGGGCCCCGGTCGGCGCGGCGGGCCGCCCTGCATCTCGTCAAGAAGCGCGAGAGCCTGATGCAGCCGCTCACCGCGGCCATGGGCGAGGCGCTGGAGAAGATCGTCATCTGCCGCACCTGCGGCAATGTCGACACCTCCGACCCCTGCACCATCTGCTGCGATCCGCGCCGCGACGGCGGCGTCATCGTGGTGGTGGAGGACGTCTCCGACCTCTGGGCGCTCGAGCGCGCCGGGGCGATCAACGCCAAGTACCACGTGCTTGGCGGCACGCTCTCGCCGCTGGACGGGGTCGGGCCGCAGGACCTCAACATCGAGAGCCTGGTCAACCGGGTTCGCGAGGGCGGGGTGCGCGAGGTCATTCTCGCGGTCAATGCGACCGTCGACGGCCAGACCACGGCCCATTACGTCACCGACCTCCTGGCCGGCACCGGCGTCTCGGTGACGCGCCTCGCCCATGGCGTGCCGGTTGGCGGCGAGCTCGACTATCTCGACGAGGGCACGATCTCGGCGGCGATCCGGTCGCGCACGAGTTTCTGAGGGGGCGGGATTACTCTCCTCCGTGCTGAGACCTCCGGATAGCCGCCGCGCGCAGATCTCGCACCCGAACCACCACCCGTCATGCCCGGCCTTGTGCCGGGCATCCACGAATTCTCTTCTGAAACCGAGTGTTCAAGTCGTGGATGGCCGGGACAAGCCCGGCCATGACGGAGAGGGCAGCGGCCTCACTTCATTACGCTCCGCATTCTAGGCCAATGCCCAACCCTCTCCCTCCCCTCTGGCGAGGGGAGGGAGACGATGACGTTGAGCCCAGATTTCGCGGTTGGGCCTGGCCCAGCCGATTGAGGGAAGACACGGCGCGGTGGTCCCCCTCCCCGCGCGGAGCGCGGGGAGGGTAAGGGTGGGGCATGGGGCCTGGTCTCGAGACCAGACCTGGCGTCCCTCACAACCGATAGGCCGCCTTGGCCAGCCGGTAGGCGAGGTCCACCGCCAGCTCCTGCGCCTCGTCCTCGTCGAGCCGGCCGTCGCAGACCAATTCCGCCAGATGCGCGCAGTCCACGCGTCGCGCCACGTCGTGCCGGGCCGGGATGGACGGGAAGGCGCGGGTGTCGTCGTTGAAACCCACCGTGTTGTAGAAGCCCGCCGTCTCGATGGCCTGCTGCTTGAAGCGCTTCATGCCCTCGACCGAATCGAAGAACCACCAGGGCGGCCCGAGCCGCAGCGCCGGATAATGGCCGGCCAGCGGGGCGAGCTCGCGCGAATAGGCCGTTTCGTCCAGCGTGAAGAGGATGATGGTCAGCGAGGGCTCGTTGCCCACCGCATCCAGGAGCGGCTTGAGCGCCGACACGTAATCGGTCGGCCCTGGAATGTCGGCGCCCATGTCGCGGCCGAAGCGGGCGAAGATGCCGGCATTGTGGTTGCGGCGGGAGCCCGGATGGATCTGCAGGACGAGGCCGTCATCGAGGCTCATCCTGGCCATCTCGGTCAGCATCTGGCCACGGAACAGGTCGGCCTCCGATGCGCTCACCGGCCCGGCGACGACCTTCGTGAACAGCGCCTCGGCCTCGCTCGCCGACAGGTTCGCTGTTGTGGCCGTGGGATGGCCGTGGTCCGAGGCGGTGGCGCCATGGGCCTTGAAGACGGCGCGCCGCTTGCGATGCGCGGCAAGATACCCCTTCCATGTCGCCGTATCCTCGCCGGTGATGGCGCCGAGACGCGCGAGATTGCCGGCAAAGCCCTCGAAATCCGGATCGACCACGGCGTCCGGCCGGTAGGTGGTAACGACACGGCCGGCCCAGCCCGAGGCGGCGAGCGAGGCATGCCACTTCAGGTCATCGAGCGCGCCCTCGGTCGTGGCGATGACCTCGATGCCGAAGGTCTCGAACAGGGCGCGGGGCCGGTAGGCCGGCAGCTTCAAGGCCGCGTCGATCCGGTCGAAGACGGCATCGGCATTGGCGGCCGAGAGCCGCTCATCGAGGCCGAACAGCGCGGCGAAGGCATGGTCGAGCCACAGCCGCGTCGGCGTGCCGCGGAACAGGTGATAATGCGCGGCGAAGCGCCGCCAGATGGCGCGCGGATCCGTCTCGACCGGCGTGCCGTCGCGGGTCGGCACGCCGAGATCCTCCATCCGCACGCCCTGCGCATAGAGCATCCGGAAGACATAGTGGTCGGGCACCACGAAGAGCGTCGCCGGATCCGGGAAGGCGGCATTCTCGGCATACCAGCGTGGATCGGTGTGGCCGTGCGGCGAAACGATGGGAAGGGTCGCGACCGAGTCGTAGAGCCGCCGGGCAATGGCGCGGGCGGTGGGATCGAGCGGCATCAGCCGGTCGGGTGCGCAGATGCGGCTCGACGGCGCCGGCAGCCTCGAAGGGGTCATGATGCCTCCCGCGCCGGCGGCCGCATCTCCTGCACGGCCTCGCATCCGGCGAGCGGTGGCAAGCTAGTATGGTAGTCGCGCAAGTCAACCGGCGCTTGCCGGGCCGGTCGCGATCCGGCACTCAACGGCCATGACCATCACTCTCGCCCATGGCAACCAGAGCGCCGTCGTGTCGCCCCGCGGTGCCGAACTGACGGCGTGGCGCGCGCGCGGCCACGACCTGCTCTGGCCCGGCGATGCGGCATGGTGGGATCGCTCGGCGCCGATCCTCTTTCCCATCGTCGGCTGGGCGCGGGACGGCCGGATCCGTGTCGATGGCGTGGAGCGCCCCATGGGCGTCCACGGTTTTGCGGCGAGCAAGACCTTCGCCGTGATCGCGCAGGATGCCGGCTCCTGCACCCTGGAACTTTCGGATGATGCCGGGACGCGTGCGGCCTATCCCTTCGCCTTCCGCCTGACGGTGACGCACCGGCTGACGGAGGCGGGGCTCGTCACCGACCTTGCGGTGACCAATCCCGGCGACCGTCCCCTGCCCTATGCCTTCGGCGTGCACCCCGGCTTCCGCTGGCCGCTCACCGGCGCCGACCGCACCGGCCACCGGGTGGTCTTCACGGAGCGGGAGGAGCCCTCCGTCCCGGTCATCACCCCCGGCGGCCTGTTCTCGGCGGAGCGCCGGCCCGTCGCCTTCGACGGGATCACCCTGCCGCTGGACGACGCGGTCTTCGCACAGGAAGCGCTCTGCTTCCTGAATGCCCGCAGCCGCGCCTGGAGGCTCGAGAGCCCCGGCGGCGTGCTGCGCATGGAGGTCGAAGGACTGCCGCACCTTGCCCTCTGGTCGAAGCCCGGCGCGCCTTTCGTCTGCCTGGAGGCCTGGTCGGGCCACGGCGACCCGGTTGGCTTCTCCGGTGAGCTTCAGGACAAGCCGTCGATACGGCGCCTCGCACCCGGCGCAACCGACAGGGCGCGGGTCAGTCTCGCCTTCACGCCGTCCCCGGCAAAGGCCTGACGCGCCGCCGCCACCGCATCATCGGGGCATGACGCCGGCAGGTCGATGCGGCGCAGCGGGCCGATGGCGGATGGCGCGCGATGGGCGATGAGGACCAGCCCCGCGTCCGGCAACATGCGCCGCAGCGTCGCCAGAACCTCGGCCTCGGCCTCGGCGTCGAGCGCGCTTGTGGCCTCATCGAGAACAGCCCAGTCCGGCCTCTGGACCACCAGCCGGGCGAGGGCGAGACGCTGCATCTCCCCGCCCGACAGGCCAGCCTTGTGGATGTCACGATCGAGCCCCTCCGGCGTGGAGAGGCGCGACAGACCGAAACAGGCAAGGGCCGCAGCGATCACGCGGTCGCCGACGCCGCTGCGCGGCGCGGGATAGGCCACGGCATCGGCGATGGTGCCGATCGGGCCATAGGCCTGCTGCGGCAGGAACACGAAACGCCCCGGCGGCACGACGACCCGCCCCTCAGCGCTGCGCAGGCCCGCCAGAACCCGGGACAGCGTGGACTTGCCGTGGCCGGACGGGGCCCTGAGCCAGACCGTCTCGCCCGCCGCCACCGTGAGGCGCGGCAGCACGAAGAGGGTGCGGCCATCCGGCGTCGCGACGCGTAGGTTTTCGAGGTCGAGCGGCCCGTCCCCCGCAGCGGCCGGATCACCCGGACCGCTCGCCTCGGCGCAGGCATCCAGGAAGCCGCAGAGACGCCGCGCCGAGGCGAAGAGCTCGGCGAGATCGCGATAGGAGAAGATGAACCACGACAGCGTGGTCACCACGTTCTGGAACGCGGAGGCGATCTGCATCAGCCCGCCGAAGGTGAGCCGTCCCGCGAGGAACGCCGGCAGGGCGAGGAACATCGGGATGCGCAGGACCGTCTGCATGTAGGGCCGCGTGAACAGGCCGAGCACGAGGTCGCGGTTCATCAGCTGACGCCAGTTGGCGGCGATCGCCGCAAAGCGGGCGTCGAAGAGCCGGCGCTCGGCCGCCTCCCCGCGCGCGAAGGCGACCTGCTCGCCGTTCTCGCGCAGGCGCGCGAGCGCGAAGCGGAAATCCGCCTCCGCCTTCTGCTGGCCAGCATTGAGGCCGATGAGCGGGCGGCCGAGCCAATGGGTCATGCCGGTCGCCAAGGCGACATAGACCGGCGCCGCCCAGACCATGTAGCGCGGCACCGACAGGTCGAGGCCGATCACCGCGAGACTGAGCGGAAAGGTCGAGAGCGACCACAGGATGGCGACGTAGGACCAGAGCGCCACGAGATTGGTCATCAGCTCCAGCGCCTCGGTGGTCAGGCGGTGGACGAAGACCTGGCAATCCTCGGCGATGCGCTGGTCGGGATTGTCGAGCCCCTCGCCGGAGCGTTCGCGCAGGTGCCAATAGGCGCGGCCGGCGAGCCAGGCGTCGAGGCTCGCCTCGGTCAGGGTCCGCCGCCAGCGCAGTTGCAGGAGCTTGCGCAGCCAGGCCGCGGCGAGATGCAGCGAGGCGCTGATCGCGACCAGCAGGAAGAAGACGCCGATCTGGTGCGTGGCTGCGGGCACGTCCAGCCGCTGCAGGGCGGAATAGAAGTCGTTGGTCCAGCCGATGAGGCGGATGGTGACCTGGATGCCCGCAAGGCCGAGGGCGAAGATCGCCGCGAAGAGGGCGATGCCCAGCCGCCCGCCCGGCCGCAGGGCGCAGAGCCGGGCGAGCCGCCAGACATCGGCGAGGCCGCGCGCCACGATCGCCTACTCCGCGAAGGCCGCGGAAGCGCCGGTCAGGACGAGGCCGATGGGACGGCCATCGACGCCGATGGCCTCAAGCCTCTCCTGCCCTGCCTCCTCGCGTCGCTCCCAGCGCGCGACGAGGCCGGCCTTCAGGTGCAGGTGGAAGTCCGGCTGGATGATGTTGAAGAAGCCCATGATCGGCTTCACGTCGGCGATAACGCCGCGCCAGCTCTGCACCAGGCCGCGGCGGGTGAAGTCCACACCGATGGAGGCGCCGCTCGCCCTCGCCGCATGGAGCGGCCGCCCGCCCGCATCGCCCTCGGCGATCTCGGCCGGCGGTGTGTCATCGGCCGGGGGACGGACCTTGTCCGGCAAGGCGCCGCCCCGCGCAAGACCGGCGAGACCCACCTCGAAAGGCTCCAGCCCGTCGAGGGCGATCAGCGAGAACTGGGTCTCGCCTGCCGCGTCCAGCAGTTCGATCCGCGGCAGCACCCGGTCGCGCATCCGGCTGGAGCGGTCGGCGACCGCCGTCGTCACCACCGCAAGATCGATCAGCGCATCATGGGCGCCACCGGCGAGGCGGACATGACCGTCCTCCAGCAGGACATCGCCGACCGGACCGATCCGCTCATGGATCGCCCCTTCGACAGCGGCCGACAGCATGACGCGGCCCATCGCACGGGTCGCCTGAACAGCCTCGAACACGGAGCAGGCGAGCGCCTCGCGGAGGGGAGGATGGGTGGTCATGGGCGAAATCCTGAGGGACGAAGGAATGGCGGCCGGCCCTGGAAGGACGACCGGCCGCCTGCTGCAACCCGCCGGGGCACCGGCGGGGCGGGAGGTCAGAAATCGACGGTGACGCTGGCCTTGAAGGTGCGGCCCGGTGCGACCTGCAGCTCCAGCGGGTTCTGCTGGGCAACCGAAGTGGTGGCGGTGACCGCGTAGCTGCCCATCAGGTTCTGGAAGTAGCGGGCGTCGAAGATGTTCTGCACGCCGGCCCGCAGCGTCACGTTCTCCTGCGGCTTCCAGTTTACGAAGCTGTCGAGGGTGAACCAGCCGCCCGGCTTGTAGATCGTGGTGGCGCTGGCGCGTTCGACCGGGGCGGAGAAGCGCGCGACGACCTCGCCGTCGAGCTTCCACTCGCGCTTGAACCAGCGCAGGCCGACCATGCCGTTGAACGGGCTCGCAGCGTCAAAGGCGGTGATGGCGGAGGTTGGCGTCGCCCGCTGGTTGCCGAACTGGTAGGCGAAGCCGGCATTGAGGATCAGGTCCTCGTTCAGGCGATATTCGGCCGAGCCTTCGAGGCCCCAGAGCACCACCGACGACAGGTTCAGCGAGGTGTAGTCGACGGTGCCGGCGATGTTCTGCAGGCTGACGATGAAGTCCTTGTAGGTGGAGTGGAAGACGCCGAGGGAGAACCAGCCGCGCTCGTAGCGGCCGCGCAGGCCCGCCTCCCAGGTGCGCGAACTCTCGGGCTTCAGGTTGGGATTGGGGACGAGATTGAACGAGCTGCCCGGCAGCGACATGTAGAGCTGCTGGGCCGTTGGCATCTTGAAGCCCTCGGCGTAGCGGGCATAGAGCGAATAGACATCGGTCAATTTGAAGATCGTGCCGACCTGCGGGATGAACCGCGTCGAGGTGATCTCCCGCGGCTCGGCGCCGACGGCGGCCACGTAGCCCTCGCCGACCCGCGGCGTGATGCGATAGGTGGCGAGGCGGGCGCCGGGCGTGATGGTCCAGCGGCCATCGAGCAGCTTGATCTCGTCCTGCAGGTAGCCGTCAGCGCGCAGGGTCGTTGCATTGGCGAAGTTGAAGCCGCCGGCGATGGTGGTTGTGCTCACACCCGTGGTCAGGTTGGTCGTCGTGCTCTGGCGATAGTAGTCGGTGCGGGCGATGTCGCCCTGGAAGCCGTAGGTCAGCGTGTGGGCGGTCGGACCGAGGTCGAAGCGCGAGGTCAGCTGCACATCGGCCTGATAGAAGGTCTCGGAATAGTTCAGGATGTCGCGCACGGTGCGGGTCTGGCCGGCATTGGCGGTGCCGGTGGCGCCCGTCTGCGTGCGGGTGCTGTCGAGATCACGGCGCTGCGGCGACCAGGTGAGGTTCCAGCGCACCGCGTCGATCCAGCCCCAGCCCGGCGTCCAGGCATGGGAGAAGGTCAGCCGCTGGCGCTCGAGCTGCTGCTGGCGCGGATAGTTGCCGTTGACCCAGCCGGACGAGGTCTGGCCGAAATCCCACATCTGGCTGGTGATCGTCGTCTTGGCGTAGTTCTCGTAGGCGAGGCGGAATTCGTGATCGTCGACCGGGTTCCAGACCAGCTTGCCGAAGCCGTTCCAGCGATGGGCGCGGAAAGGATCGGTGGTGTTGCAGGGAATGGACCGGGTCGCCGGGCAGCCCCAGATGCCGCCATCGGCGCGGGCGGTGGAGAAGATCGGCTGCAGCGACGTCGTGTGGCTGAGCGAGACGAGGGCCTGCAGCACCGGCGTGATCTGGAAGCCGGCCATGCCGGTCTTGACGATGGACCGGTCGAAACTGTCGAAGCTGGTCGACAGGCGGGCGCCCCATCCCCGCGGATTGCCGCGGATGAGATCCTGCGGATCGAGCGTGCGGAAGGCGACGAGGCCGCCCAGCGCGTCGGCGCCCCAGAGCACCGAGGCCGGGCCGCGCATGATCTCGATCGCCTTCATGTAAGGCAGGTCGATGAGGTCGCGCGTGCCGTCGGTGATGCGCTCGATGGTGCGGGCACCGTCCACGGTGATGGCCACGCGGTTGCCGGTGAGGCCGCGGATGGTGAAGCCGCCAAGGTTCTTCCACGGATCGGTCGCGGACGTGACCCGCTCCACCGAGACGCCCGGCGTGTAGCGGACGACGTCCTGGATGTCGCGGACCTGCCGCTCCTCCATCTGCTGGCGGGAGATCACATCGATGGTCGCCGGGACATCCAGCCGCTGGCGCTGCTCGCGGGTCGCGGTGACGGTGATCTCGTCGCCACTCGATTGTTGCGCCTGCGCGCCGGACACCAGCGCCAGAATGGCGACGAGCGAGATCGATGCGCCGCGAGGCGCGCCCCTGCCGAACATGATGATACATCCCAGACCAATGGAGAAATGGGCTGGCTGGCGTGAGACGATCTGTTCAGCTGGCTGGCACGAAGCCCCGGTCAGCCGGGGCGTGCAGGGTCATTATTTAAGCTGACTAATGGTGTCAACATTATCGACGAGTGATGTGGAAAATCGCCGAAAAGAAACCGTTCCTTGGAAGAGATCAAGAAAAGACGCGGTTCCGAACGAAGTCCAGCAGCGTTGCCTCCTGCGAGGCGAGCACGGCCTGTCCCAGCCTCTCCGCCCAGTGACGCTCGGATCCGTAGCGCAGCCGACCACGCCGGATCCTCTCGGAGAGAAGATGGAGGTCGAGTTCTTCGGTCATGCCGATGGCGCCATGCACCGCATGGGCGATGGCGACGACCTGGGCGGCCGCCTCGCCCACCGTGACCTTGGCGGCGGCCGTGGCATCGAGGCTGCCGGGCGCCGCGGCTGCGACATGAACCGCGGCGCGGGCGCCGTGCACCAGTTCCGTCATCACCGAGAGCTGCTGTTGCACCGCCTGGAACTTGCCGATGGCGCGGCCGAACTGCGAGCGGTCATTGGCGTAGCGCAGGGTCGTGACCTGCATCGCCTCCATGGCGCCGGCCATCTCCGCCGCCTCGATCCGCGCGCCGGTGGCGAGCGCATCGAAGCCGGCGATCCGGGGCCCATTGGCACCGTTCCAGGCCATGCGGCAGGCCGTGCCGTCACCCGCGGTTTCCACCGTGGCGCTGGCGACCGAGAGCAGGATGGCGCCGTCCCCATCGGGCACGAGCACCCCCTCGGCATGCTCGCCGGCCGGCACCTGGGCGATGAGGTTTCCGCCGTCGCGACGGCCGGAGGCGGCCAGCGCGATGATGCCCTCAGGCGCCGTCTCGCCGGCGGCGGCGATGGCGGCCCGCGCGGCGATCGTTGCGCCGAAGGGCAGCGGCAGGCCATGGCGGCCGGCGGCCAGCAGCACGGGCAGCATGTCCATCTCGGTCAAGCCCGCACCGCCCGCCTCCTCGGAAGCGAGCGCGTCGAGGAAGCCGGATTCGGCGAGGCCGGCCCAGAGTGCGGCCGGCGAACCGCCGGCGGCGAGCGCACGCACGGCGGCCGGCGTCACGTGATCGGCCATGAGCCGGTCGGCGGTTTCGGTGATGAGGCTGTCGGTCATGGATGTCTCAGCGCAGGCCGATGCCGCGGGCGATCATGCCGCGGAGGATTTCGCGCGTGCCGCCGCGCAGCGAGAAGGAGGGCGACATGCCCATCGTGTAGGCCAGCGTCCGCATCAGCTCGCCCGGCGGGTCGCCCTCGGGATCGGCGGCGATGGCGGCAGCCACCGCCTGCGGGATCATCTGCTCGTAGGTGGTGCCGAGATCCTTCAACAGAGCCGCATGCACCACCGGGCTCTCGCCGGCGGCAAGGCTCGCGGTGACGCTGAGCGACAGGGCGCGCAGCGAGGCGAGATGGGCGGCAAGGCGCCCGACCAGGATCACGTCGTCGGTGGAGAGCTTCGGCAGGCTCTTGAGGTAGGCGAGCCAGGTGTCGACCAGCACCATGGAGGAGAGGATACGCTCCGGGCCGGAGCGCTCGAAGGCGAGCTCGGCATTGACCTGCTCCCAGCCGGCGCCCTCTTCGCCGATCAGCGCATCGGCCGGCAGGATCACATCGTCGAAGGTCACCTCGGCGAAATGCGCGTCACCTGCCAGATCGCGGATCGGCCGGATGGTGATGGCCTCCTGCTTCAGCGGGATGATGACCTGGGAGAGACCCTTGTGGCGGTCTTCCGGCACGCCGGAGGTGCGCACCAACGCGATCATGTAGTCGCAGACCGCGGCATTGCTGGTCCAGATCTTCCGGCCATTGAGGCGGAAGCTGCCATCGGGCTGCCGCTCGGCGCGGGTGCGGACGCTGGCAAGGTCGGAGCCCGAGTTCGGCTCGCTCATGCCGATGCAGAAGAAGATCTCTCCGGCGCAGATCTTCGGCAGGTAGAACTGCCGCTGCGCCTCGGCGCCATAGCGCAGGATCAGAGGGCCGGACTGGCGGTCGGTGATCCAGTGGGCGGCCACCGGCGCGCCGGCGGCGAGCAGCTCCTCGGCGATGACGAAGCGCGCGAAGAAGCCACGCTCCGCGCCGCCATAGCGCTTCGGCAGGCTGAGGCCGAGCCAGCCGCGCTTCGCCAACGCCCGGCTGAAGGCGGGATCGGCGCCGACCCAGGAGCGCGCGCGTTTTTCCGCCGGCATGCCGGCGAGCGCCTCGGCGAGGAAGGCCTTGACCTCCGCGCGCAGGCTCTCGTCCTCGGCAGGGATGGTCGCATAGGGCAGCGGCGCGAAGCTCGACATGGGTGCGGAACCCTTGCTCGGAACACCCACAGGGCGTTCATTTCATTGTATGAAACGGTCTTTCAATGAGACCACGGAGCGTCCGCCGGCGTCAATGCGGAGCCGCGCAGGGCCGCCCCGCAGACGCACCATCAGCCTTACGGCGGAGGAACCGCTACTGGACCACTTTCAGCGGCTTCTCGAGCACCGCGAGGACGCGCTTGAGGTCGTGGCCGCGCTTGAGCACCAGCCCGGCCGTGTTGATGACGGCATAGGGCCCCTGCTTGGCATCCGGCATCTTCTCGACGCGGTAGAGCGGCATTTCCGAGGACCGGCGGAATATGGCGAAGACTGCCTTGGTCTTGAGGAAATCCATGGCGTAGTCACGCCATTCGCCCGCGGCGACCATGCGTCCATAGAGCTGGAGGATCTGCTGCAATTCGCGGCGATCGAACGACACTTTGGGCTGCGCGGCACCGGCGTTCAGCGGAACGACGGTGCCGGGGTAACTCGTATCGACATCGGACATGAGGCTCCTTCCGGCGCTCCGGCTCCTGTCACGGTCGGGTCATGATCGACCCGTCCGCCCCGCTTGGCAAGCCGGGCGCGCGGGCCTCAGACCGGCTTCGCCGTGCGCTCGAACAGCGGCAGGGTCTTGTAGGGCTCCTTCGGCGTCAGCAGGCCTTCCTCGACCATCTTGTCGTGCTGCACCTTGGCGATGTCATAGGCGTAGGAGCCGGCATAGAAGGCGACCGTGCCTCCGGGCTTGGTCTGGCCCACCAGCAGCTTCACCATCTGGTAGTCGGTGAGGCCGCCATAGGCGTCGTTGGCCTCGGTGCGGAACTCGCCGACATGGAACAGCGTGACGATGTCGAACATCGGCAGGAGCCGCGCGTCGAGCTGGTAGATGTCGCCGAAGAAGGCCTTGTAGCCCCAGCCGAGCTCCGGGTTCTCGACGATCATCGTCTCATAGGTGCGGATCTCGCCCGGCGAGGCGGTGATACCGAGAATGGCGTTCTTGCGCTCCTTCTCGACATTGTGCAGGCCGAGGATGTGGTGGCCGCCCGTGCCGAAATGGAAGATCGCCTTCCCCGAAATGTCGTTCTCGTCCAGCCAGTCGCAGAAATGGACGTCGCAGGGGCACTCCTTGACGCGCAGGTCCCAGAAGTGATCCCAGATGTGCAGTGACATGGTGTCAGGTCCTCATTGGGCGGCATCGGCCGCTGCGTGATGAAAGATCTCAGGCGCCCGCCGCCTGCGCCACCCGCGGCCGCAACGGCACGGAGGCGAGCCGTGCGCCATCGTCGGCGCGGGAGAGCACGAGCTTGCGGTCGTGGAGGGCTTCGAGGCCCGGCCGCAGGCCGACGCTGATCAGCGTCGAGCCGGCGAGCGCGCCGACGAGCGTGGCCATCAGCCGTGCCTCGCCGCCCTCGTCGAGGGCGCTGGTGGCGCCATCGAGGATGACGAGGTCCGGCCGCTGCACGAGAAGGCGGGCGATGGCGAGGCGCTGGCGCTCGCCGTTGGAGAGCGTCTGGTCCCAGCGGCCGACATCGTCGAGCCGGTGGCCAAGATAGCCGAGCCCGGCCTCGACCAGCGCCTCGCGCAGCACGGCGTCGTCCACGGCAAGGCTCTGCGCCGGATAGAGCAGCGCGCCGCGCAGGCTGCCCTCCGGCAGATAGGCGCGTTCCGGCACGAAGGCGATCTGTCCGCCGGCCGGCAGGGCGATGGCGCCCTGGCCCCAGGGCCAGAGCCCGGCCAGCGCCCGGACCAGCATGGATTTTCCGGTGCCGCTCTCGCCGGAGACCATGACCTTCTCGCCCGGCTCGATCCGCGCCTCGGCGCGGTCGATCAAAACCCGGCCCGTGCGGTCCGAAATGGTGAGGCCGGCCAGCACCACCGCGCCGCCAGCGGCGGGCTCGACCACCACGCCGCCGCTCTGGCCCGCCGTGCGGTCGAGGTCGATGTCGTCGATGGCATTGGTGAGTTCGGTGACGCGCTGCATCGAGGCGTAGCACTGGGCGATGGCGCGGAAATGGTCGACCAGCCAGGCGATGGCCACCTGCACCTGCAGGAAGGCGCCGGCGAGCTGCGTCACCTGGCCGAGGGTGAACTCGCCCGAGAGATATTTCGGCGCGGCCAGCAGCAGCGGCAGGACCGGCACGAAGACGCCGCTGCCATTGGTCAGCCAGGTGATGTGGCCATGGCGGCGCACGACACCCAGCCAGCGCTGCACGAGGTCGGCATAGGTCGATCCCAGCGCGCGCCGCTCGTCGGCCTCGCCACGGATGAGCGCCACGCTCTCGGCATTCTCGCGCAGCCGCGTCAGCTCGAAGCGCAGCTTGGCCTCGGCCTCGTTGCGCCGGGCCACGGCGCCGGGGAGCCGGTGGCCGACCCACAGCATCAGCGTCGACATGACGACGCCATAGAAGATGGCCGCCAGCACCATGTAGCCGGGAATGACGATGCTGCCCGAGCCGACGGGGACGGTCAGCGAACCGCCGACCACCCAGAGCACGCCGACGAAGGTCAGCGCCGAGACGATCGAGGTGGTGAGCCCGATGGCGAAGTCGACGATCGGCTCGGTGGCGAGCCGCGTGTCGTCGGCGATGCGATATTCCGGATTGGCCGGCTCGGTGCGGGCAAGGCCCATGCGGTAGTAGCGCTGGCCGGAGAGCCAGCGGTCGATCAGCGAGCCGATGAGCCATTCGCGCCAGCGCACCTGCAGCGTCTCGCGCGACAGCACGATGCCGACGCCCACCGCCGCGGCGCAGATGACCAGCCACAGGAAGACCACGACGGCCCACCAGACGGTCGCCGTGTCGGAATTCTCCAGCGCGTCGAAGAAGCGGCGGTTCCAGGTGTTGACGGCGAAGTTGATGCCGACATTGACGATGAGGCAGAGGGCGAGGGCTGCCGTCAGGAACCACGCCCGGCTCGCAGTGGCGCCGGTCCACCATCCGGATGCGAGGCCGAAGAAGTCGCGGAAGACCTTGCGGTCGAGCCCTTCTGCTGGGGAGGGAGGAGAAGAGGTCAACGCTGGGGCCACCCGCGACGGCTGAACACGATTTCGTGAGCGCCACTGTCCCCCATCCGGAGGAGCTAAGCAATCAGCCCTATTCACGTTGCGACACCGTGAACCGGCGATGAACGGTTGTTCAGCCGATGCCGAGCACCCGCAGCCACAGGATCGAGGTGAAAACCGAGAGCAGCGTGGACAGCGCGACGGAGGTCGAGGCGATGCCGACGCCCTGGCCGTAGCGGGCAGCGAAGAGATAGGCGTTGATGCCCGCCGGCATGGCCGCGAAGAGCACCACCGTTCCGGTCCAGGCCGGCGGCAGGCCGAAGACGTGATGGGCCACCACGAAGGCAATGGCGGGGTGGACGATCAGCCTCAGCACGCAGACCATCAGCGCCACGGGCACGTCGGCGCGTACCCCATAGGTCTTGAGCGACAGACCGAGGGCGATCAGCGACAGCGGGATGGTCGTGCCCGCCACCATGTCGAGCATCGTCGCCGGCACCCCGGCCGGCTTCACACCGAGGGCCTGGCAGGCGACGCCGGCCACCATGGCGATGATGAGCGGGTGGGTCGCCAGGCCGCGGCCGAGCTTGGCGAACAGCGCCCCGCCGCGGGCCGCGCGCGTGCCCTCCAACATCAGCGTGGCGAGGCTCATGGTGATGGGCAGGTTCACCGCCAGCAGCATGGCGATGGGGAAGGCGGCGTCCTCGCCATAGGCCTTGAGGATGATCGGGATGCCGATGAGGACCGTGTTGGCCTGGCCGGTCGATAGCCCGGCAATGACGGCATCGCCATGGCTGCGCCGGAAGAGCCGCGCCGCGAAGAGGGTGGCGAGCGCCCAGACCACCGCCATCCCGACGTAGTAGGCGATCCAGTAGCCCCAGGGGAACACGCCGGGAAAGACCGCGGCGGTGAGCAGCTTGAACATCAGGGCGGGTGCGCCGATGACGAAGAGATAGGAGGTCAGGCCCTCGTTGGCCCGCTCGCCGATGAGGCCCGCGAGCCCCGCCGCATAGCCGAGCGCGACGAGGCCGAAGACGGGTGCGACGAGGAGGACGAGGTCGATCATGGGCGGCGCCAGACTATCCGGTGACGGGCCATAAACCATTTCTTCGGCATTGGCGGCTAAGACCGCTGCATGCCCGTCATGTCCGCCAGTCCCCGTGCCAAGAGCCCCGCGGCCCGGCCGTCGCTCAGCGTTCTGATCGCCGACGACCATGCCTATTCCCGCGAGGTGGTGAGCCGCATCGCCGCCGCCCTCGGGCACAAGGTGACGACGGTCGAGGGCGGCCATGCCGCGCTCGAGGCGGTTGCTGCGACCGAGTTCGATGTCGCCATCATCGACCGCCGGATGCCCGACATGGATGGGGCGGCGGTCGCCATCGCCATGAAGGCCCATCCGCGCCATCCGCGCCTCGTCGCCCTGTCCGGCGACGATCCCGGCGACATGCTGCCCGGCCTCTTCGACGTCGTGCTGCAGAAGCCCGTCGAGGCCGCGGTCCTCGCCAAGGCCATTGCCGGCTGATCCAGCCCGGATCCAAAAATGTGACAGTTGTGCAACGCACATCTGCCATTTGTTCAGGCATCTTTCACCAAGCCCGCGCTTTCATCACACTCGGTCCCGTCCATCGGCCCCGAGGTGATTCAGCGTCATGTCCGTCCGTGCCCTGTTGCGACCCGACGCGACGATCTCCGGACCGGCCACGCCCTTCGTCCGGCGCCGGCAAGCGCGCCCCGCGCGTCCGAAGGACATTCTCATCGTCCTCCACCAGGAGCATTCGACGCCCGGCCGCGTCGGCCGCCTGCTGCAGGAGCGCGGCTTCCGCCTCGACGTGCGCCGTCCCCGCTTCGGCGATCCGCTTCCCGTCGACACCGCCCCCTATGCCGGCGCGGTGATCTTCGGCGGGCCGATGAGCGCCAACGACCCCGACGATTTCGTTAAGGCCGAGACCGACTGGATCGGCCTGGCGTTGAAGGACGAGCTCCCCTTCCTCGGCATCTGCCTCGGCGCGCAGATGCTGGCGCGCCACCTCGGCGCCAAGGTCGGCTTCCATCCCGAGGGCCATGTCGAGGTCGGCTATTATCCGCTCTATCCGAGCGAGACTGCCTGCAGGGAACTGCCCTGGCCGGACCACGTCTACCAGTGGCACCGGGAGGGCTTCGAGGTGCCGTCGGGGGCCGAACTGCTCGCCACGGGCGACACCTTCGCCAACCAGGCGATCCGCGTCGGCCGCTGTGCCTACGGCATCCAGTTCCACCCCGAGGTGACGCACTGGATGATGAACCGCTGGACGACGCGGGCGCATGAACGCATGGCCTCGCCCAATGCGCGGCCGCGGCAGGACCATTTCGACGGGCGCTACCTCTACGACCCCGGCGTTCGTCTCTGGCTTGACGCCTTCCTTGACCACTGGACGGCCCTGAAGGTCGCCTGATCGGTCGGAAGGCGCGCATGTCACCGGCGTGACATCGGCTGCGGCCAGCGTCACGATCGGGTTGAAGGCTGCGATTCGCCGACAGGCGGGGAGCAGGGCCTGGCACGGGGTTCCGTCAGCGACGCCGTGCCGAGCGCAGGGAGGTCGCCATGCCGCGCATCTTCACCGGTCTCGAAGTTCCCGAGGCCATTGGCGATGACCTTGCAAGATTGCGCGGCGGATTGCTCGGGGCGCGCTGGGTCGAGCCCGAGGACTACCACCTCACCCTCCGCTTCGTCGGCGATGTCGACGACCGCACCGCCAACGAGATCGCCGACCTGCTCTATGCCGTGCGCAAGCGCGCCATAGAGGTGACGCTGACCGGCCTCGGCGCCTTCGGCGGCGACAGGCCCCGTTCGCTCTTCGTGGCCGTCAAGCAGACCCAGCCGCTGATGGAGCTGCAGGCGGAGCATGAGCGGATCATGCGCCGGGTCGGCCTTGCCCCGGAGACGCGCAAGTTCATCCCGCACATCACGCTGGCCCGGCTTGGCCGCGACACCACCGCCCGCACGGCGGCGGACTGGCTCGCGCTGCGCGGCCTGTTCCTCAGCCGCACCTTCATCGTGCCGAGCTTCGTGCTGTTCTCGTCGAAGGAATCGGTCGGCGGCGGGCCCTACCTCGTCGAGGAGAGCTATCCGCTCGCCGCCTGACGCGCCCGCTCAGTTGCGGGCGCCGCCCTGGTTGGCCACCTGCGGCGGCTCGGAGGCCGCCGGTGCCGGAGCCTGACCCTGGGCCTGGCCGAGGCCGATCGAACCCATGGTGCGCGACAGCCAGTTGCCCTGCGGCGCGGGAGCCGGGGCAGGCTCGGGCGCGAAGGCCGAGACGGTCGGGGCCTGGACCGGACCGCTGGAGCGCGCGGCCACCGTGGTGCGCAGCGGCGAGGGGACCGGCACCGGCGCGGTGATGGCGCTGGCAACCGAGGCCTCGAGGGCCGGCGCGCCCTGCTGCGGCGCGGCAGCGGCCGGCAAGGTCACCGGGGTCGAGGAGGCGGAGGCAAGCGCCGGAGCCGTGGGGGCGGCAGCGGCCGGAGCCGGCGCCGCGGCGGCGACGGGAGCGCGGGCCGAGACCAGCGTCACCGGCTCGCTCTGCTGGCTGGCCAGCGAGAAGGTCGGTTCGGACGAGCCGACGCGGATCTGCCGGTGGGTGAAGCGCGAGGCAAAGGTGCGATGCGTGCCGCCATCAATGCCGGAGCGGGGCGGAGCAGCCGCGACCTCACGCGAGAGCGCCGCCACCTGCGCCATGTCGCGGGCGTGCTTGGCCGCAACCGCCTGCCGGATCGGCGGCGGCACGACGTAGGCCGGGCAGGCCGAGGCCGCCTGGAAGTTCGGACGCGGCGCCGAGGTATCGTCTCCAACCGCAGTGAAGCGCGTGCGGATGTTGCGGGCCGGGGCCTCGCGGGTCACCGGCGCCATGGTGGTGACCGGCTGGTTCACCGAGGTCGGAACCGGGGTGGCGGGAGCTGCCGAGGTCGAGACATTGGCGCGCGCCGTGCTGGCATTGCGGGTGCCGGCCCAGGGGTCGTTCGCGGCGATCATCTCGCGGGTCTCGCCCACGCCGCCCTGCGCCAGCACCGACTGCGGCGACACGGCGTTGAAGACGTAGCGGCGCTCGCAGACGTCGACCTGCGGCTCCTGGCGGGTGACCTCGAAATGGTCGTAGCCTTCCTTCAGGTTCTTCCAGAAGGTCATGTTAGGATTGTTGCGGTGGCGGGCGAGGTTCCGCGGCGTCATGCGGAACGGATAGGCCTGCACCTGGAACGAGTCCTGGCCGGCCTGCAGCGCCTCGCGGGCCAGCGCATAGACCTCGGCGATCGCCTCGTCGGTCATGGCGTAGCAGCCGCGCGACGAGCAGTCGCCGTGCACCATGAGATGCGAGCCGGTGCGGCCGTAGGACCGGTCGAACTGGTTCGGGAAGCCCATGTTGAACGCGAGGTAGTAGGACGACCGCGGGTTCATCAGGCCCATGTTGATCTGGTAGAAGCCCTCGGGCGACTGGCGGTCGCCCTCGCGGACCTTGGGCCCGAGATCACCGGAATAGTTGCAGATCGGATAGGTCTTGAAGAGGGCGTAGCGGCCAGTCGCGTCGCGCTTCCAGACCTCGAGTTCGGCCTCTTCCTTAAAGATGCGCATGAGCACCGGCGAGGTGCGGGTCATGCCCTTCACGTTCAGCTCTTCGACCACGGCCTGTGCGAGCGGCCGGTTGCCGCGGTTCGGGTCGTTGCGGGAGACGGTTTCGCCCTGGCAGGCGGCAAGCAGCGCGGCCATCGAGACAAGCGCAGCGACCCGCCAGCTGCGGGTCCGGCCAGACCGGACAGCTGCCTTCGTGTGATCACCGGCCGACTGATGCAATGCTCTGCTCCCGAAAAGGGGCGTCGAAAAGAGGCCCCGCGAACGGTTCAGCTTGGCGCCGTGGATCCTTAACGGACCCTTGAAAGCGATCGATAGCGTCAACCCGCGGTTACTGCAAGCAGCCGAAAACGTGACCGAGGGTTAACGAATTCCCCGTCCCGTCACGGATGGGTGATGATGCGGCAAGGAAGGTGGCCGAACCAAGGCACGACCGCGCCCCGGCCCGCGTCGCCATGCCTCAGAGGGACCGGCCGATGGCGAGGAATTTCTCGCGGCGCAGGCGGCGGATGTCCTCGGGCGACTGGCCGGCCAGGGCACCGAGCGCCTGCTCGATGGCGTCGCCGACGCGGGTGATGGCGACATCGGGCTGGCGATGGGCGCCGCCCACCGGCTCCTGGATGATCTGGTCGATCACGCCGAACCGCATCAGGTCCTGGGCGGTGATCTTCATGTTGGTGGCCGCTTCCTGCGCCTTCGACGTGTCGCGCCAAAGGATCGAGGCGGCGCCCTCCGGCGAGATGACGCTGTAGATGGCGTGCTCCAGCATCATCACCTTGTTGGCGGTGGCAATCGCGATGGCGCCGCCCGAGCCGCCCTCGCCGATGACGATGGAGACGTTCGGCACCGACAGGCGCAGGCCGCAATCGGTGGAGCGCGCGATGGCCTCGGCCTGGCCACGCTCCTCGGCGCCGATTCCCGGATAGGCGCCGGCCGTGTCGACCAGCGAGATGACGGGAATGCCGAAGCGCTCGGCGGTCTCCATCAGGCGCACCGCCTTGCGGTAGCCCTCCGGGCGCGCCATGCCGAAATTGTGCCGGATGCGGGTTTCGGTGGTGTCGCCGCGCTCATGGCCCATGAAGCAGACGCTCTGGCCGCGGAACCGGCCGAAGCCGCCGACAATGGCCTCGTCCTCGCCGAAGACGCGGTCGCCAGCGAGCGGGGTGAAGTCCTCGAGCAGCTGGGCGATGTAGTCGAGCGTGTGCGGGCGGCCGGGATGGCGGGCGACCAGCGTCTTCTGCCAGGGGGTGAGCCCGGCATAGAGATCCTTCAGCGCCTGATCGGCCTTCTGCTCGAGCCGCGTCACCTCTTCGGTGATCGAGACGCCGCCGTCACGGGCCGCGACTTCGCGCAGCTCCTCGACCTTGGATTCGAGTTCGGCGATCGGCTTTTCAAAATCGAGGTAGCTGCGCATCGGCAAGGTGCGGCCCACAACCCGTGTGCGTCGGCCGGTGAGGGCCGGGGACGGCCCCGAAGGGCCCGATGAAGCGCGACGACATGCCCGTGCGGACAGGGCAAGTCAAGGACGGAGGACCGCCTAGTCCTCCCCCGAGAGCGGATGAAGGTCGCGCACGAGGCTCTTCAGCCGCTCGTCCAGCACATGGGTGTAGATCTGTGTCGTCGCAATGTCGGCATGGCCGAGAAGCTGTTGCACGGCCCTCAGGTCCGCGCCGTTCTGGAGGAGATGGCTGGCGAAGGCGTGGCGCAGGACATGCGGGGAGACCTTGGCGGCCGGCAGGCCCGCGGCCCCCGCAATCGCCTTCAGTTCGCGCCCGACATGCTGGCGGGTGAGGTGCCCGCTCTCGCCCGACGATGGGAACAGCCATTTGGAGGGGCCGAGCCCGGCTGCCTCCCGCAACGCCAGATAGGCGACCATGGCCTCCTTCGCCGCCTCGTTCAGCGGGACGATGCGCTCCTTGTTGCCCTTGCCGCGCACCACGAGGAAGCGCTGGTCGCGGCGGGCGGCAGCGACGGGAAGCGCAATGAGCTCGGAGACGCGCAGACCCGTGGCGTAGAGGAGTTCGAGCAGGCAGGCGAGCCGCGCTGCCCGCAAACGGTCGCCGACGGGCCGCTCCGGATCGTCGATTCCCTCGCGGGAGACGGCGAGGAGCTTTTCCACCTCCTGCATCCCCAGCGTCTTCGGCAGGGGGCGGCCGCGCTTCGGACCCTCCAGCACCGCCGCCGGGTCGTCCTTGCTGATGCCCTCGCCATAGAGGAAGCGGTGGAACTGCCGCACCGCCGAAAGGCGCCTAGCGACCGATGCGGTCTGCAGCCCGCGCGACCGGCAGTCGGCGAGATAGTCGCGGATGACGGCGGTGGTGGCGGACTTCGGGCCGGCGCCCTGCGAGCCGAGGAACCCGGCATAATCATCGAGGTCCCGGCGATAGGCCTCGAGCGTGTTGCGGGCGGCGCCGCGCTCGGCGGCCATCATGTCGAGGAAGAGGTCGACCTCGCCGGCCATGGCCTCAGCGGCGCGGCTGGAGGCGCGCGGGCGGCACCTGCTGGCTCATCTCCCGCGGCTCGGGCTCGACCAGATAGGCGAGCGCCAGCATGCCGGAAAAGCCAAGCCCGGCGAGAACGAGCAGGATGGTGACGAAACGGAACAGCGTCGGCATGGTCGGCCTCTGGCTGCCCCCTTGGACCATCAAAGACTGCTTCGGACAAGAGGTGGCCGTCGCGCTTCCCAGCCCTGGGACGCCATCCAGGGCCGCTGCGAACTTTGGCAGCAGCAGGCGGAAACGGGTGGACAGCGCCCCTCGCGCGGCTATCCCGGCACCGGCGCCGCTTCTATGGTGCGCGTCGAACCAGCCCGGACACGCCATGACGCTGACCATCGCCACCTGGAACATCAATTCCGTGCGCCTGCGCATCGAGACGGTCGCGCGCTTCGTCGCCGAGCACCAGCCGGACGTGCTGTGCCTGCAGGAGACCAAGTGCATCGACGGCCAGTTCCCGCTCGCTGACGTCAAGCGCATGGGCTACGAGCACACAGCCATCCATGGCCAGAAGGGCTATCACGGCGTCGCCGTCTTCTCGCGCTTCGCCCTCAAGGACGTCGATCGCAAGGCCTTCTGCGACAAGAACGATGCCCGCCATATCGCCGTGACGCTGGCGGAGGGCCCCGGCGCCGGCACCCGCATCCACAATTTCTACGTCCCCGCCGGCGGCGACGAACCGGATCCGGCGATCAACGAGAAATTCGCCCACAAGCTCGGCTTCCTCGACGAGATGGAGGCGTGGGACGCCCTGCGCGTCGGCGGCGGTGCTTCGAAGACCGTCCTCGTCGGCGACCTCAACATCGCCCCCCTCGAACACGACGTCTGGAGCTCGAAGCAGCTCACCAAGGTTGTCTCGCACACGCCGCTGGAGCGCCGCCGCCTCACCGAGGTCGCGACCAACGGCGGGTGGGTCGACATGATGCGCGCGCTCACCCCCGAGCCGCAGAAGCTCTACACCTGGTGGAGCTACCGCTCGCCCGACTGGGACGCCGCCGACAAGGGCCGCCGCCTCGACCATGTCTGGCTGAGCCCGGCCCTTGCCCCCGCCATGCGGCAGGTGAAGGTGCTGCGCGAGGCCCGCGGCTGGGACCGCCCGTCGGACCATGTCCCGGTGGTGGCCACGCTGGCGTTGTGACGCCCTAGCGGCTTCCGCGCTTTCGGGCGGCATCGACGTAGCTGGAGAGCACAGCGCTGATGCGGCTCTGATAGCCTTTGCCGGTCGCCTTGAAGTGTCCGACCACGCGCTTCGGCAGCCGCAGGGTGATCTGGACCGTGCCCTCCGGCTCCACCACGTCGACGCCGTCCCAGAAGTCAGCGGGGATCGCCCCGGCATCCGGGTCACTGGCTGCCCGCCGTTCGACCTCGGCGTCATCGAGGCCTTTGGTCGCCGACGACAGCGGCGGAGCGGCCGGGAGGTCGACCAGACCGTCAAACCGGACGTCCGACCCGGTCTTGGTAGGTTTTGCTGTCACGACTGCTGGCCCTCCAGGCCGAGATGATGCGGATGTCGCCGCCGCGCTCGGTGAACACGACGCGAAGGACGATCCCGTCGAAAGCACCGAGGGCGAGCCAGCGCGGCTCGCCATAGTCACGGCGAACATCCGGTGCCTTGAGGATGGGTCCCCGGAAAATCTGGGCTGCCTGAAGAAACGAGACGCCGTGCTTGGCCTCGTTGGACCTGCTCTTGGCCTCGTCCCACTGAAAGCCCATGACGAACTGTAGCTACAAATGCAGCTTCCCTCAACGGCCAACGGTCTCGGCTTGGCAGCTTCACCGCGGTTTGTGTTGCGCTGCATCACCCGAAGGCCCTATGGCCTCGCGCGGGGCGTTTCGTTGACACCCCGAGGGGCCGCTTCTAGGGTGCGCGCCCGGTCGAAACGACCTCTTGGAACCGATTATCCGCGCGGAAAATCGTCCGTGCGGGGAGGGACACGATGAAGATTCTGGTGCCCGTGAAGCGGGTGGTGGACTACAACGTCAAGATCCGCGTGAAGCCCGACGGCTCCGGGGTCGAACTCGCCAACGTGAAGATGTCGATGAACCCCTTCGACGAGATCGCCGTCGAGGAGGCCATCCGTCTGAAGGAGAAGGGCGCCGCGACCGAGATCGTCGTCGTCTCCATCGGCCCGCAGGGCGCCGCCGAGACCATCCGCACCGCGCTCGCCATGGGCGCCGACCGCGGCATCCACGTGAAGACCGACGCCACCGTCGAGCCGCTCGCCGTCGCCAAGATCCTCAGGGGCGTGGTCGGTGAGGAGGCCCCGGGCCTCGTCATCCTCGGCAAGCAGGCGATCGACGACGACAGCAACCAGACCGGCCAGATGCTGGCCGCTCTCCTCGGCTGGCCGCAGGGCACCTTCGCCTCCAAGGTCGAGGTCGCCGGCGATGCCGTCGCCGTGACCCGCGAGGTCGATGGCGGCCTGCAGACGGTGAAGCTGAAGACGCCCGCCATCGTCACGACGGACCTGCGCCTCAACGAGCCGCGCTATGCCTCGCTGCCGAACATCATGAAGGCGAAGAAGAAGCCGATCGACGAGAAGGCGCCCGAGACCTACGGCGTCGACGTCGCACCGCGGCTGAAGGTGCTGAAGACCGCCGAGCCGGAGGGCCGCAAGGCCGGTGTCAAGGTGGCCTCGGTCGCCGAACTCGTCGCCAAGCTCAAGAACGAAGCCGGGGTGCTCTGATGGCCACGCTCCTTCTCGCCGAACACGACAACGCCTCGCTGAAGGACCCGACGCTGAAGGCGCTGACCGCCGCCGTCGCCCTCGGCGCGCCGGTCACCGTCCTCGTTGCCGGCACGGGCTGCGGCCCGGCCGCCGAGGCAGCCTCCAAGCTCGCCGGCGTCGCCAAGGTGCTGGTCGCCGACAATGCGGCCTATGCGAACCTGCTGGCCGAGCCGACCGCCGCCCTGATCGTCTCGATCGCCGGCGGCTATGACGCGATCGTCGCGCCCTCCACGGCCAACGGCAAGAACGTCATGCCGCGCGTCGCGGCCCTGCTCGACGTGATGCAGATCTCCGACATCACCAAGGTGCTCGCGCCCGACACGTTCGAGCGGCCGATCTATGCCGGCAACGCGCTGCAGACCGTGCAGTCGACCGACGCCAAGAAGGTCATCACCGTCCGCACCGCCTCCTTCCAGGCGGCGGGCACGGGCGGCTCGGCCCCGGTCGAGGCGGTTGCCGCCGTGGCCGATCCGGGCGTCTCGACCTTCGTCGGCGAGGAGATCGTCAAGTCCGACCGTCCCGAGCTCGGCGCGGCGAAGATCATCATCTCCGGCGGCCGCGCGCTCGGCTCCAAGGAGGCCTTCGCCAAGGTCATCGAGCCCGTCGCCGACAAGCTCGGCGCCGCCATGGGCGCCTCGCGCGCCGCGGTGGATGCCGGCTACGCGCCGAACGACTGGCAGGTCGGCCAGACCGGCAAGGTCGTCGCCCCCGAGCTCTACATCGCCGTGGGCATCTCGGGCGCCATCCAGCACCTCGCCGGCATGAAGGACTCCAAGGTCATCGTCGCCATCAACAAGGACGAGGAGGCGCCGATCTTCCAGGTCGCCGACTATGGCCTGGTGGGTGACCTCTTCACGCTGCTCCCCGAGCTCGAGAAAGAGCTCGGCAAGTAAGGCTGATCGCGGCGGGCGGGGAGCAATCCCCGCCCTTGCCGTCTGGCGATGCGCATGGGCGATCGCCGCCCGGCGGGCCGCCTCCCGGCAATCGGGATGGCGTCGGCGGCGAGACCGTCGTAGAGATGTCCGCCAGTTCGTTTAGATCGCACCGCCGCCCGGCTCAGAGCCCGGGCCGTGCACCGGGTGGAACCATGGACATTCGCAAGATCGGCGTGATCGGCGCCGGGCAGATGGGCAACGGCATCGCGCATGTGGCGGCTCTCGCCGGCATCGACGTGGCCCTGCACGACATCTCCGAAGACCGCATCAAGTCGGGCCTGGCCACCATCAACGGCAATATGAGCCGTCAACTGTCGAAGAACCTCATCAGCGAGGAGGAGCGGCAGAAGGCGCTGATGCGCATCGAGGCGGCGCCGCAGCTGGCCCATCTCGGCGATTGCGACCTTGTCATCGAGGCCGCCACCGAGAACGAGCAGGTCAAGGTCAAGATCTTCCAGTCGGTCTGCCCGGTGGTGAAGCCGGATGCGATCCTGGCGACCAACACCTCGTCGATCTCCATCACCCGCCTCGCCTCGACGACGGACCGGCCCGAGCGCTTCATCGGCATCCATTTCATGAATCCGGTGCCGGTCATGCAGCTCGTCGAGCTGATCCGCGGCATCGCGACCGAGGACGAGACCTTCGAGGCCGCCCGCACGCTCTGCACCAAGCTCGGCAAGACGGTGGCCGTGGCCGAGGACTTCCCGGCCTTCATCGTCAACCGCATCCTGCTGCCGATGATCAACGAGGCGATCTATACGCTCTATGAGGGCGTCGGCTCGGTCGAGGCCATCGACACCGCCATGCGGCTGGGCGCCAACCACCCGATGGGCCCGCTGCAGCTCGCCGACTTCATCGGCCTCGACACCTGCCTGTCGGTCATGCAGGTGCTCTACGAAGGCCTCGCCGACTCCAAGTATCGCCCCTGCCCGCTGCTGGTGAAATATGTCGAGGCCGGCTGGCTCGGCCGCAAATCGCAGCGCGGTTTCTACGACTATCGCGGCGAGCGCCCCGTTCCGACCCGTTGATGATCCCGGCCCGCTGACGGTCAGGCGCGGCGCAGCGCCTTGTCCGCATCGGCATCGGCCGCCACGACGCGGTCGCGGCCGGCCCGCTTTGCCGCGTAGAGCGCGGCGTCAGCCCGCTCCACCAGGACAGCCGGCGGATCCGACGGCGCGCTGGTGGCCGCACCGATGCTGACGGTCAGCGGCATGGTTCCCGGGACACCGACGGCGGCGCGGATGGCCTCCGCCAGCGCCACGGCCTCGTCGAGGCCGCTGCGGGCCATGAGCACCACGAATTCCTCACCGCCATAGCGCGCGACCACGTGCCCCTGCCGGCCGGCGGTGGTCTCCAGCACGCCGGCCACCAGGCGCAGCGCCTCGTCACCCGCCACGTGGCCGTGGGCGTCGTTGAAGCGCTTGAACCCGTCGACGTCGATCATGAGCAGCGACAGGGCCGATCCGTCGCGCCCGGCGGCGGCCGCCAGCGCCCCAAGCGCCTCCTCGAAGCGACGGCGATTGCCGATGCCGGTGAGCGGGTCACTGAGGGCGGACTGGGCGAGCCGCAGATTGGCCCGGGTCAGCTCCACGTTGGTGCGCTGCAACTCGTCGAGGAGACGCAGCGCATCGCGCTCGGCATGCATCTGCCGGAGCCTCACCTGCCCGAGCTGGAGGATGCAATAGGCCTGGAACCCGCCATAGAGCAGGCAGATCGGGACCAGGACCGTCAGCCCGTCCGCCACGAACACCGGCAGGTGGAAGGCGATGAGGATGAGGACCTGGGCGAGAGTCGGCCCCGGCGCCATGTAGGTCCGGAGCGTCACCGCCTGGATCAGCACGCAGCCGATGGCGAGGACGGCCAGCCGCATGTTGGCGTCGGCGGCATTGTAGAGCACCGCGCCGGTGCTCCCCCAGAGCATGGCGATGGCCACGCACATGGCAGCGAAGATGCGGAGCCACCGCCGCTCATCCCCGCCGCGTCCGTAACGCCGGTAGGCCTCGGCGGTCCCGATCCTGACCAGGAGGGCACAGGCGAGCAGGCCTGCGGCCATCAGGGCCGTCGGGGTCTGCCCCGACAGGCAGACCTGCACGATCACAATCGCCATGACGATGGAGGCGACCAGGAACGGGCGATGGTCGAAGAACTCGTCCATCAATTCCTGCTTCTGCCGCGCCTCGCAGACGTCGGCGCCGAGCAGCAGAGGAAAGCGGGACAGGAAGGGCGGCATCCAGGGACAGCGAATCGAAACAGCCTGATACAAAGATTACGCAAGGGCAGCGTGCGCTGCCACCGCCTTATGCGGGCGCATGGCCGCGTCTCAGCCTTTCCTTAACCCTCCGGGGTCATTCTGCCGACGGCTAGGAGAGCTCGATGTCGACCGACGCGATCGCCGGGACCATGGTGGCCATGCAGGCCGCCGAGACCCGCATGGGCCTTCAGGCCGTGATGGTGAAGCAGCAGAACCAGGCCGAGCAGGCCGTGGTCGACCTGCTCGCCTCCGCCGTCCAGGCTGCACCGGCTCCAGGCACCGGGCTGCTCGTCGACAAGACCGCCTGACCCTCAGCGAAACCGCAGGATGAAGGGCTCCACCACCGGAGCCCAGACGGGCACGCCGGCCGAACTCGGCAGCAGCGCGTGGCCATCCGATCCGAAGGCCGGCAGCATGCGGAACTCCAGCGGCGCGCCACCGGCCCGATAGGCGTCGGCCAGCCTGCGCACCAGCGCCGGGCCGAAGGTCTGGTCGTTCTCCGTGTAGATCCAGAGCGCCGGCGTGCGGGCACGCCGTCCAAGGGGCACGATGTCGCGGACCAGCTCCTCGAGCGCACAGGTCTCGCCTGTCTCGCCGGACCGGCCGCGGCGCCCGCCACCGAAATTGATCACCGCCGCGACCGCCGGATGGTTCTCGGCGGCAAGGCCCGTCACCGCCCAGCCCCCGGTCGACTGGCCGACCGCCACCACCCCCGTGGGACGGATGAAGGCAAGGCGCGTCAGCGCATCGATGGCCGTCGCAAGGTCGGCTGCATCGGCCCGCGCGACCCCGGCATGGTTCGGCCGCCGGCAGGCGAAGCGCTCCGCCCGCTCGCCGCCGGTCAGGCCGTAGCCCCGGCGGTGGACCACAGCGACCGCATAGCCGCGTTCGACGAACCACGACACCGCCTGCGGATAGACGCCATGGGAGGGCTCGCCGTTGCGCTGTGCCTCGGCGGAGGTGTGATGGGCCATGACCACGAGCGGGCGCGGCGTCTCGCCGGGCGGACGGAACAGGATGGCCGCCAGGACACGGCCCTCGTCGGAGACATGCGGGATGCGCCAGACCTGCTCGCGGTGGCGCGCGCCCTCGCCTCCCTCCGGCCGCGCCTCCTGCGCGATGGCCGGAGCAATGGCCAGCAGCCAGGCGAGGACGAGGAGAAGGCGCCGCCTCATCCGCGGACGAGATCACCGAGGAGGCTGGCCGCCACCGTCGCCTTCGACACGGTGAGGCCGGAGCCGGCAATGTCGGACACCGCCGTGCGGATGCGCTCGGCCCGGCCGCCATGGACCCCCATCCAGGCCTCCACCGCGGCGGTGCCCGAGGCGCCGCCCGCCACCATGTCGGCCGCGATCCGCCGCTCGGCATCGGCGATGGAATCGAGCGCCCGGTCGAGGGCGAGGCGGTCGAAATAGTCGGTGACGGTGATGGCCCGCGCCGCCGCCTTCATCTGGTCGAGGCGGAACAGGGCCGAGGCGGCGAAGGTGGTCGCCGCGACCTCCGCAACGCCGCGACCGGTCTGGTCGGCGACCGCCACGATGTCCGGGGCCGCCGCGAGCTGGTCGAGGCTCGCGAGAACGCCGGCTAGCGGATCGGGCACGCCGGCGGCGCGCAGCTCCTCGGTCCGGGCGTTGCGGACCGTCGCGGCATCGCCCGGCAAGGCGGTGTCGAGGCTCGCGGCCACAGCCTCGATGCCGGCGCGGTAATGCGCCACGACATCGGCAAGGCCATGGGTGAGGTCGACATTGCGGATGAACCAGATGACGCGATCGATCAACAGGTCCTGGATCGCCGCATAGAGCTCGAGTTGCAGGCTGCCGGGGATGCGGTTGTCGAGGCCGTCCAGCTCGGTGTTCAGCGCCGTCATGCCATAGGCATCGCGCACGGCCGCGAAGGCCGAGGCGATGGTGGCGACATCCGCGCCGGTCTGGTCGATGAGGCGGGTGACGAAAGCCGGCCCGCCGCGGTTGATCATCGAGTTGGAGAGGCCGGTGGCGATGATCTCGCGCCGGAGGCGATGGCTCTCGATCGCGTCGGGGAAGCGCTCCTGGACCGGCCGCGGGAAGTAGCGCACGAGTTCGCGGGCGAGATACGGGTCGTCCGGCACCGAGGAGGCGAGCAGGTCGTCGTAGAGGTCGAGCTTCGCATAGGCGAGCAGCACGGCCAGTTCCGGCCGTGTCAGCGGCTCGCCGCGGCGGCGGCGCTCGGCGAGCTCCATCTCGTCGGGCAGGTACTCGACGGCCCGGTCAAGCTTGCCCTGAGCCTCCAGCGTCTGCATCAGCCGCTGCTGGAAGCCGAGATCGTCGAGCCCGCGGCGCTGGGCGAGCGAGAGCGCCAGCGTCTGCAGGTAGTTGTTGCGCAGCACGAGGCGGCCGACATCATCGGTCATCTCGGCGAGCAGGGTGTTGCGCGCCTCCTGCGACAGGCGGCCGTCGCGCTCGGGCGTCGTCAGCGCGATCTTGATGTTCACCTCGACGTCCGAGGTGTTGACGCCGGCCGAGTTGTCGATGGCGTCGGTGTTGAGGCGAACGCCGCGGCGACCCGCCTCGATGCGGCCCTTCTGGGTCATGCCGAGATTGGCGCCCTCGCCTACCACCTTGGCCCGGATGTCCGCGCCAGTGATGCGGATCGGATCGTTGGCGCGGTCGCCGGCCTGTTCATCCGTCTCCGAGGAGGCGCGGACATAGGTGCCGATGCCGCCGAACCACAGGAGGTCGACCGGCGCCTTCAGGATGGCGTTCATCACCTCCTGCGGCGTTGCCTCGCCCTTGTGGAGGTCGATGGCGGCCTGCACTTCCGGCGAGAGCCTGATGGACTTGGCCGAGCGCGGGAAGACGCCGCCGCCGGCGGAGATCAGGCTCTTGTCGTAGTCCGCCCAGGACGAGCGCGGCAGGTCGAAGAGACGCTGGCGCTCGGCAAAGGCGGCCGCGGGATCCGGCGAGGGATCGAGGAAGATGTCGCGATGGTCGAAGGCGGCGACCAGCTTGATGGTCTTCTCCAGCAGCATGCCATTGCCGAAGACGTCGCCGGACATGTCGCCGACACCGACAACGGTGAAGGGCGTCGTGCCGATATCGGTGCCCATCTCGCGGAAGTGGCGCTTCACCGCCTCCCAGGCACCGCGGGCGGTGATGCCCATCTTCTTGTGGTCGTAGCCCTGGCTGCCGCCGGAGGCGAAGGCATCGCCCAGCCAGTGGCCCTTCTCGATGGAGAGCGCATTGGCGGTGTCGGAGAAGGTCGCCGTGCCCTTGTCGGCGGCGACGACGAGATAGGGATCATCGCCGTCATGGCGCACCGTATCCGCCGGCGGCACGATGGCGGCGCCGTCGATGTTGTCGGTGAGCTGCAGCAGCGAGCGGACGAAGATCCGGTAGGCCTCCGTGCCCTCCGCGAGCCAGGCATCGCGCTGGGAGGGCGGCGGCAGCTTCTTCGGCACGAAGCCGCCCTTGGCGCCCACCGGCACGATGACGGCGTTCTTCACCTGCTGCGCCTTGACGAGGCCGAGCACCTCGGTGCGGAAATCCTGCGGCCGGTCGGACCAGCGCAGGCCACCGCGGGCGACCTTGCCGAAGCGCATGTGCACGCCCTCGACGCGGGGCGAATAGACGAAGATCTCGTAGAGCGGCCGCGGCGCCGGCAGGTTGTCGATCTTCTTCGACTCGAACTTCACCGCGATGGTCGGGCGCACCTGCCCGTCCGCACCGAGCTGGTAGAAATTGGTGCGCACCGCCGCCTGGATGAGGTTGATGAAGGCCCTGAGGATACGGTCCTCATCGAGCGAGCTGACTTGGGCGAGGCTCTCCTCGAAACGGCCGAGGAGGTCGGTCAGCTTGGCGTCGCGCTCGGCGGCGCTGAGGCCAAGGCGCGGGTCGAAGCGCAGGTGGAACATCAGCACCACGCCCTTGGCGATGGTCGCGTGCTTGCGCAGCGTCGCCCAGAGATAGTCCTGGCTGAAGGGCGCGCGGATCTGCCGGAGCACGCGGGCGAGCGTGCGGATGACCGCCACATCGCGCCAGGCAAGGCCCGCCTCCAGCGTCAGGGCGTTGAAGCCGTCGCTTTCGGCATCGCCCCGCATCACCGCCATCAGTGCGGCCTCGAGCTTCTCGTCGAGCGCCTCCAGGTCGATGGCCTGGCCGCCGGGGCGCGCCAGCGCCATGTCGTGCAGCCAGACCGGCGCCGCGCCGGCGCCACCGGCGGCGATCTCGTAGGTGCGCTCGTCCACCACCGCGAAGCCCATGGCCTCGAGGATCGGCACGCGCTCCGACAGGGGGATCGGGCGGCCGCGCGAGAAGACCTTGAGGCCGGCCTCGGTGCGCTCGCCACCCTCCGGGCGGTAGAAGTCGATGGCGAGGGCGCGCTGGTCCGACAGGCTTTCGAGGATGCGGATGTCGCCGATGGCGGCTTCCGGCGTGACCGCCTCGCGATAGGCGGCGGAGAAAGCCTCGCGGTAGCGGGCGATGAGATCGCCGGCCTTGGCCGGGCCATGGATGAGGGCGATGGCCTCGCCCAGCCCGTCGCTCCAGGTCCGCACGATGCGCGAGACCGCCGTCTCCAGCGCCACGCGGTCGACGCGCGGCGTCTCGCCCTCGTTGCGGCCGATGATGAAGTGGACGCGGGTCAGCGGACCATCGGGGAAGAAGGGATAGAAGGCGGAGACCCGGCCGTCATAGACCTGGGCCAGATGGTTGCCGATGGCGAGGCGTACGGTCGTGTCGAAGCGGTCGCGCGGCACATAGACCATGACCGAGACGAAGCGGTGGAAGCGATCCTCGCGCGGCAGCACGCGTACCCGCGGCCGGTCTTCGAGCTGCATCACCGCCATGGCGTGGTGGAACAGCGTCTCGTCGTCGATCTGGAACAGCTCGTCGCGCGGATAGCTCTCCAGCACGTTGACCAGCGCCTTGCCGGAATGGCCGTCGGGATCGAAGCCGGCGCGGGTCAGCACCCGGTCCACCTTGCGGCGCAGATAGGGGATGGTCTTGGTCGAGCGGGTATAGGCGGTGGAGGTGAAGAGGCCGACGATGCGCGCCTCGCCCACCAGCTGCCCCTGCCGGTCGAAGCGCTTCACGCCGACATAGTCCATGTGGATCCGGCGGTGGACGCGGGACTTCACATTGGCCTTGGTGATGATGAGCGGGACCGGCTGCATCAGGAACTCGCGCAGCTCCGGCGTCATCACCACCAGCTCGGTGCCGCGCTTGAGGATCCGCACCGTGTCGTCGCGCAGGATGCCGAGGCCGGAGACGAAATCAGGCTCGAGCTGCCCGTCGGCGACGCCGCCGACGAAGCTGTAGTCGCGCACGCCCAGCAGGGTGAAGTTGTTGGCGACCAGCCATTCGAGGAACTGGATGCCCTCCGCCATCTCCGTGACCGGCAGGACCGGGTTTTCCTTGAGGTCCTCGATGATGGCGCGGACGCGCTGCTGCATCGGCTTCCAGTCGGCCACGCAGATCCGCACGTCGGCGAGAGTCGCCTGCAATTCGGTTTCCAGCGCGGTCCGCCGCGCCTCGTCGCCGATCCGGTCGACATGAATGTGGATGAGGCTCTCGCGGGCCGCATGGTCCTCGCCCGGCTCGAGGCCGCGATAGGCTGACAGCGCGCCGTCGGGCTCGCGGTCGACGGTGAGGATGGGATGGGCGACGAGGCGGACCTGGAAGCCCTGTTCCGCCAGAACGCCTAGGACGGAATCGACGAGGAACGGCATGTTCTCGTTGGCCACCTCGACCACCGTGACGGCGGCAAGGCGCGAGGCGGCCGAGGTCGGCTCGGGATCGGCGATGCGGATGGTCGAGCCGCCCGGGGTGCGGCGGGAGAAATGCGAGAAGCTCTCGGCGGCGAGGCTGGCAATGTCGCGGGACTCGTAGGCGACGAGGTCCTCGGCATCGCTGCGGCCAAACAGGTCGGCCGCGTAATCGGGTGGAACGCCTGGCGCCGTGCCCCGCAGGATGATGCCCGCCTGCTCGATGATGGCCGCGGCCCCCCGCGCATCCTCGGCCCGATTGGTCATGCTCGTCTCCCAGAGGGCGGATTCGTGATTTTTGTTCCCGCGAAGGCAGGATGATCACGCCCGGACTCGGCCGTAAAGCCCATTTCGTCGGTTCCGGACGCCATGCTAGGTCCTCAAGACGCGGTGATGACGAAGCTTTGGCGGGACCATGGCACCGCCATTTTCGGGAGATGGGCGATGGCTGCGAAGGGCTCGGCGAAGACTAGCAAGGGCAAGCCGGTCACCAAGGCAGGGATCGGCAAGGCCGCGGCCGGCAAGGCCACCCCGGCCAGGACCGCGCCCGCCAAGGTGGCAAAGCCCGAGCCGATCAAGAGCGCCGAGAAGCCGCGCCCGGCACCGAAGGCGGAGCCCATCATCGCGCTGGACCTCGCGCCGGCCCCCCTCGACGCCGAGACCGAGGCCTATTTCCGCAAATGCGTCGAGAAGATCGGCTTCGTGCCCAACGTGCTGCTCGCCTACACGCACGATCTCGCCAAGCTCAAGGCCTTCTCGGCCATGTACAACGACCTCATGCTGGCCCCCTCGGGGCTCAGCAAGCTGGAGCGCGAGATGATTGCGGTCGCCGTGTCGTCGGTGAACCGCTGCTTCTACTGCCTCACCGCCCATGGCGCCGCGGTGCGCCAGCTCTCCGGCGACCCGGAACTCGGCGAGCTCATGGTGATGAACTACCGGGCGGCGAAGCTCGATGCCCGCCAGCGCGCCATGCTCGACTTCGCCGTCAAGCTGACGGAAGCGCCCTGGACCATCGACGAGCCCGACCGCGAGGCCCTGCGCAAGGCCGGGTTCTCGGAGAAGGACATCTGGGACATCGCCGCGACGGCCTCCTTCTACAACATGTCCAACCGCATGGCTTCGGCGACGGACATGCGGCCCAATCCGGAGTATCACGGCACGGCGCGCTGATTTGGCGCGGCGGGGGGACTGGCGGAGCGCGTCCGGCCCCCTAGATGACGGGGATGACCCTGTCGTGTCGCCACGGAGCACTGCCATGGCCACCAACGTGACCTACCGGGGCCCGGCAGACCTGCCGGACGTGATCCCCGTCTTCCCGCTCCCGGGCGCCCTGCTGCTGCCGCGCGGGCAGCTCCCGCTCAACATTTTCGAGCCGCGCTACCTCGCCATGATCGACGATGCCTTCCTGTCGGGGCGTCGCCTGATCGGCATGGTGCAGCCCGTGCCCGCGGACGAGAACGCCAAGCGCCCGTCGCTGGCGGGCGTCGGCTGCGTCGGCCGCATCACCCAGCTCGCCGAGACCGGCGATGGCCGCTACATGCTGAGCCTGTCGGGGATCGCCCGCTTCCGCGTCGTGGAGGAACTCCCCGCCACCACCGCCTATCGCCAGTGCCGGGTCGATTTCGAGCCCTTCGCCGGTGATTTCGAGGCGCGGGCCGGCGAGGGCGAGGTCGACCGCGACGGCCTCCTCAAGACCCTCAAGGAGTTCCTCGACGTCAACAGCCTCGAGGCCGACTGGGAGGGGATCCGCACCGCCCCGACCGAGACGCTGGTCAATGCGCTCTGCATGATGTCCCCCTGGGGCATCAAGGAGAAGCAGGCGCTGCTGGAGGCCCCCGACCTCAAGACCCGCGCCGCCCTGTTGGTCGCCGTCACCGAGATGGCGCTCGCCAAGGACAAGCCCGCGAGCGAGACGCAGAGCCTCAACTGAACCGGGCGCGTCTGGCGCGGCGATCATGGCCGCGCTAGAGAGAGGCCGCCCGCGACGAGGATTGCTTCATGACCGAGCCGACGCCCGAGACCAAGACCGCCGTGCCGCAGACCCGGCCTGGCACGGTTGATCCGCGCCTGCTCGAAGTCCTGGTCTGCCCCGTCACCAAGGGCCCCCTGGAATATGACGCTGCGGCGAACGAGCTGGTCTCGCGCGCCGCCCGCCTCGTCTATCCGATCCGCGAGGGCATTCCGATCATGCTGCCGGAAGAGGCCCGGCCGCTGGAGGACTGACGCGTCAGACCAGGGCGGTGGCGTCGGGGTGACGATCCACCAGCGCCTTGCGCAGCTTCTCGATGGCGCGGCTCTCGATCTGCCGCACCCGCTCCTTGGAAATGCCGAGCCGGGCGCCGAGCGACTCCAGCGTCGCCTGGTCCTCGTCCAGCCGCCGCGCCCGGATGATGTCGAGTTCGCGCTGCGAGAGCACGTGCAGCACGTCGCGCAGCCAACGCACGCGGCGGTCGCTGTCGATGGCCTCGCCCACCACCTCGTCCGGCGGGGGCGCCGCATCGGGCAAGTGATCGAGCCGCTCGCTGCTGTTCTGGCCATCACCCTCGAAGCTCGGGGCGTTGAGCGACATGTCGTTGGCGGAGAGCCGGGCGTCCATGACGGCGACGTCAGCGACCGAGACACCGACCGCCTGGGCGATGTGCTGGTGGATGGCGGCCGAGCCGACGCCCGAGCCCATGGTCTGGGACAGCTGGGCCCTGAGGCGCCGCAGGTTGAAGAACAGCGCCTTCTGGGCCGACGAGGTGCCGCCGCGCACGATCGACCAGTTGCGCAGGATGTAGTCCTGGATCGAGGCGCGGATCCACCAGGTCGCATAGGTGGAGAAGCGGACCTCGCGGGAGGGCTCGAAGCGGGCCGCAGCCTCCAGCAGGCCGACATGGCCTTCCTGGATCAGGTCCTGCATCGGCAGGCCGTAATTGCGGAACCGGGCGGCGATGGCGATGACCAGCCGCATGTGCGACTGGGCGAGCCGGTGCAGCGCCGCTTCGTCGGCGCCGTCTTTCCAGCGCACGGCGAGGTCATGTTCTTCCTCGCGCGCGAGGAAAGGGGCGTTCATCGCCGCCTTGGCGAGGATGCGACCGATGCCGGGTGCCTGAGCCATGATGTGTCCCCTGGGCGCGGATGCGCAGGCGGTCTTTGCTCTCGTCGTGGTTTACGCAGGTGCTTCCCCTGCGGATCAACGGCTCCACAGCTGTTGTGACCCAAAGTTGCTGCCCGGCTGTGCCGGAGCCTGAAACGACAAGAGCCCGGCACGGGCCGGGCTCTTGCGATGGTTCTGGTGATGTCGGCGGCGGGATCAGGCCGCCTCGACCTCGGGCTCGTCGCTCTCGTCGGCGTCGTCCGCCTCGGTCTCGGCCTTGGCCGGGCCGCGGCGCGGACCCTTGGCGAGCTGCGCCTCGATCATCTTCACGGCCTCGGCCTCACCGACGCGCTCGACGGCCGCGAGTTCGCGGGCCATGCGGTCGAGGGCCTGCTCGTAGAGCTGGCGCTCGGAGTAGGACTGCTCGGGCTGGGCATCCGACCGGAACAGGTCACGGACGACCTCGGAAATGGCGATCAGGTCGCCGGAATTGATCTTCGCTTCGTATTCCTGGGCGCGGCGCGACCACATGGTGCGCTTGACGCGGGCGCGGCCCTTGAGGACGTCCATGGCCTTGGCCATGACATCGGGCTCGGCCAGCTTGCGCATTCCGACCTGGGCGATCTTGGCGGTGGGCACCCGGAGCGTCATCTTGTCCTTTTCGAAGGTGATGACGAACAGCTCGAGCTTGAAGCCGGCAATGTCCTGCTCCTCGATGGAGACGATCTGCCCGACGCCGTGGGACGGATAGACGATGTATTCGTTCGTCTTGAAGCCCTGACGGGTCTGCGCGTTCTTCTTCACGGTCATACTGCGCCTTACTCCTCGTCGGCCGTGGCCGGCCGCTGGTGATGCCCGCGATGGAAACAAGGTTCCTGCGGGTCCACGGCCGCACCGCGGCGCCGTGGCGTTTCGCGCGAAAGGGACTGAGCCGGATCGCCCGACAGGTCCCTGACGTCAGGCGATGAGCGAAAACGATCTTCCGCGGCGCGATTGGCGGCCTGTGCAGGGCTCCATCGCGACGATTTGTCGGATTTTTCCGAAAAATAACGCTCCGCACGAGGGGAGCGCACCGGTGGGACCGCTTTTCTGATCGACTGTGGCCCTACCGTACCACAATTTTCGCCGAATTCAAAGGCTTGGCGACAAGACTGTGCTGCGCCCCGCCCCGGCGAGGTCCGCAATCGCCGGGTTTGGTTACCGCCGCAGGCTCAGTCGCCGGAGCCCGGCTCGGGCGACAGGAGGCTCTCCTTGCCGGGCTTGCCGTCCCATTCCTTGGCATCGGCCAGGGCGTCGCGCTTCTGCGTGATGTTCGGCCATTTCACGGCGAAATCGGCGTTGATCGCCAGCCACTTCTCCAGCCCCGGCTCGGTGTCCGGCTTGATCGCCTCGGCCGGGCATTCCGGCTCGCAGACGCCGCAGTCGATGCATTCGTCCGGGTGGATCACGAGAAAGTTCTCACCCTCATAGAAGCAGTCGACCGGACAGACCTCCACACAGTCCGTGTACTTGCACTTGATGCAGTTCTCGGTGACCACGTAGGTCATGCGGGATCTCCGGCATGCGGGGGGCGACCAAGCCGATTACCAGATCAACTCGTTCGTACGCAAGCGACCGGACCGCCGCCGCGCGCCTGCGACAGGGCGGACCCTTGTTTGCGTCCCTGTCCCATCCAATCTAGGGGCCGAACCCGCAGGAGGGGTGTCGATGAACTACATGAAGACCGCCATCCTCCTCGCCGCCATGACCGCGCTCTTCATGGGCGTCGGCTTCCTCATCGGCGGCCAGGCCGGCATGCTGATCGCGCTGGCGGTGGCCTGCGCCATGAATTTCTGGAGCTACTGGGGCTCCGATCGCGCCGTGCTCAACATGTATGGCGCGCAGGAGGTCGACCAGCACAGCGCCCCGGACCTCTGGCAGATGACCTGGGAGATGACCCAGCGCGCCGGCATGCCCATGCCGCGGCTGTTCATCATCCACGAGGACCAGCCCAACGCCTTCGCCACCGGCCGCAATCCCGAGAATGCCGCGGTCGCCGTGAACACGGGCCTCCTCAACATGCTCACGCGCGAGGAGGTGGCGGGCGTCGTCGCCCACGAGCTCGCCCATATCCGCAACCGCGACACGCTGACCATGACCATCACCGCGACGCTCGCCGGTGCGGTCTCCATGCTCGCCAATTTCGCGGCCTTCTCGGGCAGCAGCAACGACAACCGCAACGGCTTCGGCATCATCGGCACCATCGCCATGATGATCCTCGCACCGCTGGCCGCCTCCATCGTGCAGATGGCGATCTCCCGCTCGCGCGAATATGAGGCGGACAAGCTTGGCGCCGAGATCTGCGGCAACCCGATGTGGCTCGCCTCGGCGCTCGCCAAGATCGCCGGCGGCCACGCCATGACGGTGAACAACACCGCGGAGCACAATCCGCAGACCGCGCACATGTTCATCATCAACCCGCTGTCCGGCGAGCGGATGGACAATCTGTTCTCCACCCATCCGGACACCGGCAACCGCATCTCCGCGCTGCAGCAGCTCGCCCAGGCCTGGGGCGTCGGCTACCTGCCGCCGCAAGCCGCCGCCTGGGGCTCGCGCCAGGCCCGCGGCCCCTGGGGCTGAGGCCAGAGGAGCTAGAACGCTTGCCGCGGATGGGCATCCGCGCCTAAACGGGCGGCATGAGCAAGTTCCAAGGCGGCAAGCGCCCGTTCTTCCCGGCCCGCAAGCCCAAGGCCCCGCCGCCGCCCCCGCCCGGCCTGCCCGCACGGCGGCGCGCTTGCGACCTCGTCGAGGCGGTGCTGCTGCGCCGCCGCCCGCTCGACGAGGCGCTGGAGGAGCCGACGGATCTCTCGCCCCTCGACCGCGCGCTCGCCCGCAAGATCGCCGCGACGACTCTGCGCCGCCTCGGCTCCATCGATCGCCTGCTTGCAGAGCGCCTCGCGAAGGGCCTGCCCGAGGGCCTTCCGCGGCTAGAGACCGTGCTGCGCACCGCGGCCTGCCAGATCCTCTTCCTCGACGTGCCCGACTATGCCGCCGTCGACACGGCGGTGCGCATGGTCGAGGCCAACAAGAAGACGCAGGGCTTCGCCGGGCTCACCAATGCCGTGCTGCGTGGCCTTGCCCGCGACCGCGAGGCCGACCTCGCCAGCCTCGACCCGCTGGACGATCTCGCGCCCTGGCTGCGCGAGCGGTGGATCGCGGCCTATGGCGAGGCGACGACCCGCGCCATGGCCGCAGCCGTCATCCACGAGCCACCGCTGGACCTGACCGTCAAGGCGGACCCGGCCGGCTGGGCGCAGCGCCTCGGCGGCTCCCTGCTGCCGACAGGGTCCGTGCGCCTGCTGCCTGACGGCGCGGTGCCCGACCTCGGCGGCTTCGAGGACGGCGCCTGGTGGGTGCAGGACGCCGCCGCCGCCCTGCCCGCACGGCTGCTCGGCGACGTCACCGGCCTCGCCGTCGCCGACCTCTGCGCCGCCCCGGGCGGCAAGACCGCCCAGCTCGCCAGCGCCGGCGCCCGCGTCACCGCCGTCGACCGCAATGCGCGCCGCCTCGAACGTCTCGCCGAGAACATGGCGCGGCTGAAGCTCGACGTGACCATCCGCGCCGTCGACGCGCTGCAGCTCGACGGCACCTATGACGCCATCCTGCTCGATGCGCCCTGCACCGCCACCGGCACGCTGCGCGGCCATCCCGACGTCATGCACCTGAAGTCGGCCGCCGATGTGGACGGGCTCGCGCGCCTCCAGGCGCGGCTGCTCGACCGCCTCGCCGACCTGCTGAAACCGGGTGGCCGCGCGGTCTACTGCACCTGTTCGCTGGAGCCGGACGAGGGCGAGGCGCAGATTGCCGCACTGCTCGCACGGGAACAGCGCCTGGTGGTCGACCCCATCACCCCCGACGAGTTTCCCGGCATTGCCGATTTCGTCACGCCGGCAGGCCATTTGCGGACCTTGCCCAGCCATTGGCCGCATGATGAACCGCGCATGGCCGGTCTCGACGGCTTCTTTGCGGCCCGCCTGAAACGCATCGCCTGACCCCATCCCCGACTTGACGGCGCCGCGACAACACGGCGTTATGCGCATCGATATATTCGTGTGAGCATAACGAAATGCGCATCCTCGGCTTCACCCGCCGCATCCTGCCCCTGGTCCTGCTGGCCGGTGTCGCAAGCCCGTCCCGGGCACAGGAGACGCGCCCGCTGGTGGTCTTCGCCGCCGCGAGCCTGCAGACCGCCCTCACGGCCATCGCGGCCGACTGGCAGCGCGAGACGGGCAAGCGCGTGACCTTCTCCTTCGCGGCCTCCTCCGCCCTTGCGCGGCAGCTCGACCAGGGCGCCCCGGCGGATCTCTTCGCCTCGGCCGATCTCGACTGGATGGATTTTGCCGAACAGCGCCGCCTCATCCGCGCCGGGACCCGCCGCACCCTGCTCGGCAACAGCCTCGTCCTGGTCGAGCCGGTGAGCGAAACCCCCGTGGCCCTCGCCATCGCCCCTGGCTTTCCGCTGGCCGCGGCCATCGGCGCCTCCCGCCTCGCCACCGGCAATGTCCAGTCTGTCCCGGTCGGGCGCTATGCGCAGGCTGCGCTCACCGCCCTCGGCGTCTGGACGGAGGTCGCCCCGCGCATCGCCGGCGCCGACAATGTCCGCGCGGCGCTGGCCCTCGTGGCGCGCGGCGAGGCGCGCTTCGGCATCGTCTATGCGACCGATGCGAGGACCGAGCCGCGGGTGCGCGTCGTCGGCACGTTTCCCGCCGGCAGCCACCCGCCCATCGCCTATCCGGTCGCCGTGACGGCGGGCTCGACCCATCCGGACGCGGTCGCTTTCCTCGCCTATCTCGCCTCGCCGGCTGCCGTCCGGATCTTCGAGGCTGAAGGCTTCACGGTCCTGCGCTAGACCCACCCCATGTATGCGCTCTCGCTCACCCCCGAGGAATGGACGGCGATCGGCCTGAGCCTGCGCGTCGCGACCGTCGCGACGCTGGCCAGCCTGCCGCTCGGCATCCTCGCCGCCCTGCTGCTGGCGCGCGGGCGCTTTCCGGGAAAGAGCCTCGTGGATGCGCTCGTCCACCTGCCCCTGGTCCTGCCGCCGGTTGTCACCGGCTATGTCCTCCTGGTCCTTTTCGGCCGCCGCGGACCGATCGGGGCCTGGCTGGAATCAACCTTCGGCATCGTCCTCGCCTTCCGCTGGACCGGTGCGGCGCTTGCCTGCGCGGTCATGGGCTTCCCGCTGATGGTGCGCGCCGTGCGCCTGTCCATCGAGGCCATCGACACGCGGCTCGGCGAGGCCGCCGGCACGCTGGGCGCCTCCCCCGCCTGGGTCTTCCTCACCGTCACCCTGCCTTTGGCGCTCCCCGGAATCATTGCGGGGGCCGTGCTGTGCTTTGCCAAGGCGCTCGGCGAGTTCGGCGCGACCATCACCTTCGTCTCGAATATTCCCGGCGAGACCCAGACCCTGCCCTCAGCGATCTACAACGCCACCCAGGTGCCCGGGGGCGATGCCATCGCCTTCCGGCTGTCGATCGTCGCCGTCATCATCGCGCTGGCCGCCCTTGTCGCCTCGGAATGGCTGGCGCGGCGCAGCGGCAACCGTCACGGCGCGCCGGCATGATCCGCTTCGCCTGCCGCCTCACCCGCCCCGGCTTTGCCCTCGACGCCGCCTTCACCGCCGGGCCGGGCGTCACCGCCCTCTTCGGCCCGTCCGGCTCGGGCAAGTCCACGGTGATCCGCCTGCTCGCAGGCCTGGAGCGCCCGGAGGAGGGGCGCATCACCCTCGGCGACACCGTGCTGCTCGACACCGCGCGCCGCAGGACCGTGCCACCGCATCGCCGCCGCATCGGCCTCGTTTTCCAGGACGCGCTGCTCCTGCCCCATCTCTCGGTGAAGGCGAACCTCACCTATGGCCGCTGGTTCACGCCGCGCGGCGAACGGCGCATCGCCTTCGATCCGGTGGTGGAGGTGCTGGGCATCGGCCATTTGCTCGACCGGCGGCCGGCGACCCTGTCGGGAGGCGAACGCCAGCGCGTCGCCATCGGCCGCGCGCTGCTGGCGAGCCCGCGCCTGCTGCTGATGGACGAGCCGCTGGCCTCGCTCGACCAGGCGCGGCGCCAGGAGATCCTGCCCTTCATCGAGCGGCTGCGCGACGCCTTCGCCATCCCCGTGGTCTATGTCAGTCATGCCGTAGAGGAAGTGACGCGGCTCGCCAGTCATGTCGTGCGGCTCGAGGCGGGACGCGTGGTAGCCACCGGGACACCCTCCGAGGTCTTCGCCGCGGGGCTTGACCGGTCCGGTGGCGACCGCTTTGCCCTGCGGTCGGTGCTCACCGCCCGCGTGAAGCAGCGCCTGCCGGATTACGGCATCACCCTGCTCGATCATCCTGCCGGTGAGATCGTCGTGCCCGGCCTGCTGCCCCTCGGGGACGAGGTCGGCGTCGCCATTCGCGCCACCGACGTGGCGCTGGCCCGCGGCCCGGCCGGAGACCTGAGCACCCGCACGGTGCTGGACGGCACCGTCACCCGCGTCGAGGCGGACGCCAGCGGCCCCTTCGCCACCGTGACCGTGACGCTCACCGGCGGTGACGTGATCGTCGCGGCGGTGACGCGGCTCGCGGCCGCGGCGCTGGACCTCGCGCCGGGTGTTCCGATGAAGGCGCTGGTCAAGGCCGGCGCCATCGACGAGAGCGGATTGCCCGGCGCGGTGCCGAAAGCTCAGCCCGGCTGATCCGGCTCGTCCACCAGGTCGGTCTCGAAGGGCGCGAATTCCTCGCGGATCGCGGCGCGCGTGCGCTCCTCGACGCGCCGATAGGCGGCCACCAGGGCCCGTCCGAAATCGGTGAGCTTCGCCCCGCCGCCATGGCTGCCACCGGCGGAGGTGACCACGACGGGACGGCGGAACAGCCGGTTCACCTCGTCGACCAGCAGCCAGGCCCGCCGGTAGCTCATGCCGAGGTCGCGGCCGGCGGCTGAGATGGAACCGGTGCGGCCGATGGCCTCCAACAGGTCGGCCTTGCCCGGCCCGAGCCGCGTCGTGCCGGACAGCACGATTCGTAGGCGGAGTTCCGACCGCGCAAAGCGATCTTCCGTCGGCCGCCGCGGCACATCCGTGTCCTTGTCCGATCCCGGTTCGCCCATCGGCGAGCACTCCCCACGCCCCCGGTCTAGCAAGCCCGCCCCCGGGCGTCACCGATTCCCCGCGCCGACTTGTCCACAGCCCTCCCCCCTTAGGGGGGATCCCGATGCCCCTGCGGCACGGCTTGCGGCCGCCTGCGCCCCGTGGTTGTGATGGCGCTGCTCTGGGTGCCCGCCGCGAGGCGGGTGAAACGGGAATGCGGTGCGGGCCGAAAGGCCCCATGCCGCAGCTGCCCCCGCAACTGTAAGCGACGCCAAGCTCCACGCACCACTGGTCCTCCGGGACTGGGAAGGTTGGAGCCGGTCCCTCACCGGACCAGTCGCGAGCCAGGAGACCGGCCCAGAGTGTCCTTAGACCCCAAACTTCGGCGGTGGGCCGAAGAAGGTGACACATGGTTCGCGACCCTCTCCGGGCAAGGCTTGCCCTTGCCGCCGCTTACGCGGCTTTTTCTGCTGTTTCCACACCTGCTTTCAGCCAGTCTCCGCCACAACCACGCGAGACAGAGCTGCCCTCCGTCGACATCACGGTGACGGCCAACCGCTCGCCGACCGAGATCCAGCGCACCGGCAGCGCCATCACCGTCGTGCCGCGTGAGCAGCTGCAGGCCTCCAATCCCGGCTCGCTGGTCGACGTGCTGCGCACCGTGCCCGGCCTCGACGTGACCGAGACCGGCGGCCCCGGCGCCTCCACCACCGTCCGCCTGCGCGGCGCCAGTTCAGGCCAGACGCTGGTGCTCATCGATGGCGTCCGCGTCGGCGATCCGTCCTCGGCCAGCAGCGAGTTCGACCTGTCGATCCTGTCGCCCGCGCTGATCGACCGGATCGAGGTGCTGCGCGGCCCGCAAAGCGCCCTCTACGGCTCCGACGCCATGGGCGGCGTCATCAACATCATCACCAAGCGCGGCCTTGGGCCCACCGGCGCCTTCGCCCAGATCGAGGGCGGCAGCTACGGCACCGGCGCCGTCTCCGGCGGCATCCACGGGTCGCAGGGCCCCTGGAGCTACGCCGCCTCCGGCTCCTTCGCGCGCTCCGACGGCTTCTCCCGCTACGGCTATCGCATCAGCCGCTTCGACCCCGCGGTCACCGCGGGCTACGATGCCGACGGCTACGACCGCTACAGCGGCTACGGCCGGTTCGGCTACGATCCCGGCACCGGTTTCCGCTTCGAGGCGGGCGTGATGGCGAGCGCCACCCGCTCCGAATATGACGCCGCCTCCGGCAAGTATCCCGATACGCCGAACGTCGCCTTCCGCCGCTTCTACCAGATCTACGGCCGTGGCTCGTGGGACACGCTGGACGGCGCGCTGACCCACGCCATCACCACCTTCTTCGCGCGGTCCGAGCGCATCTTCCGCGAGGTGCGCTACGGGTCAAACCAGACGCCGGCGCAGACCACCTCGACGCTCTCCGAATATTACGGCCAGCGCGTCGGCGCCGAGTACCAGGGCGACCTGCGTCTGGGTCTCGCCGGACGCGTCACGTTCGGCGCCCGGCTGGAGCGCGAGACGGCGGAGACCTTCTCGGAACGCTACCTGCCGACGCCGATCGCCCGCGCCTCGACGCTGGAGGCCGGACAGAACACCCGCGCCCTCTTCGCCCTGTGGCAATTGCCGCTCGGCGAGCGGCTGGACCTGTCCATCGGCGGCCGCATCGACGACGTGGTCGGCGTGGCGCGCTTCGCCACCTGGCGCGGCACGCTGGCCTATCGCATCACCGAGACCGGAACGAAGCTGCGCGCCAGCGCCGGCACGGGCGGCAAGGCGCCGACCCTGTTCCAGCTCTACGCGCCGATCTACGGTAATCCGAACCTCCAGGCCGAGACCAGCCTCGGCTTCGACGCCGGCATCGACCAGTCCATCCTCGGCGGCCGCGGCACCCTGTCGGTCACCGCCTTCACCAACCGCTTCTCGAACCTGATCGAGTACAACGCGCTGACCAGCAGCTATTTCAACGTGGCGCGGGCCGAGACCCGCGGCGTCGAGATGGCGGCAAGCTTCGTGCTCTGGCCGGATGTCGTGAGGATGCGGGCCGGCTGGACCTATCTCGAGGCCAAGGATCTTACCACGGGCCTCACCCTCGCCCGCCGTCCGCGCAATGTCGGCACCCTCGGCTTCGTGGTGACGCCGACGCCGGCCTGGAGCATCGAGCCCTCCATGACCTACGTCTCGCAGCGCTATTCCGGCAGCGGCGAGACCCTGCGCCTCAACCCCTACATGCGGTTTGACCTGAGGACCTCCTACCAGATCGACAAGACCTGGACCGCCTTTGCGCGGGTCGAGAACCTCACCAATGTCCGCTATGAGGAGGTCTACAACTACGGCACGGCCGGCCGCTCCTTCTATGCCGGCCTGAGGGCGAACTGGTGAGTGACGCGGCGACGATGACGGGCCTGGCGCGGCGGGGACTGGTCCCCGGCCTTGCCCTCCTCGTCGCGGTCCTCGCCATTGCCTCCCTCGCGGCGGGGCCGGTGCGCCTCAGCCCCTCCGACATCGTCGCGGCCCTTCTTGGCCGCGGCGACGAGGCCATCCGCACCATCGTCACCGAGATCCGGCTGCCGCGGGCGATCCTTGCGGTGGCCATCGGCGGCATCCTCGGATTGTCGGGGGCGGCGATGCAGGGCCTCCTGCGCAATCCGCTGGCCGCGCCCTCCCTCTTCGGCGCGCCGCAATCGGCAGCCTTCGCGGCGGTCGCCACCATCTCGCTCGGGCTCAACGACGCCCTGTCCTGGGGCCTGCCGGTCGCGGCCATTGCCGGCGCCTTCCTGTCGGTCTTCGTGCTGGTGGCGGTGGCTGGCCGCAATGCCAGCCTGCTGCTCCTCATCCTCTCGGGCCTTGCCATATCGAGCCTCGCCGGCGCCGGCACGGCGCTCGCGATGAATCTCGCGCCCAACCCCTTTGCCGCGCTCGAGATCGCCTTCTGGCTGCTTGGCTCGCTGGAGGACCGCTCGATGCGCCACGTGGCGCTGGCGCTCCCCTTCATCATTCCCGCCGCCCTCATTCTCTATCTGCAGCGCGGCGCCTTCCGGGCGCTGGCGCTCGGCGAGGAGGCGGCGGAGAGCCTCGGCGTCGGGGTCGCCCGCCTGCGCCTCGTCGTCATCACCGGCGTGGCGCTCGGCGTGGGGGCTGCCGTCTCGGTCGCCGGCACCATCGCCTTCATCGGGCTCGTCGCGCCGCACCTGATGCGGCCGCTGGTCGGCTACGACCCGGCGCGCGTCCTCGTGCCGAGCGCCCTGACCGGCGCGGCGCTGCTGCTCGCCGCCGACATCGCCGTGCGGATCATCCCGGCCACCACCAACATCAAGGTCGGCGTGCTGACCGCCATCATCGGCGTCCCCTTCTTCCTCTGGCTCATCGTGAGGGAGCGGCGCAGCCTTGCCGGCGGCGTGGCATGAGCGAGGCCGCCCATCTCCTGCTCGCCGAGGGCGTCGGCGTCGCCTATGGCGGTTGCCCGGTGGTCACCGAGGCCGCTTTCGGGCTCGATGCCGGCCGGCTGGTCGCGCTGGTCGGACCGAACGGGGCGGGCAAGACGACCCTGCTCAGGGCCCTCGGCGGCCTCACGCCGTCGACCGGGCGCATCACCGTCGCCGGCACAGATCTCTTGAAGCTGCCGCCGCGCGAGCGGGCCCGCCGCATCGCCTTCCTGCCGCAGGGCCATGTGGTGCACTGGCCGCTCAGCGCACGCGATGTCGTGGCGCTCGGGCGCTACCCGCATGGCCTTGCCGATCCCGCGCGCATGGGCGCGCGCGATGCCGCCATCGTCGACGCGGCCCTCGCCCGCACCGATGCCAGCGCCTTTGCCGGGCGCCAGGTGACGACGCTCTCGGGCGGCGAACGCGCCCGCGTCATGCTCGCACGCGTCCTCGCGGTGGAGGCGCCGATCCTGCTCGCGGACGAACCGACCGCCGCCCTCGATCCGCGCCACCAGATCGGCATCATGGCGGCGCTGCGCGAGGAGGCCCGGCGCGGCGCCCTCGTCATCGCCGTCACCCACGACCTTGGCCTCGCCGCGCGCATGGCCGACGAGGTCATGGTCATCGATCGCGGCCGCATCGTCGCGCGTGGCGCGCCGCGCACCGTGCTGACGCCGCAGCTGATGCGGGAGGTCTATGGCGTCGATGCGCTGGTGACCGAGCACGCGGGCGAGCCGGTCATCGTGCCCTGGACCGCTCCATGACCCGGCCCGGTGGCGAGCCCCCGCAAAGCGGCGGCGAGGCGATCACGGCCCGAGTCCTCCGCTGGCAGGCCAAAGCGCAGCAGCCTATCGTCCCAGTCGAAGCGCCTGACCCAAATCCGTGCCGCAGCGAGGCCCTCGTGGATCCGGCGGGCTTCGGGATGGCGCACGAGGCGGTAGAGATCGGTCCCACCGGCTGGCGCGAAACCGGCTTCCGCCAGCACGGCATCGAGGGAACTCGCCTCTTCCCGCAGCCTGATCCGCATGGTCTCGGCCCAGCGCTCGTCGCCGAGCGCCGCGGCGCCGATGGCGAGGGCGGGCCCTGCAACGGCCCATGGCCCGAGGGCCCAGGCGATCGCCTCGGCGATGACCGGCGGGGCCACGGCGAAGCCGAGCCGGACCCCGGCCAGGCCGAAGAACTTGCCGAAGGATCTGAGCACCACCACCGGCGCCTCGCGGCACAGGCTGGCGGCCGTCGCCTCGGGCCTGAGGTCGAGGAAGGATTCGTCGACGACGAGCCAGCCCCCGCGCGCACCGACATCCCGCGCCGCCGCGGCGAGATGGGCGGGATCGCTCCAGCGCCCGTCGGGATTGTTCGGGTTCACGACCACGACATGACGAACATCGTCGGGGATCGCCGTGAAATCACCGATCGTCTGCACCTTCGCTCGGACCCGCTGCCACGACAGCGCATGTTCGCCATAGGTCGGCCCGACCACCGCGACATCGCCGGCCGGCGCGAGCACCGGCAGCCACTGGATCAGCGCCTGCGTGCCCGGAGCAGCGACGAGGCCGACGCCCTCCGGCACGCGATAGGCGCGGCGCGCGGCATCATTGAGCCGGCTGAGCGACCCCTCGTCGGGGAGCGCGGTCCAGGCCTCGGCCGGCAGGTCCGGCAGCGGGAAGGCGTGCGGATTGATGCCGGTCGACAGGTCCAGCCAGTCGCCGCGCGTGCCCCCGTGGAGGGCCATGGCCGTGGTGAGGTCGCCGCCGTGCTGCATGGCCCGTCCCTGCCATGGCGCCGCCGCCTTGGCCAGTCGCTCGCCGGCATCGCCGCCCTGCTGGCCGTCACCAACACGGCCATGGCCGAGCCCTCGGCCCGCATCGCCTCCATCAACATGTGCACCGACCAGTTGCTGGTCGATCTCGCGCGGCCCGACCAGATCGTGGGCCTCAGCCCCTTCGCCCATGATGGCTGGCGCTCGTGGGCCGCCGCGCGGGCGAGGGCCTACCCGGCGCTCTCCGGCACGGCGGAGGAGATCATCGTCCTGAAGCCGGACCTTGTCCTGGCCGGCCGCTTCACCCGCCAGGCGACGCGCGCCTTCATTCGCGAGCGCGGCATCGCCATGGAGGAGTTCGACGTGGTGCGCACGGTCGCCGACGCGCGGCGGCAGATCCTCCGCGTCGCCGCCATCGTCGGCGCGGAAGCGGCGGGCGAGGCCCGGGCTGCCGCCCTCGACACCGCCATGGAGCGGTTGCGGGCAGCGGCGAAGGGACAGCCTTTGCGCATCCTGCCCCTGGCCCGGCGCGGCTGGGTCGCCGGACAGGACAGCGTCATCACCGACCTCCTGAGGACTGCGGGGCTGGTCAATGTCGCCGGCGAGGCGGGGCTGCGCGGCGGCGGTTTCCTCTCGGTGGAGGAGATCGTCATGCTGAGGCCCGACGCCATCCTCATCAGCCGCGACGCCGACCGCGCCGAGGACCAGGGCCAGGCCATGCTGGTCCATCCCGCCATCGCCGACCGTTTCCCTGCGGAGCGCCGCATCGTCCTGCCCGAGGCGCTCACCGTCTGCGGCGGGCCCATGCTGGTCGAGGCCATCGACAGGCTGGCGGCGCAGATCGCCGCGCTGACGCCGCGCCGTGCTTCTGCACCCTGACGCCCTTCTCATCCTGCTCGTCGCCCTCGCCATCGACGCAGCGGTCGGCGATCCGGACGCGATCTGGCGGCGTGTTCCCCATCCCGTCGCCTGGATGGGCGCGCTCATCGCAAGGCTCGACCGGAGCTGGAATCGGCCGGAACGAGTGGCGGCCCGGCGCAAGGCGGCCGGCATCGCCGCTCTCGTGGTGATCCTCGCGTTGTCGATCCTCGCAGGAGCCCTGGTCGAGGCGGCCTTGCGCGCCCTGCCCTGGCCCATGGTCAGCATCGGCCTCGTAGCTTCCGTGCTTCTCGCCCAGAACAGCCTCTATGCTCATGTGGCGCGGGTGGCCGCGGCCTTTTCGGCGGGCGGTATCGCAGAGGCGCGCCGGGCCGTGTCGATGATCGTCGGCCGCGACCCCGAAAGCCTCGACGAGGCCGGCATCTGCCGGGCGGCCATCGAGACGACGGCCGAGAATTTCTCGGACGGCGTCGTGGCCCCGGCCTTCTGGTTCGCGCTGTTCGGCCTGCCTGGCCTTGCCGCCTACAAGGCCGTCAACACTGCCGATTCCATGATCGGCCATCTCTCCGACCGTCACCGCGACTTCGGCTGGGCCTCCGCCCGCTGCGACGACCTCCTCAACCTCGCACCCGCGCGCCTTGCAGGTCTCCTCATCGCGCTGGCCGCGCCGCTGGCGGCCGGCTCCCCGGCCAAAGCCCTCGGCGTGATGATCCGCGATGCGCGCCTGCACCGCTCGCCCAATGCCGGCTGGCCCGAAGCCGCCATGGCGGGAGCGCTCGGCCTCGCCCTCGCCGGACCACGGCGCTACGGCAGGCGGCTCGTCGACGATCCGTTCCTCCATGCCGAAGGTCGGCGCGCGGCGACGCCGCAGGATATCCGGCGCGCCCTGCGCGTCATGGCGGGAGCCTGCCTCGGGCTCGTCGGCCTTGTCGCGGCGATCGCCCTGTTCTTGTCCTGAGCCGGCTCAGCGACTCCGCGCCACGGCGATGAGGGCTTCGATGTCGCAATGGGCCTCGCAATGGTCGGCCAGCGCATCAAGGGTCGCCTCGACCGTCGCCTCGTAGGCCAGATCGCTCGCCCGCCCGAAATTCCTGAGATAGGCATTGCGGAACCGGTCGTCGGCAAAGAGCCCGTGGACGTAGCAGCCCTCCACCAGCCCGTCGGCGCTGATCGCGCCGTCGCAGCGGCCGTCGATATGGAGGATGGGCCGCATGCAGTCCGGCCCGGTCGTCCGGCCGAGATGGATCTCATAGCCCTCCACCCGCTCGCCGCTCGCCAGATGGACGCCGCTCACCGGCCTCACCGTCTTGTCGGGCGTCAGCACCGTATGGATGTCGAGATGGCCGAGCCCCTGCGCCGAACCGCGCGGCCCCTCCAGCCCCTCGGGGTCGGCGATGGACCGGCCGAGCATCTGGTAGCCGCCGCAAATGCCGAGCACCCGTCCGCCGCGGCGCAGATGGGCGGCGAGATCGATGTCCCAGCCGACGGCGCGCAAGCCGGCGAGGTCGCCGATCGTCGACTTGGACCCCGGCAGGATGACGAGGGACGCCTCCGCCGGCAGCGGCTCGCCGGGCGCCACGAAGCGCAAGTCGACCTCCGGCTCCTGGGCCAGCGGGTCGAGATCGTCGAAATTGGCGATGCGGGAGAGGATCGGCACGGCGACCACCAGCCGCCCCCGGTCGCCCTTCGGACGCGCGAGGTCGAGCGCGTCTTCCGCCGGCAGGCGATGCGCCTCGGCGAACCATGGCACGACGCCCATGGAGTGCCAGCCGGTCCGCTCCGTGATGGCGGTGAGGCCGCCATCGAACAGCGAGACCTCGCCGCGGAACTTGTTGATGAGGAAACCCCTCACGAGCGCACGTTCCTCCGGCGCGATCACCGCATGGGTGCCGACGAGGCTGGCGATCACGCCACCCCGGTCGATGTCGCCGACGAGGACGACCGGCACATCCGCGGCCAGCGCGAAACCCATATTGGCGATGTCGCCGGCCCGCAGGTTGATCTCGGCCGGACTGCCGGCGCCCTCGACGAGGACGATGTCGGCTTCGGCCTCGAGATGGGCGAAGCTTTCCATCACCTTCGGCATGAGCTCGCCCTTGCGGGCCCCGAAGCTCCTGGCCTCAAGCGTCCCGGCGCGACGGCCCTGGACGATGACCTGCGCGCCCTTGTCGGTTTCCGGCTTGAGCAGCACCGGATTCATGTGCACCGACGGGGCGACGCCGGCCGCGCGCGCCTGAAGCGCCTGGGCACGCCCGATCTCGCCGCCATCGACGGTGACGGCGGCATTGTTCGACATGTTCTGCGGCTTGAAGGGCCGCACCGCGAAGCCGCGCCGGTGCAGGGCCCGGGCGAGACCCGCGACGAGGGTGGATTTCCCAACATTGGAGCCGGTGCCCTGCAGCATCAGGGCGGGCGTGCGACGGGTCAAAACTCGATGCCCTTCTGCGCTTTGACGCCGTCGCGGAACGGGTGCTTCACCAGGGTCATCTCGGTGACGAGGTCCGCCATGGTGACGAGCTCGGCCGGCGCGTTGCGTCCGGTGATGACGACATGCTTGCCCGGCGGCGTCTCGGCCTTGAGGAAATCGACGACCTCCTCGACGGGCAGGTAGCCGTAGCGCAACACGATGTTCAGCTCATCCAGCAGCACCATGGCGTGGCGGTCGTCGCGGATGAATTCCTTCGACAGCTCCCAGGCCGCACGGGCCGAGGCGATATCGGCGGCGCGGTCCTGCGTGTCCCAGGTGAAGCCGTCGCCCATGATGGCGAGGGTGCAGAGGTCGGGAAAGCGGCGCAGCAGCAGCGCTTCGCCGGTGACGAAGGACTCGGCCTTGGTGAACTGCACCACCGCGACGGGCATGCCGTGGCCGATATGGCGGAAGACCATGCCGAGCGCGGCGGAGGTCTTTCCCTTGCCGGTGCCGGTATGGACGATGAGCAGGCCCTTCTCGACCGTCTTGGTGGCCATCATGCGGGCGCGGGCCACCTGCACCTTCTTCATCTTCTCGGCATGGCGAGCATCGGCGACGGCATCGGCGCTGGACGTATCGGTCATGGACGTATCGGTCATGGAAAACATCTTTCGGAAATGACGTGTCAGGCAGGTTTCAGGGTGAGGGGCAGGCCGGCGGCGACGAAAACAACGCGGTCCGCCCTGGCGGCGATGGCCTGGTTGAGCCGGCCCTGGGCATCGCGGAAGGCGCGGCCGAGGGGAGTCTCCGGCACGAGGCCGAGCCCGACCTCGTTGGAGACGAGGACGACGGGCGCCGCTGCCCCGCCGAGGGCGGTCACCAGCGCTTCCTGCGCGTCGGCCGGATCGCGACCGGCGAGCATGACATTGGAGAGCCACAGGGTCAGGCAGTCGACGAGCAGGGAGCGGCCCGGGCGGGCTTCGCGCCCGATGGCGCCGGCCAGGTCCAGCGGCTCCTCCACCGTGGTCCAGCCGCGCCCCTGCCGGTCGGCGCGGTGGCGGGCGATGCGCTCCGCCATTTCCTCGTCATGGGCTTCCGCCGTGGCGATGTAGACGGGCTCGCCGCCGGCTCCCAGCGCGAGGCGCTCGGCATGGGCGGATTTTCCGGATCGCGCGCCGCCGAGGACGAGCGTCACGAGGCCGGTCGGAGGGAATGGAGGTGACACGAATCCTGTCCCGGCGCACGGCGCCAGAAGGCCAGCCCTGACGGTCGAGACCTGGCATTCGGCCTCGCCAGCGCGCCGCCCGTGCTCCCCGCCGGGCTGCGTCCATCAGCAGCGTTCCCGAGCAGCCGGTCTCCTGGCTCGCGACTCCAGCGCCCCATCGGCCTTCCCGGCCTCTCGGCCAGTGGCTGTCGACGGGGCTCGTCGCCTACAGTTGCGGGGGCAGCCGCGGCTTCGGGCGAACCCCCACCGCATTCCCGTTTCACCCGCCGCGGCGGGCACTGCTCGTGGGGCCAAGGTTGCACAACCCAAGGGGGCGCTCAACGTCGCCTGCCGCACATGGTGAACGCATCGGCGTTGATCGGCAGGGCCCCTTCCGCTAGTGCGGTGCGACCGATAAGGCTGATCCAACCGATGAACCTTCCGCCGCTCATTCAGGCCTTCGTGCTCCATTTCGGCGAGATGGGCTCGCGCTGGGGCATCAACCGCACCGTCGGCCAGGTCTATGCGGTGTTCTTCCTCGCCGACCGGCCGCTCTGCGCCGACGATCTCGTCGATGCCCTGGGCGTGGCGCGCTCCAACGTCGCCATGGCCCTGAAGGAATTGCAGAGCTGGGAGCTCATCCGGCTGAAGCATGTGCCCGGCGAGCGCCGCGACTTCTACGTCACGCTCGACGATGTCTGGGCCATCGTCCGCAAGCTGGTCGAGCAGAGGAAGCGCCGCGAGATCGACCCGACCATGACGGTCCTGCGCGAATTGCTGATGGAGCAGCCGGGGTCGGAGGCCGAGCGCTACGCCCAGGGGCGGATGCAGGCCATGCATGAGGCCATCGACCTGCTCACCACCTGGTACGACGACGTCGAGCGGCTGGAGACCGAGCGGTTGATCCAGCTCCTCAGCCTCGGCTCGCGCATCGTCAAGGCGCTGGACTGGAAGGACAAGCTCTTCCCCGGCAAGGGCCGCCGGGGCAAGGGCGAGCCCGATCAGTCGTAGCGCAGCTCGCCGGCCTTGCCGCGGAACACCCAGTAGGCGAAGGCCGAATAGGCGATGATGACCGGCACGACGATGAGCGCGCCGAAGAGGATGATCGCGAGGCTCTCGGGCGCAGCCGCCGCCGCATAGATGGTGAGCCTGTCCGGGACGATGAACGGATAGAAGGAATAGGCGAGGCCGAAGAAGGCCAGCACCATGATGCCGGCGGAGCCTGCGAAGGGCACCCAGCGGAACCGGTCGCGCGAATCCGGCAGATGCGAGAGGGCGATGAAGACCGCCACGGCGAGGAGGCCGGCGGTGATCGGCAGCGGCGACAGGAAGAGGATCTCCGGCAGCGAGAACCACTTGGTGAAGATGCGCGGCGAGACGAGCGGCGTCGCCACCGAGATGGCGAGGAAGCCGATCATGGTGACCACCAGCGCCAGCCGCGCCCGCTTCACCGCATAGCGCTGCAAATCGCCCTCGGTCTTGATGATGAGCCAGGCCGCGCCCATCAGCGCATAGCCGGCGGCGACGCAGACCGCCGTCAGCAGCCCAAAGGAGACGGTGGGCAGCGTGCTCTCGAGCCCGGTCACATAGAGGCCGAGCATGTAGCCCTGGGTCAGCGCGGTGAGCAGCGAGCCGCCGAAGAAGGCGCGGTCCCACAGCGGCTTCCACGAGGCCTCCGCCTTGGCGCGGAACTCGAAGGCGACGCCGCGCAGGATCAGCGCCACCAGCATCAGCGCCACCGGCAGGTAGAGCGCGGTGAGGATCATGCCGTGGGCGATGGGGAAGGCGACGAGCAGCAGGCCGATGGCCAGCACCAGCCAGGTCTCGTTGGCGTCCCAGAAGGGGCCGATCGAGGCGACCATGCGGTCGCGCTCCGCGCCGCTGGCGCCGGGAAAGAGGATGCCCACCCCGAGATCGAAGCCGTCGAGGACGACATAGATCAGGATCGACAGGCCCATCAGGGCGGCGAAGGCGAGCGGCAGCCAGACGGCGGGATCGTTGAACATCAGGCTCACTCCGCCGCGACGAAGGCGTTGGGATGCGGCGTCGGACCCGTCTCCACCGGCTTGCCGGCCGCACCCTTGCGGGCGAGCAGGAACAGCGTGGCGATATAGGCCGCGAGCAGCGCCGCATAAACGAGGAGGTAGCCGACCAGCGTCGTCGCCACCATCGCGGCCGGCACCGCCGAGACCGCGTCCGCCGTGCGCAGCACGCCCGAGACGAGCCAGGGCTGGCGGCCGATCTCGGTGACGTACCAGCCGGCGAGAGTCGCGACCCAACCCGAGAAGGTCATGGCGACGAGGCCGCGGGCGAGCCAGGGATGCGGCTCGCCGCGCCGCCACAGCCAGAAGGCGCCGCCCCACGAGACCAGCAGCATCAGCATGCCGACGCCGACCATGATGCGGAAGGCGAAGAAGACCGGCGCCACTGGCGGATGCTTGCCCTGATAGTCGTTGAGGCCGGGAATGACGCCCTGCGGGTCATGCTTGAGGATGAGGCTGGCGCCATAGGGCACGCCGATCTCGAAGCGGTTCTCGCGCGCCTTCTCGTCGGGCCAGGCGAAGAGGAGCAGCGGCTTGGCGGGACCGGTCTCCCAGTTGCCCTCCATGGCCGCGACCTTCTGCGGCTGGTGCTTCAGCGTGTTGAGGCCGTGCATGTCGCCGGCGAAGATCTGGATGGGGATGAGGATCGCCGCGAGGCCGACGCCGAATCGCAGGGCCGAGAGCACGGCCGGCGAGCGGTCATTGCGCAGCCACCGATAGGCGGACAGGCCCGCGATGAGGAAGGCCGCCGTCAGGCCCGAGGCGAGCAGCATATGCGCCAGCCGGTAGGGCATGGACGGGTTGAAGATGATGGCGAACCAGTCGGTCGCATGGACCACGCCATTGCGGATCTCGAACCCGACCGGCGTGTGCATCCACGAGTTCAGCACGATGATCCAGAAGGCCGAGAGCGTGGTGCCGCCGGCGACCAGCACCGTCGCGGTGGTATGCGCCCAGCCCGGCACCTTGCGGAAGCCGAACAGCATGATGCCGAGGAACACCGCCTCGAGGAAGAAGGCGGTCATCACCTCATAGGCGAGCAAGGGGCCGGCGACATTGCCGACTTTTTCCATGAAGCCCGGCCAGTTCGTGCCGAACTGGAAGCTCATGGTGATGCCCGAGACGACGCCGAGCGCGAAGGACAGGGCGAAGACCTTCACCCAGAAATGGTAGACGTCCATCCACTTGAGGTCGCCGGTCGCGCGGTAGCGGAGCTTGAAGAAGACCAGCGCCCAGCCCATCGCGATGGTGATGGTGGGGAAGAGGATGTGGAACGAGATGTTCGCAGCGAACTGGATCCGCGCGAGGATGGTCGGGTCCATGATGGTCGCGTTCATGGCGTCAAGGCTCCTGTTCCTGGCCGGGGGATACCGGAACACCCGCGAGCCGGGACCATGCCGGTGCGCGTCTCAAGAATGCCGTCAGCCCATGACGGCTGCAATGCTGAGGCGCGGGACGCGGCGGAGGACCAGGACATCGGGGGAACGGCTGGCTATCGTTATTTTCTGTTATTTCTGAAAATAACGATACCACCCGGAAAAGCAAGGGCACGGGGCCTGCTGAAACGCCGCGCCCGCCGGTGAGGGCACCGGCGGGCGAGATCATGGTGAAGGAAAGCTGGATGTGGGGGGCAGCCAGCCGTCCGGATGTCAGGCCGCGCGCACCGTCGCGAGGAAGGTCTGCAGCTCCTGCTGCAGCCGCTCCGAATTGCGCGACAGCTCACCCGCCGAGGCCAGCACCTGGCTCGCCGCAGCGCCGGTCGAGGACGCCGACTGGTTCACGCCTTCGATGTTCGAGGAGACCTCCGCCGTGCCGGCCGAAGCCTGCTGCACGTTGCGGGCGATCTCGCCGGTGGCCGAGGTCTGCTCCTCCATGGCCGCCGCGATGGAGGCCGAGATGGCGCTCATCTGGCGGATGGTCTCGCTGATGCCGTTGATGGCCGCAGCGGCGCCGCCGGTGGCATCCTGGATCTGGGTGATCTGGGCGCCGATCTGGGCCGTGGCCTTGCTGGTCTGCTCGGCCAGCTGCTTGACCTCGGAGGCGACGACCGCGAAGCCCTTGCCGGCCTCGCCGGCCCGCGCCGCCTCGATCGTGGCGTTGAGCGCCAGCAGGTTGGTCTGCGCCGCGATGGCGTCGATCAGGCTGACGATGGCGCCGATCGACTGGGTCGTCGTCGAGAGCTCCTGCATCTTGCGGCCGGTCTCGCCCGCCTCGTGAACCGCCTTCTCGGCGATCTCGGAGGACTTGGCGACCTGCGTCGCGATCTCCCGAGCGGAGATCGACATCTCCTCCGTCGCCGAGGCGACGGTCTGGACGTTGTTGGCCATCTGCTCGGAGGCCGAAGCAACGGCCGAGGTCTGGATCGAGGTTTCCTCGGCGGTGGAGGTCAGGGTGCGGGCCGCAGCCTCCAGCTCGGTAGCGGCGGAGGAGACCGAGCCGACGATCCCGCCGACGGCGCGATCGAACTGGTCGGCCAGCTCGTTCATGCTGCGGCGCTTCTCCTCGGCAGCGCGCTGCTCGGCCGCCCTCTGCTCCTCCTCCATGCGCTGCTTCGCCAGGCCGTTCTCGCGGAAGACCACGGCGGCGCGGGCGACATCACCCACCTCGTCCTTGCGATCGCCACCTTCGACAGGGGTCGCGTAGTTGCCGGCCGCCAGGGCCTGAAGCGTGGCGACGATCCGGCGGATCGGCGAAGCGATGCCGACATGGCCGATGAGCACGCCGATGCCGAGGCCCACCGCGATGCCGATGCCCGCAACCATGTTGATGATGAAGGAGCTGGACTTGTACTCCGCCGTCGCCTGGGCGGAGACCGCCGCGACATTGGAGTCGAGGGCCTCGGCGAAGGTCCGCATGTCGTTGCCGAGCCGGTCGGCGACGACACGGCTGCTTTCGACCGACTTCTGCAGGTTGGCGAGATCCTCAGACACGTCGAAGCGACGGACCTTGGCGGCCTGCACGAAGGTATCGTCGAGCTCGGCCTGATAGGCGCGCATCGCCTCGTCCACCTGGGCGAGGCGGCCGCGGAACTCGGCCGGCAGGTTGCGGCCGAGCCTCTCGCGCAGCTCGACATAGGCGCGCATGGTCTCGGCGATCTGCTGCTTCAGCCGCGCCACGCTTTCCGGGCGCGGGTCCGCGGCGATCGCATATTCGTTGCGGTTGAGCAGCGCGACGACCCGGTTCATCCGGGCGGCGATGAGCGCCTGGTTGGCCGAACGCTCCATGACGTCGGTCGCGTCGTTGAGCGAATGGAGGGACGTCGATCCCACATAGGCAATGGTGATAGAGACGGCTGATAGCAGGCCGATCAGGAAAAGGATTTTCGGAAGAATCTTGATACGTGACAGGATATTCATGGTGCCCCACCCCCAGGCTTTTGGCGACCACACCGGCCTACCGCACAAAGCTTAACGAGGTGGAAACCATGCAAAACATGGCAACATGCGACGTATGCTGGAATAAAGGCTCCTGAAAATCGTCAATACCGTCACGCAATACTGACGTTGCGGAAACTCAACGTGCGGCTGTGATCACCACCGGCGTCGTGGGGGTGGTCGTGACCGGCGACATGGCCGGGTGGGGCGGCCGAAGAGCAGTGGCGGCAAACAGGACGAGGCCGAACGACGCTGCGACCATGCTCCAGTCGCCGAGCCGCTTCAGGATGGAGGGCTCTCTCATCGCCCGCCCTCTACGACGGCGAGGGCGGCGAGCAGTCCGGGCGCCGGGGTGGCAACCACGGGGGTCTCAGGCCTTCCCGGCGCGAGGCCAAGGGACAGGCCGATCACGACCAGCACGGACGCGATGGCGCGGGCGCGATCGGCAGGAGGCAACGCGGCTTCGGCGGGATCATGGCTTTCGAGCATGGCGGCACGGCGGTGAGTGATCGGGACCGCAATGATCGGTCTGGAACACCGCGCCGGCAATGAAATGGCCCACTGAATGTGAGCGACGCCGGAGAAGACGATGGCACCGGAAGACATGTGGGGAGGAGGTTTTCCTCATGGGTCCCCGACAGGCACCGGCGACCGGTCAGCCGCCGGCCCGGACGCCCTGGTACCAGTCGTGGATCTCCTCGCCGTTCCAGAAGACCACGTCGCCGAGCGAGCGCGCGTACTCGTAGACCTCCTCGAGGTACCGGATGCGGTGCGGCTGGCCGGAAATGTAGGGGTGGATCGCCACCGCCATGATCTTGGCCCGCTCGGCGCCCTCGGCATGGAGCCGGTCCAGGCTGTCGCGGCAGCGCTGCGCCCAGTAGGGGCTCTCGTGGTGCTGCACGATCATGGTCGGAATGTCGTTGAGCTCGACCGTGTAGGGCAGCGTGGTCAGCGGGCCGTTGGCCGTCTCGATGACCGAGGGCTCGTCGTCCCAGACCCAGTCGCCGATATATTTGACCCCGGCCTCGGTCAGGAGATCGGGCGTCTCCAGCGTCTGCGTCAGGCCAGGTCCGAGCCAGCCGATCGGGCGCTTGCCGGTGAAGCGCTCGAGGATGTCCATGGAGCGGTGGATCATGCCACGCTGGTCCTCGACCTTGTGGATCGGCATCTGCTCATAGGCGTGGCCCATGAACTCCCAGCCGGCATCGCGCGCCTCCGCCGCCACCCGCTCGTAGTCCTCGCAGACGCGGGCATTGATCGAGAGAGTGGGGCGGATGCCCAGCCGGCGATAGAGGTCGAAGAAGCGCCAGACGCCGACCCGCATCCCGTATTCGTGCCAGCTCCAATTCGGCACGTCCGGCAGCAGGACCTGCCCCGTCGGCGCGGGCAGCACCTGGCGGGCCATGGGGCGGGAAATGTCCCAGACCTCGAGATTGACGATGGTCCACAGGACCACGCGCGCCTTGCCCGGCAGCTTCAGCGGCGGCCGGTCGACGATGGCGGAATAGGGAGCGCGGTCGCGGGGAAGGGTCATGGGGGGCCTGCGGGACAAATGTCTGATCGGCGTTGGGCGCGATTGTATACATACGCGCCGGACCTGCGTCACGGATCGTCGCTGGGAGCCCCTGCCGCAAAAAGCAGCACCCGTCAGGCGACGGGCCTCAGCCCTTCGCGCAGCACGCGCTTCATCACCTTGCCATTGGCGTTGCGCGGCAACGGATCGGTGGTCAGCGTCAGCGTCTCCGGCACCTTGTAGTCGGACAGCCGCGCCGCGCACCAGGCGCGGATCGTCTCCGCAGCGGGCTCACTCGCATCGGTGACGACCACCGCATGGACGCGCTCGCCGAGCACCGGACAGGGCACCGCGACAACGGCGCATTCGATCACGCCGGGGCAGGCGACGAGCACCGTCTCGACTTCCGCGGTGAAGATCTTGTAGCCGCCGCGATTGATCATGTCCTTCTTGCGGTCGAGCACCTGGACGAAGCCGTCAGCATCGATGCAGCCGAGATCGCCGGAATGCCAGAAGCCGGCCGTGAAGCCCTCGGCCGTCGCCTGCGGATTGCCCCAGTAGCCCTTCACCACATGAGGGCCCGCGATCCAGATCTCGCCGACCTCCCCGGCCGGCAATTCGCGGCCGTGATCGTCGACCACGATGATCTCGACGCCCGGTGCGGCCATCCCGACGCTGTAGCCATGGGTCGCCGTATAGCGCGGCGGCATGATCGTCGTCGGCGAGGTGGTCTCGGTGGCGCCATAGGCGTTCATCAGTGCGAGACCCGGGCAGCGGGCGGCGAGCCGCTCGATGGTCGGCGTCGGCATGGGCGCGCCGCCATAGCCGCCGATCCGCCAGGCCGAGAGGTCGTGGCTGTCGAAATCGGGCTGCAAGAGGCAAAGATTGTACATGGCCGGCACGAGCACCGACTGGGTCATGCGCTCCCGAGCGGCGAGAACGAGGAAATCCGCCGCCTTGAAGGCCGGCATGATGATGAGCGTCGCCGCCGCCCGGATCGTCGCGGTGATGTTGGCGATGAGCCCGGTGACATGGCTGAGCGGCACAGCGGCCAGCGAGCGGTCCGCCGCCGTCAGCCCCATGCAATGCTCATAGACCAGCGAGGAATGGACGATGCCGAGATGGGTGAGCATGGCGCCCTTCGGCCGTCCCGTCGTGCCGGAGGTGTAGAGGATCACCGCAAGATCCTCCTCATTCACCGCGGCAACGGGCGGTAGGGGGAGGTCCGCCGCCTTCGCCACCAGATCGGCGAGGCGCTCGCCGCCCTCGCCGCCCACTGTGAGACGGCGCACCGGGGCGGGGAGAGAACTGTCCGCGGGCAGCCTGTCCGCCATCTCGGCCTCGTGGACGAGGAGCCGCGCGCCGCAATCGGCTAGGATATGGGCAATCTCCGGCGCCTGGAGACGCAGGCCCATGGGGACCGCCACGGCGCCAAGGCGTGCGAGGGCGAAAAGCGCGGTGACGAAATCCGGCCGGTTGCCGACGAGGAGCCCGACCCGGTCGCCGGCAGTGACCCCCACGCCCGCAAAACCCGCCGCCATCCGGCCGACGGCCGCATCGAGATCGGCATAGGTCCAGCGGACGTCACCGCAGACGATCGCCTCGCCGCCAGGCCGGCGGGCAACAGCCTCCTCCAGCAGCGCGAAGAGGCTCGCCGGACGGTCGGCGAAGCAGGAGACCACGCGATCGCCGAAATGGGCCTCGCGTCGGAGGGGCGGCGGAGAGGTGTCGCGCCAGCTCATGCTCTGCTCCTGCAGCTGCCGGTCGGCGCTTCCCAAGGGAGGCGCCGCCAGCCGGATGCGCCAAGATCGCCGACATTCGCCCGCTCGCGCCATTGGCGGTTGGACAGAGTGTGAGGAGCCGCCGTCACGGCCAGCCCTGTCGCGCGGTACCGTTCCGCAAGGCTTGCCGGCTCACGGTTTCGCGACTGATGATCACGGATGTGCGATTGTGCACGAATGCAATATTAAGACGGCATTCATCATTGCATTTTCTCAAGTTCGTGATTGGCAAGTGATCGGGCGAAGGTCCATCTGTCTCCCTGTCGACGGCGGACACCTCCCGCCGACACCAACCTTTCGCAGGCGACGCGTGTCCCGATATGCCGCCCGCACCTCAACCGATCAGGAGATCATCATGAACTTCCGCACCCTGGCTCTCGCCACCCTCGCCATCGCTCCCCTCGCCACCGGCGCCCTCGCCCAGGAGGCTGGCTCGCCCTTCGCTGGCTCGCCGGAGCGTGACATCGTCAACACCGCCTCGCCCCGCGAGTTCAGCGCCCCGCGCGTGACCTACCGCTCGGCGACGCGCGTCCAGGCCGACGCCACTGGCGCCCAGGACCATGCCAATGTCCCGGAGGCCGGTTCCTTCGGTCAGTGAACGGGGGACATCGTCCCACATGGAAAAGCCGGGGCTCGCGCCCCGGCTTTTTCGTGCGTGGTCATGGGTATGGCCGTTACAGGCCGGCGCGCGCGGCGAGGAAGGCCGGCACCAGCACCGGGGCGAGCCGCGCCACCGGCGCCACATGCTCCTCGCGATAATGATGCTCGACGTCGAGCAGGTTCATCGTCCCGATCGTCGTGCCGTCATAGATCACCGGCACGTTGATGACCGAGCCAAGGCCCATGCTGCCGATCAGGTCGTGGTCGAAGAAGGCCCAGCGGATCGCCTCGCGGTCCCGGCCGAGATAGGGCCGCTGCTCTTCCAGCACATGCTTGCCCCAGGGCGTGGCGCCCATGGTCTTGCGGCCGGAGACCGGATATTCCGCCGGCCGGTTCGAATAGATGCGGGCGACGTCGGCCCCATCGACGAAGAGCAGCGTGAACAGCTTATGGCCGACGAGGGCCTGCGTCTCGCGCTCCAGCGCGGCGAACAGCGTCTGCGGCTGGCCGGGCGCGGCAAGGCTGGCGGCGAGAACGGCGAGCGGATCGGTCATGACGGCCTCGGGGCGGGAGGAATGCGCTCGGGCAGAAGGCCCTGCGGCCTCAGGTAGAGCACGAGGATGAGGGCGGCTCCGACCAGCATCTCGCGCAGGGCGGCCACCTGGACCGGCTGCAGGCCGGGAACCACCTCGCCGACGAAACGGGTCGCCTCAAGGAAGGCGACGACCAGCAAAGCGCCGATCACCGCGCCGATGGGCCGGCCGACGCCGCCCGCGGTCACCGCGAGGAAGATGTAGATGGTGATCAGCGGCTGGAAATGGTCGGGCGAGACATAGGTCTGGTAGTGGCCGTAGAGCGCGCCGGCGAGCCCGGCAATGGCGGCCGAGAGCGCGAAGGCCTGAAGCTTGAAGCGCAGGACCTTCTTGCCCGCGAAGGCGGCGAGCTCCTGGTCCTCGCGGATCGCCTTGAGCGTGCGGCCGAAGGGCGAGAGGTCCAGCCGCCGCAGCGCCAGCCAGACCAGCGCCACGATCACCGCGACGAGGCCGCAATAGAACAGGTTGAAGCCGAGCGGACCGAGCTCCGCCTTGAACGGGGCGCGGATGCCGGACATGCCGTCCGAGCCATTGGTGAGCCAGCGCTCGTTGAGGGCGACGAGTCGCACGACCTCCGCGAAGCCGAGGGTGACGATGGCGAGATAATCGTCGCGCAGCCGGAGCGTCGCGAAGGTGACGACGAGGCCGGCGACGACGCCAGCGCAGGCCGCCGCGATGAGACCCAGCGGCACCGGCGCGCCGGCGCCCGTCGCGATCGCCGAGGCATAGGCCCCCACCGCGAAGAAGCCGGCAAGGCCGAGATTGACCATGCCCGCGCCACCCCAGATCAGGTTGAGGCTGAGCGCCAGCAGGCCGTAGATCCCGCCGATGGTGAGGGTGAAGAGCAGGTAGTTCAGCATCACACGGCCCTCTCGCCGAGGAGGCCGCGCGGCCGGAAGGTCAGCATGAGCAGGATGGCGGCAAAGCCGATGGCCGAGCGATAGGTCGCCGGCACGGCGAGAACGGCCAGTTCCTCCGCAATGCCGACGCAGAAAGCGCCGACCACCGCCCCGGGAATGGAGCCGAGGCCGCCGAGCACCGCGGCGGCGAAGACCGTCAGCAGGATGCGCGTCCCCGCGAGCGGATCGATGGAGGTGTCGACGGCGAGCAGCACGCCGCCGGCCCCCGAGAGCCCGGCCCCGACGAACAGCGTCACCACCGCGACGAGCTGCGGGTCGATGCCCTTGAGGCGGGCGAGGTCGACATTGTCGGCCACGGCCCGCATCGCCTTGCCGAAGCGCGTATGGCGCAGGAACAGGAACACCGCCGCCATGACGATCGCGGCGAGGATGACATTCTCGATCTGCTGCGGCCCGATCCTCAGGTCGAGGAACCGGAGGTCGGGCTTGAGCGGCAGGTCATAGCCGCGCAGGTCGTTGCCGAAGCCGAAGCGGATGAGGTTTTCCAGGATCAGGTTCAGCGCGATGGTGGCGATCGCCACCGTCAGCGCTCCCGCAGGCCGGAGCCGCCTCAGGCCGCCCTCCTCCCCGATCACGCCCACTGCCCCCGCCACCACGAAGGCGATGGCCACCACGGGGAGCACGCCCAGGCCCAGCGTCGTGTTGGCGACCCACCCGGCGAAGCCGCCGATGGTGATGTAGGCCGCCACCGCGAAGCTCGGATAGCGCAGCACGGCGAAGATCGCCGTGAAGCCGATGGCCGGCACGGCAATCAGCGCGCCGGTCATCACGCCATTGAGGATGGCCTGGGCGAGAGGCGTCATGGTCAGGCGATCTTGACCAGGGCGATCTTGCCGTCGCGCACCTGTTCGTAGCGGAAGCGGCTATCGGTGATGTCGCCGCTGTCGAGGAAGTCGCAGGGACCGGAGGCGCCCTCGTAGTCGACCGCCTGACCCGCGGCGATGGCCTTCAGGCCGTCGATGGCATTGTCGACCTTGGCGCCGCCGGGCGCCTGGCTGACCTTGCGCAACGTGTCGCGGATGGCGGTGCCCGAGGAATCCTTCGCCGCGGCGATGGCCATGAGGATCAGGTTCACCTGGTCATAGACCTGCGTCGTGTAGGGATCGGGATTGGCGACGCCGATGAGCTTCACCAGCCGCGCATAGGCGCCCGAGGCCTCGTCGGAGGACGGCGAGATGGTGAAGATGTTCTGCACGACCTCGGCCGGCAGGCTCTCGACCAGCTTCTGGTTCACCGAATAGCCGAAGGCGATCTTCCGGCCCTGGAACCCGGCGCGGAACAGGTCGCGCAGCAGCACGGTCGTGTCCGGCGCATAGCCGCCGAGGATCAGCGCATCGGGGCGGAAGCGCAGGATCTCGTCCACCTCGGAGCGGTAGGACGGCTTCTTGTCGTCATAGATGAGCGCGCCGGTCTCGCCGCCCTTGGCCTTCACGGCGAGGGTGATGTTGTCGAACTGGCTCTTCTGGAAAGGGGTCTGCGGCGAGACGAAGAAGACGCGCTTCGCCCCCTGCTCCAGCGCGAACTCGCCGAACTTGCGGCCCTGCAGCGTCGTGTTGGGCTGGGTGCGGGCGATATAGCCCTGGTGCGGCAGCAGGGTGATGGAATCGGCGCCGGAAACGGTGGCGAGGAAGGTCTTCGATTCCCAGCAGAGCGGCGCGACCGCCGTCGTCACCGACGAGGCCCAGGTGCCAACGATGGCCGAGACCTTGTCGACATCGATCAGCTTGCGGGCGGCGCGCACGCCAGCCTCGGGGTTGGTCTGGTCGTCCTCGACGCTGAGCTCGACGCGACGGCCGAGCACGCCGCCGGCCGCGTTCACCTCGTCGACCACGGCGCGCATGGCGCGCGCCATGATGGGCCCATAGGAGCCGCCGGCGCCGGTGAGCGGCACCAGGGGCCCGAGGCGGATCGGTGCGGCCTGCGCGAGGACCAGGGCGGGAGCGGCCGGCAGGAGGCTGGCGGCAGCCGCGCCCTGCAGGAGAAGGCGTCGTGTGATGCTCTGTGTCATGCCGGGGCTCCTCTGGATCATGGTTCGCTCAGCCGCCCAGGAACAGGCGGCGAATCTCCGGGTCTGCTGCAAGGCCCGGGCCGGTTCCCTCGGCGCTGTTGCGCCCCGAAACCAGCACGTAGCCACGATGGGAGACGGCCAGCGCTTCCACCGCATGCTGCTCCACCATCAGGATGGGGAGCCCGTCGCGGTTGAGCGCGACGATGGCGTCGAAGAGGTCGTCGGCCGCCTTGGGCGACAGGCCGGCGGTCGGCTCGTCCAAGAGCATCAGGGACGGATTGCTCATCAGGCCCATGGCCATGGCGAGGATCTGCCGCTGGCCGCCGGAGAGGGTCCGGGCCAGCGCCCGGCGCTTGGCCGCAAGCATCGGATAGGTGGCATAGAGCCCCTCGGCGCGGGCGGAGGCCCCCGCCGGATCGAGGAAACCGGCGATCTCCAGGTTCTCGGCGACCGTGAGGCTGCCGAAGACATTGCGCTCCTGCGGCACGAAGGCGATGCCGGCCTTGGCCCGGCCGCCGGCATCGGCGGATGTCACGTCCTTGCCAGAAAGGATGATCTGTCCCTCCTTGGCGGCGACCAGTCCGGCAATAGTCTTCAGCAGGGTCGACTTGCCCGCCCCGTTCGGCCCGATGATCGTGACGATCTCGCCCGGCTCGACGCGCACCGAGGCGCCCTTGAGAATCTGCTCGGCGGCGCCATAGCCGGCGACGACGCCCTCGGCGGCGAGCACGCTCAATGCCGCCTCCCCAGATAGGCTTCGAGCACCCGCTCATCGCTGGCGACCTCGTCGAAGCTGCCGCGGGTGAGCGTCCGCCCCTCCGCCATGACGATGACCGGATCGCAGAGGCGGCGGATGAGGCCCATGTCGTGCTCGATCAGGCAGATGGTGACGCCCTCGCGGTTCAGCGCCACGAGATGGCCGGCGATCTCTTCCGTCAGGCTCGGATTGACCCCCGCCATGGGCTCGTCGAGCAGGATGAGCCGCGGCTCGGCCATGAGGGCCCGGCCGATCTCCACGAGCTTCTTCTGTCCGCCCGAGAGGGCGACGACCGGATTGTCCACCACCCCATCGAGCTTCAGGCGGCGGATGACCGCCCAGGCCTGTTCGGCCAGCGCCTCCTCGCGCAGGCGGGCTTTGTGAGAGCCGATCAGGGCGGATACTAGGGATTCTCCCGCCTGCTCGCGGCCATAGAGCATCAGGTGCTGGAACACGCTGAGCTTGGGGAAGCCGCGCGCCAGCTGGAAGGTGCGCACCAGCCGCCGGCGCACCAGCGCTTCCGGCGGCAAGGCCGTGACATCCTCGCCGGCGAAGGTGACCGCGCCGCCATCGGGCCGGTAGAGGCCGGAGACCACGTTGAAGAGCGTCGACTTGCCCGCGCCATTCGGGCCGATCAGGCCGGTGAAGCTGCCCTCGGGGATGGCGATGTCGACGCCGTTGAGGACGCTGACGCCGTAGAAGCCGCGGGTGAGGCCGGAGATGGTGAGGAGATCGGTCACGCCTTGCCTCCCCGCGAGGGAGCCTGCCGCACCGGCAGCGACGGGAAATGGCCGCGCACCTGATCCTTCCAGAAGGCCAGAAGACCGGCGAAATAGACGGGGTCGTCGCGCAGCACGGTCTGGGCGATCATGCCGCGGATCAGGCACATGGTGGCGTTGAGCACGGTGCGCGTTGTCTCCGGGTCCGTGCCGCAGCGGCTCGCCAGCGCCATCCAGATAGCATCCAGCGCCGCGTGGAAATCGCGCACCATCGGCACCAGGCGCGCCCGGAACTCGGGATTGTGTCGCGCCTCCGGCAGGTATTCGAGGGTGATGTAGAACAGCCGGTCGTTCATCACGTCCCAGATGCGGTCGACGATCTCGTCGCTCGACCCGCCGCGCTCCGCAACCTCCAGCGCAAAGGCATGGAGCGTCTCCGTCACCTGCTGGAGATTGCGGGTGACCGCGGTGATGATGAGCTCGTCGCGGCTGGCGAAATGATGGGTCAGCGCCCCGCGCGAGACGCCGGCATGGGCGGCGATGTCGGTGGTCGACAGGCGAGTGAGGCCGCGGTCGTGAATGAGGTCGATCGCGGCGTCCAGGATCTTGCTGGACGTCTCGCGACTGCGCTCCTCCTGCGATCGCCGGTCCCGCGCCGCCACGCCATCCCCCTTGGGTCCCATCGGATGGCCCGAGTTGATCGGGCGAAAAACAAACAGTCAAGTATGTTTCTATTCGGATGAGGGATGAGACAGGCGAGGGTCGGAAGGGTTCTGCAACGCCGGACGGCGAAGCAGCGCCTCGACCCCCTCGCAGTCGCTTCCGCCATCCGCTATGGTCCGCCGCGAACACGTGCCCGAGGGCTTCTGTCTTGACCGCATCGCTTTCCCGTCGCACCGCTCTCCTCGCCGTCGTCGCGGGCGCCGTGGCGCTCGGCGGCTGCGGCCGCCGCGGAGGCCTCGAATTGCCGGGCGAGACGCCCGCCGCCATCGGCGGACCGACGCCGCCGAACCTGCCGCCGCGCGCGGAAGCCGCGGCCGATCCCGCCAACCCAGCCCAGCGCGAGGCCGGCCCGCGCCGCGACTATGACCGCAATCGCCCCGTCGGCCGCGGTCAGCTCCTGCCGTCCGGACAGTTCATCCTCGATCCGCTGCTCTGAGCGGCCCTCCCGCCGCCAACGCCGAACGCTCGCCCCATGCATCATTTCGCCTATCGCGACGGCCGCCTCCATGCCGAGGACGTGCCGCTTGAGACCATCGCGGCCGAGGTCGGCACGCCGTTCTACTGCTATTCCACGGCGACGCTGGAACGGCACTACCGCGTCTTCACCGAAGCCTTCGCCGGCCTCGACACGCTGGTCTGCTACGCGATGAAGGCCAATTCCAACCAAGCCGTCATCCGCACGCTCGGCCGCCTCGGCGCAGGCATGGACGTGGTGTCGGGCGGCGAGCTGAAGCGGGCGCTGGCCGCCGGCATTCCGGGCGAGCGCATCATGTTCTCCGGCGTCGGCAAGACCGAGGCCGAGCACGCCGCCGCGCTCGAGGCCGGCGTCTTCTGCATCAATGTCGAGAGCGAGCCGGAAGTGGCCCAGCTGTCGCGTGTTGCCACCTCCCTCGGCAAGACCGCCCACATCTCCTTCCGCGTCAATCCGGATGTCGACGCCAGGACCCACGCCAAGATCTCGACGGGCAAGAAGGGCGACAAGTTCGGCATCCCCATTTCCACGGCGCGCGAGGCCTATGCCCGCGCCGCCAAGCTGCCGGGCATCCACATTGCCGGCATCGACATGCATATCGGCTCGCAGATCACCGACCTGCAGCCCTTCGACGATGCCTATGCCCTGCTGGCCGAATTCGTCGGCACGCTGCGCGCCGACGGCCACGCCATCGACCATGTCGATGTCGGCGGTGGCCTCGGCATCCCCTATCGCGACGACAACGAGCCGCCGCCCGAGCCGATGCGCTATGCCGAGGTGGTGAAGCGCCACACGGCCTCACTCGGCTGCCGCGTCATCATGGAGCCGGGGCGGATGATGGTCGGCAATGCCGGCATCCTCGTCACCCGCGTCATCTATGTGAAGGAGACGGAGGGCCACACCTTCGTCATCGTCGACGGGGCCATGAACGACCTCATCCGCCCGACGCTCTACGACGCCCATCACGAGATCCGCCCGGTCAAGGAGCCCGTCCCCGGCGCACCGAAGCCGAAGGTCGACGTCGTCGGCCCCATCTGCGAGAGCGGCGACTACCTGGCGCTGGGCCGCAAGCTGCCGAAGGTCGGCCCCGGCGACCTGCTCGCGGTGATGACGGCCGGCGCCTATGGCGCGGTCCAGGCCGGCACCTACAACACCCGCCCGCTCTCGCCGGAGGTGCTGGTCAAGGACGCCGACTATGCGGTCGTCCGCCCGCGCCTCGACGTCGAGGCCATCATCGCCATGGACAGGCTGCCCGGCTGGCTCTGAAACCCAGCCCTGCCGAAAGCCTGATTGACCGGCCGGGAACAAGGGTCTTCAAGCACGGTTTAAACCGTCACGGAGCCCCATGATGCTGCCCAAGCGCCTGGTCGACGGCTATGCCTCCTTTCTGGAAGGCCGCTTTCCGCAGGAATCCGAGCGCTACAGGCAGCTCGGCGAGGACGGCCAGAGCCCGAAGACCATGGTCGTCTCCTGCTGCGACAGCCGCGTCTCGCCGGAGGTGATCTTCGACGTCGGGCCGGGCGAACTCTTCATCGTCCGCAACGTCGCCAACCTCGTGCCGCCCTACGCGCCCGACGGCAGCCAGCACGGCACCTCGGCGGCGCTCGAATTCGCGGTCCAGGCGCTGCGCGTCTCCGACATCGTCGTTCTCGGCCATGCCCGCTGCGGCGGCATCCGCGCCTCGGTCGCCGAGGACGCGGAGCCCCTCTCCCCCGGCGACTTCATCGGCAAATGGATGTCGATGATCTCGCCGGCCATCGACCGCCTTGGGCCGCGCGGCAACCGGCCCATGGCCGACTATCTGAGCGCGCTGGAGCGCGCCTCCGTCGTCCATTCGCTGGCGAACCTCAGGACCTTTCCCTGCGTGAACATCCTCGAGCAGCGCGGACGCCTGCGCCTGCACGGCGCCTTCTTCGGCGTCGCCACGGGCGTGCTCAGCGTGTTGGACGAAGCGTCAGGCGTCTTCGAGCCGGTCCTCGACGCGCCGGGCAAGGTCTTCGCCTGCTCGGCGGCGAGCTGACCTACAGCGTCACCGCGCCATAGCATGGCGCCTTGCCCCAGACCGCGAGCCGATAGCCCTTGCGCAGCCCGAGGGTGAAATAGGGATCAGCCTCGACGAGGGCGACGGCCTCCTCACGGCTGTCCACCTCCAGCACCCACAGACCGCCTTCGAACCAGGCGCCCGGTTCCGGCCTTAGTCCGCCGCCGATCAGGATGCGGTCGGCATGGGCGGCGAGATAGTCGAAATGCGCCTGCGAATGGTCCTTCCGGACCCAGGCGGCGTCGGAATTGTCGTCGAACAGAACGATCCAGCGGGCCATGACGGCTCTCCAAAACGACGAACGGCGGGCCTTGGGGGCCCGCCGTCGCACACAATGGGTTCGATGCGAAGGAGAGGGCGACCGATCAGGCCGCCGCTTTCGCCCGCGGCTGGATGAGCTTGCGGTTGATCAGCACCTCGGCGATCTGCACCGCGTTGAGCGCCGCGCCCTTGCGCAGGTTGTCGGAGACGCACCAGAAGGCGAGGCCGTTCTCCACCGTGGCGTCCTCGCGGATGCGCGACACATAGGTCGCATCCTCGCCGGCGGCGTCGAGCGGCGTGGCGTAGCCGCCGTTCTCATGCTTGTCGATGACCAGCACGCCCGGGGCCTGGCGCAGCACCTCACGCGCCTCATCGGCGGTGATCGGCTGCTCGCACTCGATGTTCACGGCTTCCGAATGGGCGATGAAGACCGGCACGCGCACGCAGGTCGCGGTCAGCTTGATCTTCGGGTCGAGGATCTTCTTGGTCTCGACCGTCATCTTCCATTCCTCCTTCGTGAACCCGTCCTCCATGAAGACGTCGATATGGGGAATGAGGTTGAAGGCGATGCGGGCCGGGAACTTCTTGGTCTCCGGGTCCTTCATCGAATAGAGCGCCTTGGTCTGGCGATCGAGCTCGTCCATGCCTTCCTTGCCGGCGCCGGAGACCGACTGGTAGGTCGAGACGACGACGCGCTTGATGCCGAAGCGGTCGTGCAGCGGCTTCAGCGCCACCACGAGCTGGGCGGTCGAGCAGTTCGGATTGGCGATGATGTTGCGCTTGGAGAAGCCGGTGATCGCATCGGCATTCACTTCCGGAACGATCAGCGGCACGTCGGAATCGTAGCGCCAGGCCGAGGAATTATCGATCACCACGCAGCCCTGGGCGCCGATCTTCGGCGACCATTCCTTCGACACGGCGCCGCCGGCCGACATCAGGCAGATGTCGGTGTCGGAGAAGTCGTAATGCTCGAGGGCCTTCACCTTCAGCACCTTGTCGCCGAAGGAGACCTCCTGGCCGACCGAGCGGCGGGAGGCCAGCGGAACGACCTCGGAAACGGGGAACCCGCGCTCCTCGAGGATGGCGAGCATCTCGCGGCCCACATTGCCCGTGGCACCCGCGACGGCGACCTTGTAACCCATGATCTGGCCTCTTTCGGCTATGGTTCTCCCCCGGGACCGGATCGCCTGGCGATCCGTTGGCGCCCATCTCCCCGTCGGGGGAGCACCCGGAAGCGAGGACGAAGCGTCAGCCTGCCGTGCCGCGCGTGGCGACCGGCTTGGTTTTCGTCGTCGTTTTGCTGCGACCGAAAGCCATGGCTGGGATGGGGTGTCCTCGGCGGAAGTGCCGTGAGGCCAGCGAAAAACACCAGGTGCGGCGAAATGTCAATCGCGCTAAGGGCTCAGGGCTGGCAAGGGCACGACCCCGGGCACGAGAGCGCCCAAGTTTCGCCCGGAAGGCCATGCCATCACGGAGGGGGCCTCGTCGCCCGTTCGAGACAGAGATGACCCAGACCCTCACCCGCCGGAACCTGCTGACCGTCGCTGCCGCCGCTGGCCTCGCCCCGCTCCTGTCCGGGGAAAGCCGCGCCGCGACCCCGCTGCGCTTCGGCCCAGCCGCCCCCTTCTCCTACAACGCCCTGAAGCAGATGGCCGCCGCCCGCGCCGGCCGGCCCTATGTCGCCCCGCCGCGCCCGAACCCCGAGGTCGTCCGCCGCATCGACTACGATGCGCATGGCAAGCTGCGCTTCGACAAGGACAACGCGCTGTTCGGCGAGGGACCCGGCGCCTATCCCGTCACCTTCCAGCATGTCGGGCAGTACTTCCCCAAGACCGTCTCCATGCATGTGGTCCAGGGCGAGACGGCCCGCGAGATCCTCTACGACCCGCGCTACTTCACCATCGGCCCCGACCATCCCGCCTCGGCGCTGCCGGCCGAGCCCTCCGCCTTTGCCGGCCTCTGGCTGCAGGAGGCGAAGTCCGGCCCGTGGAAGACGCAGGAGCCCTGGGCCACCTGGCTCGGCGCGTCCTATTTCCGCGGCGTCGGCGAACTCGGCCAGGTCGGCCTCTCCGCCCGCGGCCTCGCGCTCGCCCCGGGCCAGGGCCCCGGGCCCGAGGAGTTCCCCGACTTCGTCGCCTTCTGGATCGCCCCGGCCGCCAGCGAGACGGATCCCGTCACGCTCTATGCGCTGATGGACTCGCCCTCTCTGTCGGGCGCCTACCGGTTCCTGTGCCGGCGCACCAATGGCGTCGTCATGGACATCGAGGCGACGCTGCATTTCCGCCAGCGGGTCACCCATCTCGGCGTCGCGCCGCTCACCTCCATGTACTGGTACTCGGAGACGACCTCGTCGCGGACCATCGACTGGCGCCCCGAGGTGCATGATTCCGACGGCCTTGCCATCTGGACCGGCGGCGGTGAGCGCATCTGGCGCCCGCTCAACAACCCGCCGCGCACCATGACCTCGAGCTTCGTCGACGAGCGCCCGCGCGGCTTCGGCCTGCTGCAGCGCGACCGCGAGTTCCTGCACTATCTCGACGGCGTGAAATACGAGAAGCGCCCCTCCGCCTGGGTTGAGCCGCAGGGGGACTGGGGCCGCGGCGCGGTGCAGCTTGTCGAGTTGAACACCGACGACGAGATCCACGACAACATCGTCGCCATGTGGGTGCCCGAGGTGCCGGGCGAACCCGGCCAGCCCCGCGAGTTCCGCTACCGCCTGCACTGGCTCGCCGACGAGCCCTACCCGACGCCGCTCGCGCGCGTGGTGGCGACCCGCCTCGGCCGCGGCGGCCAGCCGGGCCAGCCGCGCCCGCAAGGGGTGCGCAAGTTCCTGGTGGAGTTCGCCGGCGGCCCGCTGACCAGCCTGCCCAAGGGCACCCTGCCCCGTCCGGTGCTCTGGGCCTCGCGCGGCACCTTCGGCGAGTACCAGTACACCGAGGCCGTGCCGAACGACGTGCCGGGCCACTGGCGCACCCAGTTCGACCTCAAGGTCGAGGGCAACGAGCCAGTCGAGATGCGCTGCTACCTGCGCGTCGGCGACCAGGTGGCCTCGGAGAGCTGGCTCTACCAGTATCATCCGGGGGCGTGAGGCGGCCCACGGGCGCCGATAAGCGTACCTCCTGAACCTCCACCGTCATGCCCGCCCTTGTGGCGGGTATCCACGACTTGAGCACCGCATATCGAGAAGTCGTGGATGCCCGGGGCAAGCCCGGGCATGACGCGGAGAGGTGTCGCGAGACCCAACCACCACCAGCCTCCCGGCCTAAGCGCGGCGGCACCTTTCGCTCAGCCCGTCACCCCCGGCGAGGCCCGAAGCGAAAGGCGAACGCATCTTGCGTTCGCGTGAGCTTGGGCCGAGGGAAGGGGGTCCAGGGGCCGGTTCACGGCCCTTCATCCGGACGGATGGCTGGCGATCGGCAATCCTGGATCCCCTTCCCTCGCTCGCTGACGCTCGCTCGCCGGGGATGACGGCGGTGGGCGCTGGAGGCGCGCAGCGGATTTCCTCAGCTCAACCACCCGCTACTCCACTCGCACCGTCACCGAGGCGCTGCGGCCCTCGCCATCCACCACCGACAGCGTCGTGAAGCCCGGCCCGTCCGGCTGGACGTTCACCTGCCTCTGCGCGCCGAAACGCCCGGCGGGCCTCCCGTCCAGCAGCACCGTGAAGGGCGGACGGCCACCCTTGGTGTGGACCACGAGAGGGTCCATGGCGCCGCGCAGCGCACCGAGGTCGACGCGGACCCCATCCGGCGGGAAGGCGATCTTGAGGTCGCGCGTGTCGGTCGCCTCCTCCCGCGACGGCCCGAAGCGGCGAAGCGGCGCGGGCAGTTGGGCATGGGTGAGCGCCGGCGCACTCGACGGCCGCGGCGGCATGGCGGCCGGCGCGCCGAGCCGGGCGAAGGCGTCGAAGAGGATGGGGGCCGCGGCCGTGCGGCCGGTGATGCCCGGCACGGAGGACCCGTCGGGACGGCCGACCCAGACGGCAATGGTCCGACGGCCGTCGAAGCCCACGGCCCAGGCGTCGCGGAAGCCGTAGGACGTGCCGGTCTTATAGGCGAGGCGGCCGGTGATCGCGGCGTCCGGCGCCGGCGCCTCGGTGAGAATATCGCCGACATGCCAGGCTGCGGCCTCGTCCGTCACCGGACGGCCCGCCATCTGCGGCGCGCCCAGCCGCTCCACCAGCGCTGGCATCTCGCCGCCGCGGGCGAGGCCCGCATAGAGCGCCGCGAGGTCCGCGAGGCGAAGGCCGACGCCACCGAGGCCGACAGCGAGCCCCGGCACCTCGCCGCGCGGCAGTTGCGGGCGAATGCCGGCCTGTTCCAGCCGCGAGAAGAAGCGCTGCGGCCCCACCGCCTCCAGCAGCGCCACGGCCGGCACGTTCAGCGACATCTGCAGCGCCACGCGGGTCGGCACCGTGCCCTGATAGCCCCTGTCGAAATTGGCCGGCGCATAGGTGCCGAAGCGCGAGGGACGGTCCTCGATCAGCGTCTCGGGATGGGCAAGGCCCGCCTCATAGGCCATGGCGTAGATGAAGGGCTTCAGCGTCGAACCGGGGGAACGCACCGCCCGGGTCATGTCCACCGCGCCCTGCCGCTCCGTATCGAGCGGATCGGCCGCGCCGATACGGGCGATGACCTCCCCGCTCCGGTGATCGATGGCGATGAGCGCGCCGGAGAGCCGCGCGCCTTGAGCCCTCACGCGGTCGCGCAGCAGAGTCTCCAGCGCCTCCTGCGCCGTGCGATCGAAGGCCATGCGGTGGACGCGGCGGGCCGGCTCGGCGGCGATGGCCTCGTTCGCCGCATGCCAGGCGAAGGTCGGCATGGGCCGGCGTGCGACCGGCACGCGCTCGGCCTTGCCGGAGGCGACCTGCTCGGGCTTCAGCACGCCCGCCAGCAGCATCCGCTCGAGCACGCGGTCGCGGGCGCGCCGGGCCGCCTCGGGGTGGCGGTCGGGCCGCCGCGCTTCCGGCGATTGCGGGATGGCGACGAGCAGGGCCGCCTCGCCCGGCGAGAGGCGGCGCGGCTCCTTGCCGAAATAGGCGAGCGAGGCGGCGCGGATGCCCTCGACATTGCCGCCGTAAGGGGCGAGCGAGAGATAGAGGTCGAGCATCCGCGGCTTGCCGAGCTCGCGCTCCAGCCGCACGGCCCGGGCGATCTCGCGGAGTTTCACCGACAGCGAGCGCCCGTCCTCGCGCTTGTCGATGAGGCGCGCCACCTGCATGGACAGGGTCGAGCCGCCGGAGACGATGCGGCCCTGGCGCAGCCACTGGCCGGTGGCGCGGACGAGGGCGAGGGGATCGACACCGGGATGATGGGCGAAGCGCCGGTCCTCGAAGGCGGTGAGCATCTTCAGGAACAGCGGGTCCACCTCGGCGACGGCGCCGGGGAAGCGCCACATGTCGTCGTCGGTCTGGAAGGGCCGCAGCAGCCGGCCGTTGCGGTCCACCACCTCGCGCGAATAGGGCGTCGCCGCGCCGTCCGGACCCTCGCCCGCCCGGTGCAGCGCCACGAGCCCGCCCGCGCCGGCGAGCACGAGGCCGCCGGCGGCGAGCGCGAGAAGGCGGCGGCGGCCCATCAGCGGCCCGCCGTGACCTCGGTCTGGGCGGTGGCGGTGCGCGCCGCCCGCTCGGGCCGGTACATGTCCTCGATGGTGGCCGGCGGCACGAGGTAGCGCCCCGGCGTCACCGCACGGATCATGTAGGCGACCTGCCAGGTGCCGGCCGCGTCCGAGGTCCGGCTGTAGGCCGCCAGGAACCGATCGTCGCGGAAGGCCTTGTAGTCCGGCTGGACGGCTTCCGCCGGCAGCCATTTCAGCGCCGAGGTCTCGGCCGAGGCGATGAGGCTCGGATTGTCGATCTCGAAGCCGGCCGGCAGGCGGTCGACCAGCATGATCTGGCCAAGCTGGGGCTGGGCCTCCGTCACCTGCAGCACCACGACAAGCCGCGTGCCCTGGGCGACCCGGGCGATGTCGGCGGGCTGGCCGGTGAGCGTCATATAGCGCCGCTGCAGCGTGAAGCCGCTCGCCGCCGCCGGCTCCGGCGTCGCCGGCGTGCCGGTGACGGTGATGACGGCGCGCGCCGCCTCCGCGCCGGTATTCCGCAGCACGAGGCCGCTGCCGAGCTCGTCGGACCGGATCGTGCGGGCGAGCGCGCCCTCATACGGGCTGCCACCGACATCGAGGCGGATGCGCTTGGCATCCTCGATCAGCGCCTGGGCCGCCAGCACCAGCCAGACCTTCTCCTGGGTGGAGAGGTAGCGGGTCCGGCCGCGCAGGTCCTCGACCACGCGCTGGGCGTCGGCGACGATGCGGCGCGTCACCCGCGCCTCGACGCCGAGCGCCATGATGGCGGCAGCGTCCCGCAGCCGCGAGCCGTAGTCGAAGCGGCCCATGTCGGTCTGGCCGCGGGCGGTGAGCAGCGTCACCGCCGAGGCCATGACCCGCTCCGCCCGTGCCATGTCGCCCATCAGGGCGAGCGCCGCGCCAAGCTGGCCACGCGCCACCGGCGTGCCGATCTCGTTCAGCTGGGTGTCGGCGAGCCAGCGCAGCTCGGAGAGCGAACCGCGGCCGTTCCGCGCCAGCACGTAATGGGCATAGGCGAGGTCCATGCCCTTGTTGTCGCCGACGCCGTTGGTCGAGACCACGAGGGTGCGCAGCCGCTCGATGGCGAGGTTGAACGCCGTCGTCGGGATGCCGTAGCCCTTCTCCTTCGCCCGCGACAGGAAGTCCGTCACATAGGCGTCGAGCCAGGGATCCTCGTTGGCGCCGGCAGTCCACAGGCCGAAGGAGCCCGAGCCCGAGGCGCGCGACAGAATGCGCTCGATCGAGTCGGCGATGCGCTCGCGCACCGGCGTCTCAAGCCCGAGCCCGCCCTCGGCGGCCGACAGCACGTCGAGATAGAGCAGCGGCAGCGCCCGCGAGGTGATCTGCTCGGTGCAGCCGAAGGGATAGCGGTCAAGCGCCAGGATGAGGCCGGGCACGTCGATGGCCGTGGAGGGCCCGACCGAGATGGCGACCCGCGCCGAATTCGGCAGGAAGTCGCCGAGCAGGTCGTTCGACACGGTCACGGACTGGCCGGGCTCCATGGTCATCACCGTGCGCCGGGTGATGTCCGGTAGGGCCGGGCGCACGCCGAGCGCATAGCGCGAGGTGACGTCGAGCCCGTTCGGTCCGGTGAGCTGGACCGACAGGTGGCCGACGCCGAGCCCGCTCGCCGCGAGCGGCAGCGAGACCGAGCCGCGGCCGCCGCTGGCGCCGAGCTGCACCGTGGCTTCCGTCTGCGACAGGCGCAGCGGACCCTCGGGCCGCACGGTGACGCGGTAGGCGCCGGCCGGACCCTCGGCATTGACGAGGTCGAGCCGCGCCGTGGCGCTGTCGGCATGGCCGAGCACGCGCGGCAGCGTCGCCGTCACCACGACCGGATCGCGGGCGATCACGTCGCGCGACGCCGAACCGTGCTTGGTCGACGTCCAGGCCATGGCCATGAGACGGACCGTGCCGTTGAAGTCGGGGATGTCGAAAACCGCTTCCGCCGTGCCGTCTGGCCCGACGGTGAGGATGCCGGAGAACAGCGACAGCGGCTGCTGCGCCGGCGGCGCGCCGGAGAAGCGGTTGCCGGGTCCGTCGCCGCCGGAGCGGATGGAGCCGCGCACCGCCGACATGCCGTCGATCAGCAGGCCGTAGAGGTCGCGCACCTCGGCCGAGAGCCGGCGCTGGCCGAGATAGTGCTCCTCGGGCTTCGGCGGCTGGTAGTTGGTGATGGTGAGGATGCCGAGGTCGACGGCGGCGACCGTCACCCGCGCCTCCTCGCCGGGGCTGAGCCCCTCGACCTTCACCGGCACGCGCAGGGCAGTGCGCGGCGCCATCTTCTCGGGCGCGGTGAGGCTCACCTTGAGGCGGCGCGCCTCTGCATCGATGCCGAACCAGGCGAGGCCGATGGCCCGGCCGGGCATGCGCGAGGCGGCTGCGTCCAGCGGCCGGCGCACGAAAACCGTCGCATAGGCGCCGGAGCCCCAGTCGCGGCCGACCGGCACCTCGATGGTCGAGCGACCCTGCGGCACGTCCACGGTGCGCTCGGCGAGCAGCCGGTCGCCCATGACGGCGACCGTGGCCGACCCGGCGAAGCGGGAGTTGATGGCGACCGTCATGGTTTCGCCCGAGGCATAGGACGGCTTGTCGAGGCTCATCTCCAGCACATCCGGCGTATCGGCCGTGCCGCCGGCGCCATAGCCGGATTCGAAGATCACCGTGGTCATCGGCCCGGCGACATCGCCGCCCGAGGTGACCTCGAGGCGATATTTGCCCCACGGAACGGGCGCGCCGATCCGCGCCGGCGTGCCGGAAGCGGTGGCCTGCACCTCGCCATCGGCGATGCGGCGCGTGGTGACCACGGCCTGGCTCGACCAGCCGACGGACCCCCGGGTCCAGATCCAGCGCGTCTCCAGCTGCAGGAGCTGCCAGGTGAGCGGAGCGGCGCGGCGCGTGCGGCCATCCGCGGCGACCGCGATGAGCTCGAAGGAGGCCGTCTCGTTCTCGCCGATGCGGTCACCCTCGAAGAGCGGCTTGACGCCAATGAGCGGGGTGCCCGGCAGGACGGGGACCGTTGCGGTGCGCTCCACCGCACGGCCGCCGGGCTCGGCGACGCGCACCTGCAGGCGGGCCGACAGGGGCCGCGTCGTATCCTCCATCCGCGGCAGGCGGGCGGCGATGGTGGCCTTGCCGGCATCATCCGTCGTCAGGCCATCGGGCAACGGCTCGCGGTCGCGCTTCGCCTCCTCGTCGCCGAGGCCGAAGCGGAAGCCGGGGAAGTCCGGCAGGCCCGGCGTCGTCTCCATGACGACCTCGCCCTCGATGCCGAGATTGGCGCCGGGCATGCCGAAGAGGTAGCGCGCGTCGACGGTTGCGCCGAAGGGCGCGGTGCGGGCGAGGCGCTGCTCGGTGGGGGTCAACTCGAAGGCGATCCGGTCGGGCACGAAGTCCTCGACCATGAAGCGCACCTCGCCGGCCGCCGGCGCGCGCGGATCGGTGATGGCGCGGATGCGCCAGGTGCCGGTCGGCGCCGAGGAGACGATCGGGATGGGCACGGCGCGGGCGCCAGCGCCCTGGTCCTGCGTGACGATGCGGCGATATTCGACGCCATCGGGACGCTCGACCACGAGGGTGAGCGGCAGGCTCGGCACCGCATCGCCCTTGGCGTCGCGCAAGAGCGCGGTGAGATAGACCGTCTCGCCGGGCCGGTAGATGCCGCGCTCCGGCACCAGGAAGGCATCGAGCGGACCGGTGACCTCGCGTCCCGCCACGCCGCGATCCGACAGGTCGAAGGCCGGCTGGCGCAGGTTCAGGAAGGAATAGTCGCCCTGCCCCGTCTGCGCGACGAGAAGGGCGGGGGCCTGCGAGCCCTCGCCGCGGGTGAGGCCCGGGGCGAAGCGCACATGGCCGGAGGCATCGGTGCGGCCGGTGCCGAGCACCTCGTTGTTGCGGGCGAGAAGGCGCACCTCGACATCGGCCAGCGGCTTGGCCGAGTTCAGCGAATGGACATAGCCGTGGACGCCGTCGATGCCGGACAAGGCCGTAAGGCCGAGGTCGGAGACGATGAACCACTGGGCGACGCGGCCGTCGCCGCTGTAATCCTCGCCCTCGGGCGGCCGCTGGGCATTGGTCGGCTTGGCGGTGACGACATAGACGCCGGGCTCCAGCGTGCGCACCGCCTCGTCGATGGGCAGGGCCGTGGTCACGTCGGCGTTGAGGCGGTTCTCGGTCTCCAGCTTGCCCTTCCACACCGAGATGCCACGCTCGGCAATGAGCTGCTGCATCTCGAAGCTTTCGAGCGGCTTGGGGAACTCCTCCTGGATCGTCTGGGCGATGGAACGGTCGCCCATGCGGACGATCTCGACATCGACGGAGGCGAGATTGACGGTCACCACCGGCAGGCCGCGCTGGCCGGTGCGCGGCAGCACGTAGGAACGGCCGGAGAAGCGCACGGCCGGGGTGCGGTCGCGCACATAGACGGTGACGTCGATGTTGCGGGTCAGGCTCTCGCCGGGGATCTCGGAGGGCAGGCCCTCGCGGACCTGGAACGTGTAGCGCTCGCCATGGCGCAGGCCATCGACGCAGATCTGCCGGTCCTCGACCGTGATCGGCGGATTGTTCACGCCGGTCTGGCGGATATAGGGGGCGAAATCGGTGCGGCCGCGCTTCAGCGCCTCGGTGAAGACGAAGCAGGCGCGGGGGCGGGTGGCGTCGGAATCGATCTTGGTCTCGCGGAAGCGGAAGCCGTGCTGCTCGCGCAGGCGGTTATAGGCGTCGCGCGCCTCCGGCGTGTCGCGCGTCTCGACCACGAGGCGGGCGACGTCGATGGCCGGCCGCCACTGCTGCCGCGCCACCAGGACCTGGCGGATATGGGCGAGGGCGAAGGCCTCCTCGTTGCGGTTGGCCGAGCGGCGATAGGCCATGTAGGCCGCGCCCATGATGTCGTTCTGCAGCTGCTCGCGCTCGCGCCACTCATTGGTGCGGATGCCGGAGAGGGCCTGCGAGTAGCGCACCCAGGGGGCGGAATCGGTACCCGAGCGCAGCGCGATGGCTTCCCAGGCGCGGGCGGCGGCGCGGAAATCGCCACGCGTGGCGGCGGCATCGGCATCGCGGCGAATGTCGGCGATGGGGCGGCTGTCGGAGGCCTGCTTGGTGGCGATGGAGGCCTCGAACCGGCGCGCCTGCTCGGCCAGGTCGTCGCGCTGGAAGGCGCGCAGCGGCGGCAAGGCCGGAGCAGCGGGGGCGGCGGCCGGGGTCCGCTGGGGCTGGCCCTGCGCCGGCGCGGCCTCGGGGCGGCGCTGCGGCGGGGGCGGCGCCTGGGCGAGATCGATGAGTTCGGGTTCGGCCGTCTGCGCACGGGCAACGCCGAAGGGCACAAGACCCAGCACGGTGGCGACGACAAACGGCCCCGCGGCCGCCAGAAGACCTCGGATGCGCATGGTTCCTGCCCTCACTCGCGTGCCGATCGCCCCGCGGCCGCGTCATGGACTGTCCCATCCGCCCATGACGCGAACAATAAGGGCTGATACGTAATTCCCCTAAGCGGAAGGGCGGGGCGGGATCACCCCGCCATGACCGCCTTCGCCGCTGCCACGATCTTGGCCGGCGTGACCTTCACCGCATCCTCGAGCGGCGGCGAGAAGGGCACGGGAATGCGCGGCGCGCCGAGCCGGCGGGCGGCCTTCACCCGCGCCGGTCCAAGCCGCTCGATGACCGTCGAGACCACCTCGCCGCCGAAGCCCGCGGCGGTCACCGCCTCCTGCACCACCAGCAGCCGCCCCGTTTTCTCGACCGAGGCGCAGACGGCCTCCTCGTCCCACGGCCAGAGCGTGCGCAGGTCGATGACCTCGGCTGCGATGCCTTCCGCGGCGAGCGTTGCCGCGGCCTGTTCCACAGCCGGCAGGATCGCCGACCAGGAGACGAGTGTGAGGTCGCGCCCCTCGCGCACGGTCCGCGCCTTTCCGAAGGGGATCGGCTCGATGACCGGGGCCACCTCGCCGGTGAGCGGGAAGAGGTTCTTCGGATCGAAGAAGAGGACCGGATCGTCGGAGCGGATGGCGCTGACGAGGAGGCATGCCGCATCGGCCGGGGTCGAGGGCGTCACCACGATGACGCCGGGCAGGTGGACGAACCAGGCCTCCAGCATCTGGCTGTGCTGGGCAGCCGAGTTGCGCCAGATGCCATGCGGCATGCGCACCACCACCGAGGGCTTCGCCTGCCCGCCGAACATGTAGCGGATCTTGGCGATCTGGTTCACCAGCTCGTCCATGGCGCACATGACGAAGTCGAAGATGCGCATCTCGATGATCGGCCGCGTGCCGACCAGCGCCGCGCCGAGCCCGGCGCCCATGATGACGGACTCCGAGATCGGCGTTGAGACGACGCGCTCCGGCCCGAACTCGGGGAGGAAATCCTTGTACTGGCCATAGAGGCCTCCGCGGGCGACATCCTCGCCGAGCACCCAGACCCTGGGGTCGCGGCGCATCTCCTGCAGGGCGGCGAGGCGGACGGCCTCGACCAGGGTGACCGACTGCCCGCTCATGCCGAAGCTCCCGTGAAGCGCACCGCGCCGACGTCCTGAACATCCTCATAGGCGATGGCCTCGGCCGGCCAGGGCGCCGCCTTGGCATCCGCCACCGCCGCCTGCATCTCCTCGAAGGCCGCAAGCCGCACCGCATCGAGATCCGCCGCGGCGATGCCGCGCTCGGCAAGGACTCGCGCCAGCCGGTCGATGGGATCGCGCGTCTTCGCCTCCTCCACGCTCGCCGGATCGCGCCAGGCGGCGGCATCCGTCGAGGTATGGCCGGTGATGCGGAAGGTGCGGGCATGGAGGAGCCTGGGCCCCTTGCCGGCGCGCACCTCGGCGACGAGCCGGGCCGCCGCCTCGTCCACCGCCATGACGTCATTGCCGTCGACGCTCACCCCCGGAACGCCGAGGGATTCGGCACGGGCCATGACGCCCGGCCCCGCCGTCACCGTGTCCGTGGCGGTAAAGGCCGAGACGCCGTTGTCCTCGCAGATGAAGAGCACGGGCAGCTGGTAGAGCGCCGCCCAGTTCAGCCCTTCGAGGAAGGGCCCGCGGTTGATGGCGCCGTCGCCGAAGAAACAGACGGCGATGGCGCTCGAGCGCATCATCTTGAGGCCCTGCGCCGCGCCCACCGCGATGGGAATGCCGCCGGAGACGACGCCGTTCGCGCCCAGCATCCCCACCGAGAAGTCGGCAATGTGCATGGAGCCGCCCTTGCCGCGGCAATGGCCGCCCTCGCGCCCGAAGAGCTCGCGCATCATGCCCTGGACGCCCGCGCCCTTGGCGATGGCATGGCCATGGCCGCGGTGGTTCGAGGTGATGCGGTCCTCGGCGACGAGGTTGAGGCAGACGCCGGTCGCCACCCCCTCCTGGCCGATGGAGACATGGAGCGGCCCCGGCACCACGCCCTCCTTGTGGGCGTTGAGCGCCGCGGTCTCGAAGGCGCGGATGCGGCACATGGTGCCGAAGAGATCCAGCAGGCGCTGGATATTGTGCGTGCTCTGCATCGGCTGTCGTCCGGGCTGGGGTGGCGCGTCAGTAGGATTTCGGAAGGTCGAGGACCTTCTCGGCGATGAAGGAGAGGATGAGCTGCGCCGAGACGGGCGCGAGACGGGGGATCCAGGCCTCGCGCAGGTAGCGCTCGACATGGAATTCGCGGGCATAGCCCATGCCGCCAAGCGTCATCACGGCGGTTTCACAGGCGCGGTAGCCGGCCTCTGCGGCGAGATATTTGGCGGCATTGGCATGGGGGCCGCAGGGCTCGCCCCGGTCGTAGAGGGTCGCGGCCTTGAGCATCATCAGCTCGGCCGCCTCCAGCTCCATCCAGCGCTCGGCGAGCGGATGCTGGATGCCCTGGTTCTGGCCGATCGGCCGGTCGAAGACGCGGCGCTCTCTGGCATAGGCGCTGGCGCGCTTCAGCGCGGCGCGGCCGAGGCCGATGGCTTCCGCGGCGATGAGGATGCGCTCCGGGTTCAGCCCATGCAGGATGATGTCGAAGCCCTTGCCCTCCTCGCCGATCAGGTCGGCGGCGGGAACGGGCAGGCGGTCGAAGAAGACCTGGTTCGAGTCGACCGCCTTGCGGCCCATCTTGGCGATCTCGCGCACCTCGACATGGGCGCGGTCGAGGGTCGTATAGAACAGCGACAGCCCGTCGGTGCGCCGCTTCACCTCGGAGAGCGGCGTGGTGCGCGCCAGCAGCAGGATCTTGTCGGCGACCTGCGCGGTCGAGGTCCAGATCTTCTGCCCTGTCACCACATAAACGTCGCCCTGCCGCTCCGCCCGCGTCTTGAGCTTCAGCGTGTCCAGGCCGGCATCGGGCTCGGTGACGCCGAAACAGGCCTTCTCCCGGCCCTGGATGAGCGGCGGCAGCATGCGCGCCTGCTGCTCCTCCGTACCCTTCACCACCACGGGATGGAGCCCGAAAATGTTGAGGTGGATGGCCGAGGCCCCGGACATGCCGGCGCCCGAGGCGGCGATAGCCTCCATCATGATCGCGGCTTCGGTGATGCCGAGGCCCGAGCCGCCATGGGCCTCCGGCATGGCGATGCCGAGGAAGCCGGCCTCGGCGAAGGCGGCATGAAAATCGTTGGGGAAGCCGCCCTTGGTGTCGCGCTCCAGCCAGTAATCATCGCCGAAGCGGCTGCAGAGGCGGATCACCGCCTCGCGCAGGGCCTGCTGGTCGGCTGAGAGCGCAAAATCCATGGTGCTCACTGCGGCTCGATGCCGGCGTCCTTGATCATCCGTGCCCAGGTGACGAGCTGGGCGCGAACGAAGGCGTCGAGCTGGGCCGGCGTCTGGGCGAAGGCGTCGAAACCGATCTCGGCGAACTTCTTGACGAGCTCCGGATCGGTGGCGATCACGGAGATCTCGCGGTTGAGCCGCTGCACCACCTCCGCGGGCATTTTGGCTGGCCCGAAGACGCCGTTCCACGAGGTAATGTCGAAATCGGCGATGCCGGCCTCCTGCATGGAGGGCAGGTCCGGCAGGAGCTTGGAGCGCTCCGCCGTCGTCACCGCCAGGGCGCGGAGAGCGCCGGCATTCACCTGGGTCAGCGAGGAGGTGATGTCGACGAACATCATGGAGATGCGCCCGCCGATGATGTCCGTCACCGCCGGCGGGGTGGAACGATAGGGCACGTGCAGCACCTCGATCCCCGCCCGCCGCGCGAAGGTCGCCCCCGCGACGATGCCGGTGGAATTGCCGCTGGCATAGGTCAGCTTGCCGGGATTGGCCTTGGCGTGGGCGACGAGCTCGGCGACCGACTTCGCGGGGATGCGCGGATCGATCACCAGGAGGAAGGGCAGGTTGCCCATCCGCGCCACCGGCGTGAAATCGGCGACCGGGTCGTAGGGGATGGACTTCAAAAGGCTCGGATTGGCCGAATGCGACGTGTTCGTCGTCATGAACAGCGTATGGCCGTCGGGCTCGGAGCGCGCCACGAAGGTCGCCGCCACCGAGCCGTTGGCCCCCGCGCGGTTCTCAACGACCACGGAGCCGCCGAGCCGGGTGCCGAGCTGCTGGGCAACGATGCGCGCCACGGTGTCGGTGCCGCTGCCCGCGGCGAAGGGCACGATCATCGTGACGGGCCGCTCCGGGTAAGCGGCACGGGCGGGCGTCGCCGCAGCCATGGCGGCAGCCCCGGCGAGAAGCGCGCGGCGGTCGATCATGCTCATCCTCCCTCGGCCAGCCAATCAGCGGCGGCGGATGACCCGTTCCGGGTTTTCTTCGTAAGGCGGGGTGTAGATGACGAGGACGCGCACCGGCGTCTCGCTCGTCACCGTGAAGACATGCTCCATGCCGGCGGGGAAGAAGCAGGAATCGCCGGGCTGCATGGTGAAGCGCTGGCCGTCGACCTCGGCCTCGGCCGTGCCGGCGAGGAGGTAGCAGATCTGGTCGATGCCGGGATGGGCATGGGGCAGCGCGCCATTGCCGCGCTCGATCGTGCCGATCAGCATCTCGACGCTCTCGGCGCCGACCGTCTCGCGGCTGATGAGCCGGCGGTTCAGCGTGCCGGTATGGTTGGCGGGGTGGTAGCCCGGAACGTCCTCTTCGCGGACGTGGTAGCGGCGCGCGGCGCGCCCGGCCGAAGCCGTCATGGTATGCCTCCCGTCGCCGGTCTGTCGCCGGCTGATGCCCGCCGCAGCGGGTCGTTGGCCGCGAGTGTGAGGACGAGGGCCAAGGTGTCAAGCGAAGGGCCGGCATGACTGGCCCCCGCCGAAAGGCCCGGCTGGCGCGGTTGCGGGAGGGGTGCAGGATGGCGACAGTGCCGGTCCCTCGTTCCGACGGCCCCATCATGACAGCGCCACTCGTCCTCGACAGCGTGACCCACCTGACGGCGGAGGCACGCGGCCGCATCGCCGTCTGCGCCTCCCATGGCGCCGTCTACGCCGCCTGGTACGGCGCGCGGAAGGGCGTCTCGGCGCTGATCCTCAACGATGCCGGCATCGGCCGGGAACAGGCGGGCATCTCCGGGCTCGAATTCCTCGACGGGCTCGGCGTACCGGCGGCGACCGTCGCCCATACCTCCGCCCGCATCGGCTGGGGCGCCGACATGCCGGCGCGCGGCGTGCTGTCCTTCGTCAACGCGGCGGCGGCGAGCGTCGGCCTGCGCCCCGGCATGGCCTGCGCGGCAGCCCTCGACCTCCTCGCTCGCGCCGACCTCACGCCCTCGCCCGAACCGGAGCCGCTGGCCGAGGCCCGCCACGAGATCGCCGAGGCGGGTTCGGGGACGGTTCGCGTCTTCGTGCTCGATTCCAACGGTCTCATCGGGCCGGAGGATGCCGGCCATGTCGTCGTCACAGCCTCCCATGGCGGGCTGCTCGGCGGCCGCCCCGAGACCGCCGTCAAGGCACAGGTGCTCGCCGGCATCTATGTCGATGCCGACCGCGGGCTCGACGATGCCGGCCTGTCGCGTCTTCCCGCCCTGCAGGACCGCGGCATTGCCGGCGCCACCGTGTCCGCCTTCTCCGCCCGCATCGGCGACGGCCTGTCGGTCTGGGAGGACGGCTTCATCTCCGCCCTCAACCCGGAAGCCGCCCGCCGCGGCGGCATGATCGGCCAGTCCACCCGCGATTTCGTCGCGGCCATGGTGGCCTCCGCGACCTGATCAGGCCTTGCGCGCGATGACGGCCACCGGCCCGCCACCCGGCGGACCCTGGTGCTCGGCGCCGCCCGAGACATAGATGTCCGTGCGGCCGACAACGCCGGCGAGCGCCCCCGCCACGAAGGCGCGGGCATGGCGCGTGGAGGAAATGTCGGAATCGTCCAGCATCGTATGCCGCGCACCGCGCACCTCGCCGTCGGGCGAAGCCTCCGCCTTGGCGAGCAACGCCACGAGGCGGTCCCGCGCCGCCTGTCCAAGCTGGCCCGGCGCACCCAGTCCCAGCCGGTCCAGCGCCGCACGCACCGGCTCCACGTCGATGGCATCGGCCATCACCGCATGGTCGATGGCGAGCGGACCTGACCAGCCCTTCGACATGCCGAGCACGACGATCTCGTGGTTGAGCAGTTCGACGCCCGCCGAGGCGCTGGCGCGGCCCGACCAGAGCCCGAGGTCCCGGCCGATCAGCGCGCCGGTCAGGTCTTCCTCGGCAATCTCGCCCAGCGCCACCGCGACACCGAGCGAGGAGGCCCCGCGCGACAGGCCCATCGACTTCAGGGTGTCGCGCACGGCGACCGTCGCGCCGCGCGCCTCTGCCTCGCCGATGCGCTGGGCGGTGAGCAGCGGGCACTTGATCTGGACGAAGTGAACATCGGCGGGATCGCTGAGCCCCGCCTCGGCCATGGCCTGCCGCACCCCCGCCGCGACCTGCCGCACCTGCCCCATCCGGCCGAGATCCTCGGCGGCGAGCGCGGCGGTATGGACGCGGCCGATGGCCAGCGCAGGACCTGGCTCGCCATCGCCGTCCACCCGCTCGAAGACGGTCCAGTGCGGCGTCATCGCGCCCTCCGTGCCGCCGGACATGACGTAGCAGACCGCCTTGGCGCGCTCTTCGCCGATATGGCGGGCGAGCGCCAGGGTCAGCGACTGGGTGGCGTAGCCGCGGGTGAAGTCGTTGACGCAGCCATTGCCCTCGGTCTTGCCGAAAATGGCGAGGATGCCGGCAGGGTCGATCGTCCCGGATGCGATGGCCGCCTGCAGGCCCGACGCGTCGTCGGGACCCTGGGCGATGATGCGATGGACGCGGGCGATCGGCATGGCGTAATGGCTCCGGGGGTCAGATGTCAGGCGGCCCTTAGGGTTTTGCTTGACAGGCGGGGGTCCTGTCACTATCCCGTCGCGTCTCCGAACAGGACCAAGCTGTCCAGCGGCCGGCTCTCGCCGTCGCACTTTACCTCTGGGATCCGACCGATGTCGCGTCGTTGTGAACTCACCGGCAAGGGTGTTCTGGTTGGCCATCGCGTCAGCCACTCGAACATCAAGACGAAGCACCGCTTCCTGCCGAACCTGCAGAACATCTCCTTCTCGTCCGAGGTCCTCGGTCAGACTGTCTCGCTGCGCGTGTCGACCCACGCCCTGCGCTCGGTCGACCACAATGGCGGCCTCGACGCTTTCCTGCTGAAGGCCCGTGCCGAGGACCTGTCGCCCAAGGCGCGCCAGATCAAGTCGGCCATCGCCAAGAAGCGCGCCGAAGCCGCCTGATCGGCCAAGGCCCTAAGGTTTGGTGAACCGGCGTCGGGTGACCGACGCCGGTTTTGCCGTTTTCGCTGCGGCATTGTCTCACGGCGACAGGCCCCCCATATCCCGCGTACTCTGGCAGAAGCGGTCGTCAAAAGGCCGCGCCACCCGTGGGGAAACCATGTCGAAATCCTTCTTCCGGTCCCGGAAGCTCATCCGCGCCCTCGCCATTGCCGGCGTGGCCGTCATGCTCGGCGCCGTCGCCGCCGAAGCTGCGCCGCGTTCCGGCGGCAGCCGCGGCAGCCGCACCGATTCCGCGCCCGCCGCCACCAACACCGCGCCGAACACCATGCAGCGCACGCAGCCGGGTCCCGGCATGCAGCAGCCCGGCATGGCGCAGCGCCCTGGCATGACCCCGCCCGCCCAGCAGGGCTCGCGCTGGGGCGGCCTGGGCATGGGCCTCGCCGCCGGCTTCCTCGGTGCGGGTCTCTTCGGCCTGCTCTCCGGCCAGGGCTTCATGGGTGGCCTCGGCTCGATGATGGGCATGCTCGGCCTGCTGTTCCAGATCGCCCTCATCGCCGGCGTGATCTACCTCGTCGTCCGCCTCATCCGCGGCCGCCGCGAGACCCCGCAGCAGGGTGAGCCCGCCATGGCCCGCGCTGGCATGGGCGGCCCGATGGGCGGCCCCGCCAACGGCCCGATGGGCGCCCCCGGCCCGATCCCCGGCATGGCCGGCGGTTCCGTCGCCGCCCCCGCCGGACCGACCGACACGATCGGCGTGCAGCCGCAGGACTACGACACGTTCGAGCGCCTGCTCGGCCATGTGAACGAGGCCTATTCGCGCGAGGACCTGAACGCCCTGCGCGCCATGGCGACCCCGGAGATGGCCGGCTACTTCGCCGAGGACATCGCCGAGAACGGCCGCCGCGGCCTCGTCAACCGCATTTCCAACGTCAAGCTGCTGCAGGGGGACCTGTCGGAGGCCTGGCGCGAGCAGGATGCGGACTACGCCACCGTCGCCATGCGCTTCTCGCGCACCGACGTCATGGTCGAGCGCAGCTCGGGCCGCGTCGTCGAGGGCAACCAGCAGGGCGGCGAGGCCGTCGAGCTGTGGACCTTCCGTCGCCCGCATGGCGGCGTCTGGCAGCTCTCGGCCATCCAGCAGGCCTGATCCCGAACCACCGTCCCTGACGGCGAAGCCCCGGCCCCCGGCCGGGGCTTTTCGTTGGCGCGCAGGCCTGTCCCCCGGGCGGGCTGTTGATATTAACCCTTTGTCCATACCTGTTGACGAAACCTTAACGAAACCGTTGCGGCGCACACGGTCTCGTGGTTCCATCTTCGAACGATGAAGACGGTTACGACAGAAGTGCGCCTGGCGCGCCAGTCCGATGCTCCGATCGTGGCGGAAGTCCACGACGAGGCCTGGCGCGCGGCCTACCGTGGCCTGATCCCCGGCGCCGAGCTCGAGAAGCTCATCTCCCGCCGCGGACCGGGCTGGTGGGATGCCGCCATCCGCAAGGGCAACCGCATCGCCCTGCTCGGCTTCGGCGACGAGATCGCCGGCTATGCCAATTACGGCCGGAACCGCGCCAAGGCCCTCACCTACGAGGGCGAGATCTACGAGCTCTACCTGCGCCCGAAATTCATCGGCCTCGGCCTCGGCCAGCGCCTCTTCGCCTCCGCCCGCAAGGACCTCGAGGCCCATGGCCTCGACAGCCTCGTCGTCTGGGCGCTCAGCGACAACGATGCCGCCATGCGCTTCTATCGCGGCCTCGGCGGCAAGCCTGTCGCGCGCTCCTCCGAGACCTTCGGCGACCGCGCGCTCGACAAGACCGCCTTCGGCTGGACCGCCTGACGCAGCCTGTCTCCCTACTGCGCAGAATCGCCTGAAGTCGAAGGCGGATTCCGCACTGCGGTACTTGCAGGCGGGGTGCTGTTGCGGCTAACGAGACGCACCCTGTTCCGGAGACGAACACCATGCGTATCGATGCCATTTCGATCGGCAAGAACCCGCCTGACGAGGTCAACGTCATCGTCGAGGTGCCGGTCGGCGGCGAGCCCATCAAGTACGAGATGGACAAGGAAGCCGGCACCCTGGTGGTCGACCGCTTCCTCTACACCTCGATGCGCTATCCCGGGAACTACGGCTTCATTCCGCACACGCTCTCCGAGGACGGCGATCCCTGCGACGTGCTCATCGCCAACCAGCGCGGCATCATCCCCGGCGCGGTTGTCGCGTGCCGCCCGGTCGGCGTGCTGAAGATGGAGGACGAGGCCGGCGGTGACGAGAAGATCGTCGCGGTTCCCGTGCCGAAGCTCACCCGGCGCTACGAGAACGTCCACGACATCAAGGACCTGCCGGAGATCACCCTCAAGCAGATCGAGCACTTCTTCTCCCACTACAAGGACCTTGAGTCCAACAAGTGGGTGAAGGTCGTCGGCTGGGGCGATGCGGCCGAGGCCAAGCGCCTCATCCAGGAGGCCATCGAGCGCCACAAGGCGTCGAAGAAGGGCTGAGCCCTCCCCTCCCCGATCGAGCATTCAAGGGCGGCTCAGGCCGCCCTTTTTGCGTCCCGCCTCAGCCCGGCCGCTTCGGCCCTGCGGCCAGCGCCTCGGTCACCTTGGCGCGGATGTCGGCGAGGGTGAAGGGCTTGGTGACCACGTCATGCACCAGCGCTTCGAGGCCATGGGCGCGCTCGCGCTGGTCGGCATAGCCGGTCATCAGCAGGATCACGAGATCGGGGAATTGCGGCGCCGCCGCCAGCGCCAGCGCGATCCCGTCCATCAGCGGCATGCGGATGTCGGTGAGCAGCAGGTCGAAGGCGCCCTTGCGCTCCTCGAGGATTTCCAGCGCCTCGGCGCCGTCGCGCGCCTCGGTGACGACATGCCCGTCGATTTCCAGCGCCCGGCGGACGAAGGCCCGCACCGGCTCGTCGTCCTCGGCGATCAGAACTGTCGCCACGATCAGTCCTCGATCACGCCGACGAAGGGCAGCTGCCGCCAGGCATGGGCGACGTCCATGCCATAGCCGACGACGAAGACATCCGGGCAGGTGAAGCCGACATGGTCGGGCTCCAGATGGATGGCGCGCTTGCCGGGCTTTTCGAGGAGCACGCAGGTCTTCACCGAGCGGGCGCCGCGCGCCATCAGCAGGTCCTTGGCATAGGTGAGCGTGCGGCCGCTCTCCAGGATGTCGTCGACCAGCAGGACGTCGCGCCCCTCCACCGGGCTCTCGATGTCGTGGACGACGCGGACCTGCCCCGTCGACACCGTGCCTTCGAGATAGGAGGACAGCGACATGAACTCGACCTCCGGCGCCATGCCGGCGGCGTCCATGGCGCGGATGAGGTCGGCGGCGAAGACGAAGCTGCCCTTGAGCACGGCGACGACCAGCAGCCGCTCGGGCTTGGCGTCGGCGATCTCCTTCACCAGCGCCGTGTTGCGCTCGGCGATGGCCTCCGCCGAGAAGAGGACGCGGATATTGTCACGGTTCATCGGATGAGGGCTCCGGCGGGCTCCCGCGCGGCGGGATCGTTGGGGGAAAGATGTATCGCGGCGTGCAACCGCCGTCACCTGCGGGGGCGGACAGAGCCATGCGGCTTATCGGCCGCCGGCATCCATCCGGGTAAAGAAGCGCACCTCGACGCTCGCCCCGTCGGGCGGCGGCGAGGCGAGCCGCGAGCGGAACGGCACGGACTGGCCGGCTTCGAGCCGGGCGGCGGGCGGCGTCGCCGTCCAGGTGTAGATCTCCTTGCCGCCGGCATCCCGCACGGCGAGGCGCAGGCGCGGCAGGTCGGCGCCGCGGCTGGTGATGTTGACGAGCTGGCCCTCGACGACGAGCACCACCACGCCGTCCACCACCTCGTTCGCACCCTTCACATCGCGGAACTCGACGCCGCGCAGGTTCACCGGCAGGCCGATGCGCTCATAGACGCTGGCCGAATCCGGGACGGTGCGCACCACCTGCTCGCGCCCGAGCAGGAAGGTGGCGAGCAGGGCCGATCCCAGAAGCAGAATGACCACCGAAGGCGACATGCGGAAGCGGCCGCTCGGACGCGGCAGGGAAGGCTTGCGGAAGCGCCGCTTCGGCGGCTCGTCGGCCTTCGCCCGGGCGGGGCGCGGCGCCGGCGCATCGTCGGGATCGGCGATGCGCTGCGGCATCGGCGGAACATCGGCCGAGGGCTGGATGGAAGGCGCCTCGGCGGCCGGCACCGGCGGATCGAAGCCGATATCGTCGTCCTTCGGCCTCGCCGCATCGGCCGCACCGGGTTTGGCCTGCGCCTCTTCGGCAAAGGCAGCGCCCCAGTCGGCATCGTCATCGGCGGGTGCAGGCGGCGGCGGGGGAGGAGGCGCGGCGCGGCCGGCGGAGGCGCTCGCCGCCCCCGTCGATGCCATGGCGTCATCCTCGAGCGCGCTTTCGGGCGTCGCCAGCCAGACCGTCCGGCACTGGGCACAGCGGACCTGCCGCCCGGCATCGCCCAGGACGGTCCTCGTGACCCGGAAGGCCGTCGCGCAGGACGGGCAGACGATCAGCATGGTGACGCAAAGCCTCGGGACCTATGTCCCTCACCTCCACCATCGGCGAGCGTGGTTAATTGGCCGTTAAGCGCCCCTTCGTGGCATGATCCCGGCGGCGAATCGCCACCCCCGGGAGAGCCACGGCTTGGTCCGCTTCGAGAATGTCGGTCTGCGTTACGGGCTCGGGCCCGAGGTGCTGAGGGATCTCACCTTCGGCATCGAGCCGCATTCCTTCCAGTTCCTCACCGGTCCCTCGGGCGCGGGCAAGACGAGCCTCTTGAAGCTGCTCTTCCTGTCGCTGCGGCCGACGCGCGGCACCCTCACCGTCTTCGACCACGACACCTCGCACCTCACCAAGGACGAGCTCTCGGTGCTGCGCCGGCGCATCGGCATCGTCTTCCAGGACTTCCGCCTGCTCGACCACCTGACGACCTACGAGAATGTCGCGCTGCCCTTGCGCGTCCTCGGCAAGGAGGAGGCGAGCTATCGCTCCGAGGTCGTCGACCTCTTGGAATGGGTCGGGCTCGGCGAGCGCATCGACGCCTATCCGCCGATCCTCTCCGGCGGCGAGAAGCAGCGCGCCGCCATCGCCCGCGCCGTCATCGTGCGACCGGAGATGCTGCTCGCCGACGAGCCGACCGGCAATGTCGACCCGCCGCTGGCCAAGCGGCTGCTGCGCCTCTTCGTCGAACTGAACCGCACCGGCACCGCCGTGCTCATCGCCACCCACGACCTCTCCCTGCTCGACCAGGTGGAGGCGCGCCACCTCTTCATCCGCGACGGTGGCCTCACCGTCACCGACCCTCATGGCGGCGAGGACGGCGGATGGTGACGGGAACGCGGCGCAGCGCCTCGCTGCAGCACTGGGTGGCGGCGCAGGGCCGCAACGGCGCAGGACAGGCGGATGCCCGCCCGGGGCGCGGCGCCTCGCTGGTGCCGCCCTCCTCCATCGCCGGCCGGGCGCTGATGGTCATCATCGCCATCATGACCTTCCTCGGCTCGCTCACCGTCGGGGGCGTCGATCTCGTCCGCACGGCGGCTGCCGACTGGACCTCCTCCATCGTCCGCGAAGCGACGATCCAGGTGCGCCCGGTAGCGGGCCGCGACGTCAATGCCGACGTGACCCGCGCCACCGAGATCGCCGTGCGCTTTCCCGGGGTCGCCGATGTCGCGCCCTACACGGCGGAGGAGACGCGGCGGATGCTCGAGCCCTGGCTCGGCACCGGCCTCGGCGCCGAGGACCTGCCGATCCCCCGCCTCATCGTGGTGAAGCTCGCCGACGACCGGCGCACCGACATGGAGGCCTTCCGGCGGGCGCTGGCGGAGGTGCCGACCGCCAGCCTCGACGACCATCGGCAATGGTTCGACCGGCTGCGCGCCATGGCCCGCGCGGTGATCGTCGTCGGCCTCGTCATCGTCGCCCTGATGATCGCCGCCACCGGCCTGTCGGTGGTCTTCGCGACCCGGGCGGCGGTGGAAACCAACCGGCCGGTGGTCGAGGTGCTGCATTTCGTCGGCGCCCGCGATGCCTTCATCGCCGGCGAGTTCCAGCGCCATTTCCTCTGGCTGGCGCTGAAGGGGGCTGTGGCCGGCGGGCTCGCTGCGCTCGGCGCCATCATGGCCTCGGGCCTCATCGCGGCGCGCTGGCGCGCGACGGCGGGCGGCGACCAGATCGAGGCGCTGTTCGGCTCCTTCGCGCTCGGATCGACCGGCTATGCGGGGATTGTCGTTCTGGTACTGCTGGTGACCGGGGTTGCCGCGGTGACCTGCCGCCTCACGGTGATGCGGACGCTGGCGGCGATCGACTAGGGGCCGGGCGCCCTGCAGAACGGGAGTGCGTCCTTCGAGGCTCGCCTCCGGACGATGCTAACGCATCGCCGGGTCTCGCACCTCAGGATGAGGAGGGTGGTGATTGGCCCCGCTGTCGCCCGGCGGAAGGTCGTGATGCAGAGCACACACGGTCCTCATCCTGAGGTGCGAGCGCCAGCGAGCCTCGAAGGACGCACTTGAGCACTGCAGCGGAACGGCCGCCCAGATGCTACCGGCTCTCGCGAGCCGCCACCGTCACTCCAGCAGGCGCTGGTAGTTGATGCGGAAGAGCCGCTGGTCCGGCCGCACGCGCGGATCGAGATTGTGCAGCGCCACCGAGGTCTCGTAGCCCTGCGCATCATAGACGGTCCATTGGCGCAGCGTCAGGTCGGAGGCGTTGAACAGCACCATCAGGCGGTTGGTGCCGCCGAGCGCCTGGCGCTCCTCCAGCATGACGATGACATAGTCGGGATCGCGGGTGACCGAGGTCACGTTGGCGTCGCGCAGGATGTCGATGCGCTCGGAGAGCAGGAAGCGCAGCGGCGTCTGCGACAGCGGATAGATGTCCTGCGTGTTCAGGCGGCGATCTCGGACGGCGACCGACTGGCCATCGGCGACCACCTCGACCGGGCTCGGCGCATCGTACTGGAAGCGGATCTTGCCGGGCTTGTCGAGATAGAGCTTGCCGGTGGTGCGGCGGCCGTCTGGCCCGACCTGGACGAAGTCGCCCTGCAGGTAGCGGATGCCGTTGAAATAGGCGTTCACCTGCTGGGCGATGTCGCGGGAGTCCGCGTCGACCCCGCGGGCGGCACGCGGCGCGGCGCGGCGGATCGGCGGGGAGAGAGCCGGAGGGGCCGCAGCGGCCGGCGCGGCCTGGGCCGGGGCGGTGGGCGCGCCCCGGGGCGGGGCGGCGCCGGGCGCCGGGCTCAGCTGCATCGGCGCGCCCTGCCCGAAGGCGGGCCCGGCGGCGACGAGGCCGGCGAGGCCCAGCATGAGGCTCCGACGGCTGACGGATCCGGTCTCGGCGGTCGGGGAGGCGGCTCGCGGCGTCAGGGTCATCGGGGTCATGGCGTGAGGGGAGATAGGGAGGCGTTGGGGCGATTTCGAGGCGGCAGGCCCGTCAATCCGCCGCCTCCGGTACCAGGATCTCGCGCTTGCCCGCATGGTTGGCGGGTCCGACGAGGCCCTCCCGCTCCATCCGCTCGATGAGCGAGGCAGCGCGGTTATAGCCGATCTGCAGGCGCCGCTGGATATAGGAGGTGGAGGCCTTCTTGTCGCGGAGCACGACCTGCACCGCCTTGTCGTAGAGGTCGGCCGGCTCCTCGCCGAAGGCGCCCTTGTCGAAGACGGCGCCGTCGTCGCCATCGCCCTCCATGCCCTCATCGTCATCGGTGGTGACGGCGTCGAGATAGTCGGGCGCGCCCTGCATCTTCAGGTGGTTGACGATGCGCTCGACCTCCTCGTCCGAGACGAAGGGACCGTGGACGCGGCTGATGCGGCCGCCGCCCGCCATGTAGAGCATGTCGCCGCGGCCGAGCAGCTGCTCGGCGCCCTGCTCGCCGAGAATGGTGCGGCTGTCGATCTTCGAGGTGACCTGGAAGGAGATGCGGGTGGGGAAGTTCGCCTTGATCGTGCCGGTGATGACGTCGACCGAGGGGCGCTGCGTCGCCATGATCAGGTGGATGCCGGCGGCGCGCGCCATCTGCGCGAGGCGCTGGATGGCGCCCTCGATCTCCTTGCCGGCGACCATCATCAGGTCCGCCATCTCGTCGACGATGACGACGATGTAGGGGATCGGCTCGAGGCCCATTTCCTCCTGCTCGTAGATGGCCTCGCCGGTCTCGCGGTCGAAGCCGGTCTGGACGGTGCGGGTGAGCACCTCGCCCTTGGCCTTGGCCTGCGCCATGCGGGCATTGAACCCGTCGATGTTGCGCACGCCGAGCTTCGACATCTTCTTGTAGCGCTCCTCCATCTCGCGCACCGCCCATTTGAGGGCGACGACCGCCTTCTTCGGGTCGGTGACGACGGGGGTGAGGAGGTGCGGAATGCCGTCATAGATCGACAGTTCCAGCATCTTCGGATCGACCATGATGAGCCGGCACTGGTCCGGGCGGAGCCGGTAGAGCAGCGACAGGATCATGGTGTTGATGGCGACCGACTTGCCCGAGCCGGTGGTGCCGGCCACCAGCAGGTGGGGCATCTTGGCAAGGTCCGCGATGACCGGATCGCCGCCGATCGTCTTGCCGAGCGCGATCGGCAGCTTTTCCTTGGCGGTGATGAAGTCCTGGCTCGCCAGCATCTCGCGCAGCAGCACGTTCTCGCGCTTGGCGTTGGGCAGCTCGATGCCGATGGCGTTGCGCCCCGCGACGAGGGCGACGCGGGCCGAGATGGCCGACATGGAGCGGGCGATGTCGTCAGCGAGGCCGATGACGCGGTTGGAGCGCGTTCCCGGCGCGGGCTCCAGCTCGTAGAGCGTCACCACCGGGCCGGGGCGGACATTGATGATCTCGCCGCGCACGCCGAAATCGTCGAGCGTGGAGGCCAGCGTCGCCGCATTGTCCTGCAGCGCCTCCATCGACATGGACGGGTCGCGCTCCGAGGGCTTCGGCTCGGCGAGAAGGTCCAGCGGCGGCAGCTCGTAGGTGTCGTCCACGCCGTCCGGCGGCGGCAGGGGCAGGGCCTGCTGGATCGGCATGGTGCGCGGACCCGGCGGCGGGGCATGGATGCGCGGGCCGGCGGTCGCGGTGCGGGGCGCGGCCTGCGAGGGCAGCGGCGCCTCGTCCTCGGGCTCATGGGCGGGCGCCATGCGCGGCGCCGGGACCTCGCGCGGCTCATCGCTTCGCGGCCGCGTCGGCGGCGCGTGGAAGGTGCGCGGCTGGCGCTCGGCGGCCGGCTCCTCGAGCACGGGCTCGCGGCGCACGCCGGAGGTCGGCCGGGCGGCGGGCAGGCCGTCGTCGTCAGGCTCCTGGAAGAAGGCCTTGGCGCGGGAGGTGAGGCCGGGCCCGGCGGGGCGGGCCTGGGCCTCGGCCGGCCGGCCAGCGGCCGCGCGCGCCGCGGCGGGGGCCTCGGCCACCATGCGGGCGACCCGCGCCCGCGCCGACAGCATGCCGTGGGTCACGGCGCCCGCGACGTTGGAGACCATGCCGCCGACGAGGCCGGGCTCGCGGTCGTCATCGGCCGGGCGCCGGGCCTTGGGCGCGACGCGGTCGAGCTCTTCCTCGAGCGTCTCCGGCTCGGGGCGGAAGATCCAGCCGATGGCCGCGGCAAAGAGGAACAGGCCGATCGTGGCGACGACCAGCAGCGCGATGATGCGCGACAGGCCGGTGAGCCGGCCGGCAAGGGCCGAGATGACGGTCACGCCGCCATCGCCGATGACGCCGCCGATGCCGGTCGGCAGCGGCCAGCCGGCCGGCGCGGGGGCAAGCGAAGCAGCAACCGCCACCATCATCGCCGCGCCGATGCCGAGCGGCACGCGCAGGCCCTCGCGGTCGAACGGACGGGCGCGCAGCATCAGCCAGCCCCAGACGGCGGACACCGTGAGGAGGGCGACGGCGGCAAGGCCGAAGAGCTGCATGAGGAGGTCGGCAAGGATGGCGCCGGGCTTGCCGATCCAGTTCTTCACCGGGGCATTGGTGGCGTGGCTGAGCGAGGGATCGCCCGCCGTCCAGGTCAGCATCGCGACCGCGGCGATGACGACGCCGGCGAGGATGCCGAGGCCGGCGAGACGGCGCAGCTGCCGCCGCATGGCGCCACCCAGTCCATCGGGGACCAGCGAAGGTCCGGTGTGCCGGCGCGCCACTGCCATCGTCGTCCAATCCCATGCGAGGGAGGACCGCGGCGGCGCGGGAAGACAGCGCCGCCGGCGGACCGTCCGGTTCGGTCGCTCACCCTAGCGAGGCAACGGTTGACGGCCGATTAACCATCGGCAGCTGGCGAGACCCGTGGCGAGGCCGGTCGTCCGCCCGGACCTCCTGTGCCCAAAAAGAAAAGACCCCCGGCACGGTGTGCCGGGGGCCAGGATGGCCTTGGGAGGAAGGCCGGATCAGAGATTGTAGGCGCGCTCGCCATGCTCGGCGAGGTCGAGGCCCTCGCGCTCGCGGTCGGCGGTCACCCGGAGACCGACGACCACGTCGACGATCTTGAACAGGATGAAGGAGCCGATGCCGGAGAAGGCGAGGGTGAAGAGCACCGCCTTGGCCTGCGCCCAGAGCGCCGGGATCAGCTCGTAGGTGCCAGCCACCAGCTCGCCCGGCTTGGTCTCGTAGTCCGGGATGCCGGCGCCGCCGAGGGCGACGTTGACCACGATACCCGTGCCGAGAGCACCGATGATGCCGCCGATGCAGTGGATGCCGAAGACGTCCAGCGTGTCGTCGTAGCCAAAGGCGTTCTTCACCGTCGAGCAGAAGATGAAGCAGACGCCACCCGACACGAGGCCGAGGATGATGGCGCCCATCGGACCGGCGAAGCCGGCGGCAGGCGTGACGGCGACGAGGCCGGCCACCGCACCCGAGGCCGCGCCAAGCAGCGACGGCTTGCCCTTGGCGGCCCATTCGACGAAGAGCCAGGCGAGCGTCGCGGCGCCGGTAGCCACGAAGGTGTTGATGGCAGCGAGCGCGGCGGTGCCGTTGGCCTCGAGGTTGGAGCCGGCATTGAAGCCGAACCAGCCCACCCAGAGGAGCGCGGCGCCGATCAGCGTCATGACCAGCGAGTGGGGAGGCATCAGCTCCTTGCCGTAGCCGATGCGCTTGCCGATGACGAGGCAGCCCACCAGGCCGGCGATGCCGGCATTGATGTGGACGACCGTGCCGCCGGCGAAGTCGAGCGCGCCCCACTGGAAGAGCAGGCCGGCATCCGCCTTGGCTTCGGCGAGCTTGGCCTCGGCGGCAGCCTTGGCGGCAGCGTCGGTGCCGGCAGCGGCAACGGCCTTGGCGGCGTCAGCGATGGCGTCGGGGCCGGCCCAGTACCAGACCATGTGGGCCATCGGGAAGTAGATGAAGGTGACCCAGAGGACGACGAAGAGCAGCAGCGCCGAGAACTTCACGCGCTCGGCGAAGGCGCCGACGATGAGGGCGGGCGTGATGCAGGCGAAGGTCATCTGGAAGATGATGTAGGCATATTCCGGAATGACGACGCCGTTGGAGAAGGTCGCGGCCGTCTTGGTCGGGTCGACATTCATCAGGAAGGCCTTGGAGAAGCCGCCGATGAAGGCGTTGAGGCCACCGCCCGAGGTGAAGGACAGCGAGTAGCCGTAGATCACGTAGATGATCGACACGACGGCCACGATCACGAAGACCTGGGTCAGCACCGACAGCATGTTCTTGGTGCGCACGAGGCCGCCATAGAACAGGGCGAGGCCCGGAATGGTCATCAGCAGCACGAGATAGGCCGAGATGAGCACGAAGGCCGTGTCACCGGCATTCGGCTTCGGGGCGGCGGGGGCGGCCGCGGCGGGCGCCTGGGCGAGAGCGGGGTCGATGACCGCCGCAGCGAGGCCCGCGAGCGCGAGAGCGCCCAAACCCCACCTGGAAAGGCTCGATCTCATCATGTGGAAAGTCTCCAGAGGAATGTCTGTGGTCGGGGAGGAGCGCGTCACAACGCGTCGACGTCGGTTTCGCCGGTGCGGATGCGCACGGCGTGCTCGATCGAGGTGACGAAGATCTTGCCGTCACCGATCTGGCCGGTCTTGGCGGCGCCGGCGATGGCGGCCACGACCTTGTCGACGTCCGGACCTGCGACCGCGACCTCGATCTTCAGCTTGGGCAGGAAGCTGACGGCATATTCGGCGCCGCGATAGATCTCGGTATGGCCCTTCTGGCGCCCGTATCCCTTCACCTCGGTGACGGTGAGGCCATGGACCCCGATCCCCGTGAGGGCATCGCGGACCTCCTCCAGTTTGAATGGCTTGATGATCGCCATTACGATCTTCATGTCGTCATCCCCGCATTGGCTTCCCCCTTGGCCAAAGCCGGGTGAAGCGGTTGTCTGCAAGCCGGGCCGACCAGGTGACCGGCGTCCGAACCGCGTTGGGGGAGTCAATTCTCGTGCCAGTGGCGCGAAGCGCGGGATTATCGCGACAAATCAGATAGTTGAATATGGACGAGGCGCCTCAGGCAGGGCCTCGGCGAGCCACCTGATGAAAAATCGTGCAGCATTCGCGCCCCGCCTTGTTTGGGCCGCGTTTAGCCCGCCGATTTGCACAAGGAAAAGGCAGAACGGTCAGCGCTTCTTCTCGCGCAGGAGGCCTTCCTGCGCCACCGAGGCCACCAATACGCCCTCCCGCGTGTAGATCGAGCCGCGGGTGAACCCTCGCGAGTTCTGACCCGAGGGCGAATCGTGGGCATAGAGCAGCCAGTCATCGGCGCGGAACGGCCGGTGGAACCACATGGCATGGTCGAGGCTCGCGGCCTGCACCGACTGGTCGAAGAACGAGCGGCCATGGGGCACGTTGGCGGCGTCCAGCAGCGTCATGTCCGAGGCATAGGCGAGCACGCACTGGTGGACGACGGGATCATCCGGCAGGGGCGCGGTGGTGCGGATCCAGACGTGGAACTTGCCCTCGGCCTGCGCCTCGCCGGTATAGCGGCCAAACTCGACCGGGCGGATCTCGATGGGCCTTTCGCGGGCGAAATAGGCCTTCATCGCGTCGGACATATGGGCATGGAAGAGCTGGCGCACGTCGGCTTCCGACTTCAGCGCCTCCGGCGGCGGCACGTCCGGCATGGAGAACTGGTGCTCGGCCCCCTCCTCCTCGACGTGGAAGGAGGCCGAAAGCGAGAAGATCGCCGCGCCGTGCTGGATGGCGCGCACGCGCCGGGTCGAGAAGGAGCGGCCGTCGCGCACCCGCTCGACATCGTAGATGATCGGGTGCTTCGGATCGCCCGGCAGCACGAAATAGCCGTGGAGCGAATGCGGCCGCCGGCCCTCTACCGTGCGGCAGGCCGCCACCAGCGCCTGGCCGATGACCTGGCCGCCGAAGACGCGCTGCCAGCCGTCCTGCGGGCTCTTGCCGCGGAACAGGTTCACCTCCAGCCGCTCGAGGTCGAGGATCGACAGGAGATTGGCGACGGCGGAGGCGGGAGGGGCGGACATGGTGGTGCTCGGGCGGGATCAGGGGTCTTCCGCCACAAACCACCCGTTGCGCCAGTGGGTCAAGGCGCGCCGGGGGATGCGGCCCTTGCGCCGCCCGCCTCAGCCGCGCGCCGCCCCGCGCTTGGTGGCGAGCGAGGCGGCAATCACCAGCACGGTCACCGCCGCGATCATCAGCGTCGAGATGGCGTTGACCTCCGGCGTCACGCCGAGCCGCACCTGGCTGTAGACGCGCATGGGCAGGGTGGTCGCGCCCGGGCCCGTGGTGAAGCTCGCAATGACCAGGTCGTCGAGCGACAGGGTGAAGGCGAGGAGGAAGCCGGCGATGACGGCCGGCGCGATGATGGGCAGCGTTACGCGGGTGAAGACCTGCCAGGGCTTCGCGCCGAGATCGGCCGCCGCCTCCTCCAGCGAGCGGTCGAAGGTGACGAGCCGCGACTGCACCACCACCGCGACGAAGCCGCAGGTGAAGGTCGCGTGCGCCACCGTCACCGTCCAGAAGCCGCGCTCGAGGCCGAGCGAGACGAAGAGCAGCAGCAGCGACAGGCCGGTGATGACCTCGGGCATGACGATGGGCGCATAGACGAGACCGGAGAACAGCGTGCGGCCGCGGAAGCGGGCATAGCGGGTCAAGGCCAGCGCCGCGAGCGTGCCGATGACGGTCGCGAGCAGGGCGGAGAGTGTCGCCACCTTCAGCGTCATCCAGGCGGCATCCATCAGCTGCCGGTTCTGCCAGAGGCCCTGGTACCAGCGCGTCGAGAAGCCGCCCCAGACGGTGACGAGCTGGCTGGCATTGAAGGAGAAGATCACCAGGATGACGATCGGCAGGTAGAGGAAGGCGAAACCGAGGGTCAGCGCCGTGGCGTCGAGGAAGCGGGAGCGCGAGGAGATCATCGGCCCGCCTCCAGCTGGCGGCCCTGCTGGCGCTGGTAGACCATGATCGGCCCGACGAGGATGACGAGCAGCACCACCGCCACGGCGGAGGCCACCGGCCAGTCGCGGTTGGAGAAGAACTCGGTCCACAGCGTCTTGCCGATCATCAGCGTGTCGGAGCCGCCGAGGAGGTCGGGGATCACCACCTCGCCGGTGATCGGGATGAAGCAGAGGAAGCAGCCGGCGACGATGCCGGGCAGCGACAGAGGCACGGTGATGCGCCAGAAGGCGAGCCAGGGCGGGCATCCCAAGTCGGCGGCGGCTTCGAGCAGTGTGCGATCCATCCGCTCCAGCGCCGCATAGAGCGGCAGCACCATGAAGGGCAGGTAGGAATAGACGACGCCGATGAGCACGGCCGTCTCGGTATTGGCGATCTGGAGCGGCGCGCCGATGAGACCCAGGCCCAGGAGCAGCTCGTTCAAAAGGCCCTCGGGCTTGAGGATGCCGATCCAGGCGTAGACGCGAATGAGGAAGCTCGTCCAGAACGGCAGGATCACCGCCATGACGAGGATCGGCCGCCAGCGCTCCGGCGCGCGCGCCATGGCATGGGCCATGGGATAGCCGACGAGAAGCAGGATCGCCGTGCCGATCAGCGCGATGCGGATCGAGGAGAGGAAGGCGTCGATATAGAGCCGGTCGCCGGCGAGCACGGCGTAATTGTCGAGCGAGAGCTCGCGCGCCTTGGCGAGCCACCCGGCCGGGCCGTCCTCCAGCCCGAAGACCGGCGTGTAGGGCGGGATGGCGGTCGCGACCTGCGACAGCGACATCTTCGCCACGATGGCGAAGGGCACGAGGAAGAACACCGCCAGCCACAGATAGGGCACGAGGATGATGGTCCGGCGGGTGGCGCGCTCGCTCATCGGGCGCTCCCCCCCGCGGGCAGCCCAGCACCAAGACGAGCCGCCGCCCCACCTCTCCCCGGCGGGGAGAGGTCGGCCGCAGGCCGGGAGAGGGGGCAAAGTCCAGAGGAGGAGATCCTCCCCCTCACCCGCCTCGCTGCGCTCGTCGACCTCTCCCCGCCGGGGAGAGGTGTGGGAGGCCGCAGCGCCCCGGCAAAGGGATGCGAAACGGGTCGCGAGAGGGTTCGTCCCATCACCGCACCAGCAGGATCAGCGCCTCGGGCGCCACGGCAAGCCTGGCCTTGTCGCCCCAGGCGATGGCATCCTCCGCCCGGCGCACGGCATTGGCCACCGCCGCCTTCAGCCTCAGGCCGCCCATGTCGACGTGATAGGTCGACCAGTCGCCGAGATAGCCGATATCGGCGACCGTGCCGGCGAGCATCGACACGCCCTGCGGCCCCGCCTCGCCAGCCGGCAGCAGCCGGGTCTTCTCCGGACGCCAGGCCACGGCCACCGCCTGGCCGACCGAAACGGCCTCAGAGGTCTCCGCAACGACCATGTCGCCGAGCGCCGTCGACACGGTGACGCGGATCCCGTCCACGCCGGAAACCTTGCCCTCGACGCAATTGATGTCGCCGATGAAGTCCGCGACGTAGCGGGTCGCCGGCGCCTCGTAGATGGTCCGCGGCGTGTCGATCTGGGCGAGCCGGCCCTTGTCCATGACGGCGATGCGCGTCGCCATGGTCATGGCCTCGTCCTGGTCGTGGGTGACGATGATGAAGGTGAGGCCGAGCCGCTCCTGCAGCGCCATCAGCTCGAACTGGGTCTCCTCGCGCAGCTTGCGATCGAGCGCGCCAAGCGGCTCGTCGAGCAGCAGCACCTTCGGCCGCTTCACCAGCGCCCGGGCGAGCGCCACGCGCTGGCGCTGGCCTCCGGAGAGCTGGTGCGGCTTGCGCGCCGCGAGGCCGTCGAGCTTCACCATGCGCAACGCCTCGCCGACGCGGGCGACGATCTCGTCGCGCGGCCGGCCCTCCATGGCGAGCCCAAAGGCGATGTTCTTCTCCACGCTCATATGCGGAAAGAGCGCGTAGGACTGGAACATCATGTTGACGGGCCGCAGGTGTGGCGGCACCCCCGCAAGGTCCTCGCCGGCGAGCAGCACGCGGCCCTCGCTGGGGCTCTCGAAGCCCGCCAGCATGCGCATCAGCGTGGACTTGCCGCACCCCGAGGGCCCGAGCAGAGCGAAGAACTCGCGCTCATAGACGGCGAGCGACAGGTCGGCGACCGCGGTCTCGGCGCCGAAGCGCTTGGTCACCCGGTCATAGACGACGAGCGGCGTCGCGCCCGGATCGTCCCACGGGGCGAAGGCCGCGCGCGGGCCGGCTTTCGCCGCGCCGTGTTCGGGAGGCTCCACGATCCGGCCTCAGCGGCCGGTCTTGGCGCGCGTCCAGGCGCGGGTGATGACGCGCTGCAGCCGCGCATCGGGGCTCGTCACGGTGAAGAGCCGCGCCATGACAGCATCCGGCGGATAGATCGACGGGTTGTCGCGCACGGCCGGCGCCACCAGCGGCCGCGCGGCGAGATTGCCGCTGGCATAGGAGACGAAGGTCGCGATCTTCGCCATGACCTCGGGCCGGTTCACGTAGTTGATGAAGGCATGGGCGAGGTCGGCGTTCGGCGCATCGGCGGGAATCGCCATCTGGTCGAACCACATCTGCGCGCCCTCCCGCGGGATGACGTACTGGATGTCGACGCCGTTGCCGGCCTCCTTGGCCCGCTTCTGCGCCTGGAAGATGTCGCCGGAATAGCCCACCGCGAGGCAGATATCGCCGTTGGCGAGCGCGGAGATGTATTCGGAGGAGTGGAACTTGGTGACGAGGGTGCGCAGCTGCTGCACATGGGCGGCGGCGGCCTCCCAGTCCTCGGCGCGCTTGGAATTGGGGTCGCGGCCGAGATAGCGCATCACCGAGGGCAGGAAATCCTCGGCCGTGTCGAGGAAATGGATGCCGCAATCCTTGAACTTGGCGAGCGTGTCGAAGTCGAAGGCGAGCTTCCAGGAATCGAGCGGCGCGTCGGGCATGCGCTCGCGGATCTTGGCGACGTTGTAGCCGATGCCCGTCGTGCCCCAGAGATAGTTCACCGAGAAGGCATTGCCGGGGTCATAGGCGGCGGTGCGGCGCTGGATGTCCGGCCAGAAATGGGTGCGGTTCGGGATCTTGGAGAGGTCCAGCCGCTGGTGGACATTGGCGGCGATCTGCCGGGACAGGAACGGCGCGGAGGGCACGACGATGTCGTAGCCGGTGCGGCCCGCGAGCAGGCGAGTCTCCAGCACCTCGTTGGAATCATAGGTGTCGTAGACGACCTTGGCGTTGAACTCGCGCTCGAAGTCGCGCAGCACCTGCTCGTCGATATAGTTCGACCAGTTGAATATCCTCAGCTCCCGGGGGGCCTGGGCCGTGGCGGCAGCGCCAAGGCCGACCATCGCCAGCGTCAGCGTGGCAAGACCCGCAACGACACGTCGCGACAGGGAGCGTGGGACCATGATGCCATCCTTCGTTTCAGAGCCTGCCGAAAGGCCGGCGGCAATCTAGGCGAAGCGCGGCGTTTAGCAACAGCCGAGACGGTCGGAGAAATGGCGACAGATCACCGCTTCCAGCTCCGGCAGGGCGGCGCGGAAGGCCGAGCGAGCCTCCACCTGCCCACGCATGGCGGCGCGCAATTCGCGGTGGACGGCGGCAAGGTCGACGCCGGTCACCGTGCCGTCCTTCACTACGCTGCGCCCGGCGACGAGCGTCTCCTTCAGGTGCCGCCCGGAGGCGCGGGCGAAGAGCAGCTCGACCGGCGGCACCTCCATCAGCGCGTCGTCGTCGAGCGCCGCGCGGTCGAGGATGACGAGATCGGCCGGCGCGCCGGCCTCGATGCGGCCGGTGACGGGCGAGTTCAGCGTGCGGTGGCCGGCCGTGAACACGGCCTGCATGACGTCGGTGGTCGAAATCTCCTTGTCGAAGCCCCAGCCGGCATGGAGCGACCAGACCAGCCGCATCTCGCGCAGGAGGTCATCGTCCTCGTCGAAGGCCTGGCCGTCGATGCCGAGGCCGACCTTGCAGCCCGCCTTGATCATCGCCGCCACCGGCGCGAGCCCCGAGCGCAGGGCGAGGTTGGAGGAGGTGTTGACCGAGATGGTCGCGCCGCTCTCGGCGATCAGCTCCAGATCCTCAGGCGACGCCCAGGTGCAATGGGCCAGCGTCAGGCGCGGCGAGAGGAGGCCGATCTCCTTCAGATGCCGGACGATGCCGCCGGGGAAATGCCGGTCGGCCCATTCGCGCTGGTAGCGGGTCTCCAGCAGGTGCATGTGCACCCGCCGGCCGGTGCGCGCCGAGGCCTCGGCGATCCCTTCGAGCAGGGCCGGCGTCGCCCATTGCACGCCGTTGGGGCCGTACTGCACGTCGACCATGGGCGACGCGATGGCCGCGGCGACAGCATCGACGCGGGCGAGCTGCTCGGCCACCGGCAGGGGCTTGGCGAGGAACCGCGCTTCGACCTCGGCGCGGGCCTCGGGGGCAAGAGCCTCGAGGATCGGCCCGCTCTCGCCATAGACGAGCGGATTGGCGTCGCGCATGGCGATGCCGAAGGCGATGCGCAGGCCAACGTCGCCAGCCGCGCGCGCCACCTCCTTCGCTTCCGTGACGAAGTCGGTGAGCCCCTGGACACGGGTGTAGTGGACCATCGAGGCCCCCTGCCCGCCGAGCAGCGCCCGGCCGAAGGGCGCCACCGAGGCCAGCCAGGGATCGACCGATCCGAAGAGCTGGAGGCGGTGCAGCCAAGTCTCCAGTGGCCGGCCGAAGCCGCCGATGGAGGAGGTGCGCAGCGAGCGCGCATGGTCATGCGCGTTCGCCAAAGCGGGAAGGACCAGCACGTCATCATGGGCCTCGCCGGGCGCGAGCGCCCGGACCGCGGTGATGCGGTCGCCCTCCACCGTGATAGCGGAGGGCCCAGCGGCGCCGCCGGCGTCGATGAGGCCGGCGGCGGTGATGATGCGGGTCATGGCGGTCCTGCGGATGCGGGAGAAAAGCGCCCTCAGGCGCCGGCAGCGCGCTCGGCGGCCGGCGGCAGGAAGGAGCGGTTGAACACCTCGGAGGGTGCCGGGGCCCGCGGCAGCTGGAACACGTCGACGATCTGCGCGATGGCGCGGGTCATGCGCGCATCGTCCACGTCGCCGAAGCCGAGGGTCCGGACCTCAGGGGTCACGATAGCCGTCTTGGCGGCATAGTCGACCCGGCGGGCCTCCAGCGCCTGGTTGAACAGCGGCTCGACCTTGGTCATCGGCGCCATGGCGGCGGCGGGGTTGGCGAGCGTCTCCTTCATGGCGCGGTTGACCGCGGAGACGAGGCCGCGCACGGCGGTCGGATTATCGCGGGCGAGCTTCTGCGAGACCATCACGCCGTTGGAATAGGCGGCGATGCCGTGGTCGCCGAAGACGAACCAGCGGAAGTCCTTGTCCGGGTCCTGCCGCATGCCGATCAGGTTCATGTAGCTGGTCAGCGTGAAGATCAGCGAGGCCTGCACCTGGTCCTGGATGAGCATCTGCTCCTGCAGGTTCGGCGCCATGTTGACGATCTCGCTCTTCGCCGGGTCGATGCCGTTGAGCTTGGCGAAGGCGGGCCACATGCGCGTCGTCGCCGAACCGGCGGGACCGCCGAGCTTCTTGCCCTCGAGATCCTTCACCGTGTTGATGCCGCTATTGGCCTTCACGACGATGCCGAAGGGGGCCTTGTTGTAGATCATGTAGACCATGACCGGCTGCTCGCCGGGCCGCTGCGCGGCGTTCTGGATGATGGCGTTCACGTCGCCGAAGCCAGCATCGTAGGCGCCGCCCATGACGCGGGAGACGGTCGCGGCCGAGCCCTCGCCCTGATCGATGGTGACATCGAGGCCGGCGTCACGGAAATAGCCCTTCTCCTGGGCGAGATAGTACCAGGCGTGGACGCCCTGGAACCGCCAGTCGAGGGTGAACTTCAGCGCGGTGCGGGACTGCGCGAGGGCCGGGGCAGCGAGAAGCGTGGCGGCCGAGCCGATGAGCATGCGTCGGGAGAGGTGCACGGAAATCCTCCGGTTTGGGGGGAAAGGCATGCTGTGGTCAGGTTACCGCAAGGTCCTTGCGGTGGGCCCAGCCGGTGATGCGGTTCTCGGCGAGCGAGAAGATCGCGTAGAGGCCAACGCCGAGGCCGGCGAGGATGAAGAGCCCGGCAAAGACCAGCGGCACGTTGAAGGTGGAGGAGGCCACCATCATCATGTTGCCGATGCCGCGGTTGGAGGCGACGGTCTCCGCCACCACCGAGCCGACAAAGGCGAGCGTCACCGCCACCTTCAACGAGGCGAAGAAGTACGGCATCGCGCGCGGCAGCGAGACGTTCCAGAGGATGTCCCACTTCGACGCCTTGAGCGTCTTCATCACGTCCTCGAGCTCCGGCTCCACCGTGGCGATGCCGGTCGCGACGTTCACGACGATCGGGAAGATGCAGATGATCGCCGCGGTGAGGATCGCGGGCACGGTGCCGGCGCCGAACCACAGGACGAAGATCGGCACGACGGCGACCTTCGGGATCGAGGAGATGCCGACCAGCAGCGGATAGGCCGTGTCATAGGCGAGGCGCGAGGAGCCGATGGCGACACCGAAAGCGACGCCGATGAGCACGCCGATGCCGAAGCCGGCGAGCGTCGTGAACAGCGTCTGCGCCGCATGCGGGCGGATCGCCGGCCAGTACTGGATCAGCGAGGCGATGATCTGGGTCGGGCGCGGCAGCACGATGTCGGAAATGCCGCCGATGAGGCAGGCGACCTCCCAGAACACGAAGACGCCGATGATGAGGGCGATGGAGGCCGACTTGCGGCGAATGAGATCGGAAAGGCCGTCCATGGTCAGTGTCCTCCCGCCTGGACGATGCCGGTGCCGCCGCGGGCCTCAACGATCAGGCTGCGCAGGCGCTGGTTGAGCGCGACGAAATCGGCCTCGTAGGTCATGTCGATGCTACGCGGCCGGGCGAAGGCGACGGAGGAATCGTCGAGGATGCGGCCGGGCCGGGCGCTCATCACGCAGATGCGGTTGGCGAGGAAGCCGGCCTCGCGCAGGTCGTGGGTGACGAGAAGGACCGTGGTCTTCTTGGTCATCCAGAGGTCCTGCATGATCTGCCAGAGCTCCTCGCGGGTGAACTGGTCGAGGGCGCCGAAGGGCTCGTCGAGGAGCAGCAGGTCCGGCTCGTGGATCAGGGCGCGGCACAGGTTCGCGCGCTGCATCATGCCGCCCGACAGCTGCCAGGGGAATTTCTCGCCGAACCCGGCAAGGCCCACCTGGGCCAGCAGCGCCTCGACCCGGTCGCGGAACTCGGTCTTGCGCTTGGCCGAGAACTCGGACCGGAAGGGCGGCACGATCTTCAGCGGCAGCATGACGTTGTCGCGGATGTTCATCCACGGCAGCAGGGTCGGATTCTGATAGGCCATGCCGATGCGGATGGGCGTGGCACCGAGCTCGCGGCCGCCGACGAAGACGTGGCCGGTCGAGGGCTTCAGAAGGTCGCCGACCAGCTTCAAAAGGGTGGACTTGCCGCAGCCCGAAGGGCCGACCAGCGCGACGAAATCGCCTTCCTCGATCGACAGGCTCGTCTCGGAGAGGGCCTGGACCTGCTTGTCGCCCTTGCCGAAGCGCACCGTGACCTTCTCGAACTCGATGAAGGGGCGGGCAGCCGAGACGCGGGTCGCGCTGCCTGTTTCAGTGCTGCCTGTTTCTTGGGCAGTGATCCCGTCATCCGGCGGCGGAGCGACCTTGGCGAGAGCGAGGGACATGGCAATTCCTGCAGATGCGGGAGCGGGGCGCCGTGAGGCCCCTCGGGGTTCGCAAGACGGGTGCCAAGCCCGCCCTCGCGGCCTGCGTCATCCCGGCGCGGCCCCCTCTCCTGGCGGTGTTGCCGCGTCATCCGGGCTCGGGCAGGCTCCGGACATGCACCGGAGCCGCCCATGACAGCCTCATCGCCCGACCTCGACGCCCTCGCCGCCTGCATCGCCGCGCGGCTGGTCGCCCGCGGCGAGACCGTCGCCGTCTCCGAATCCTCCGCCGGCGGGCTGATTTCCGCGGCGCTGCTCGCCGTCCCGGGCGCCTCCGCCTATTATCTGGGCGGCGCTGTGGTTTACACGCCGAAGGCCCGTGACGCCCTGCTGCGCATTTCCACCCGGCAGATGGTCGAAAGCGGCATCCGCTCGGCCTCGGAGCCCTGGGCGGCGCTGATGGCGAAGACCATTCGCGAGAGCCACGGCGCGGTCTGGGGCCTGTCCGAGACCGGCGCCACCGGCCCGACCGGCAATCGCTACGGGGATCCGGCGGGCCATGCCTGCCTCGGGCTCGACGGGCCGGTCACCCGCACCATCACCATCGCCACCGGCTCGGCCGACCGCGCCGCCAACATGCGCGCCTTCGCGGCGGCGGCACTGGGGCTCTTCGCCGAGGTGCTGGAGACCAATTGAGGGGATTTGAATGCCCCACCCTTACCCTCCCCTCTGGCGAGGGGAGGGGGACGTCGACCGCCTGCCGTGTCTTGATGGGTTGGGCCTGGCCCAGCCGTGTCAGACAAGGCGATACGTCATGGCCCCCCTCCCCTCGCCAGAGGGGAGGGTGCGGGTGGGGCCTTCCCTCAAAAGCGCCCCCAAAACACAAAGGGCGGGCCCATGGCCCGCCCTTCGCGCATAAGGTCCGTGCCGCTCAGTCGCGCACGAGGATGTTGCGGAACTGCCAGGGATCCGAGGTGTCGATATCCTCGGGGAAGAAGCCCGGGCGGCCCTTGAGCGGGGTCCAGTCGGTATAGGTGCCGATGACCGGGCCGAGATAGGGCCGCTGAACCTCGAGGCAGCGGCGGAAGTCCATATCGTCGGCCTCGACGATGCCGGCCTCCGGATTCTCCAGCGCCCAGACCATGCCGGCGAGCACGGCCGAGGTCACCTGTAGGCCGGTGGCGTTCTGATAGGGGGCGATGCGCCGCGTCTCCTCGATGGAGAGCTGCGAGCCGTACCAGTAGGCATTGCCGGCATGACCGTAGAGCAGCACGCCGAGCTCGTCGATGCCGTCCTCGATCTCGTTCTCGTCCAGGATGTGCCAGCTATCCTGCCGCTTGCCGGCAGCGCCGAACATCTCGTGCAGCGACAGCACGGCATCGTTCGCCGGATGATAGGCGTAGTGGCAGGTGGGGCGGTAGGTGACCTTCCCCGACCCGTCGCGGACGGTGAAATAGTCGGCGATGGAGATCGCCTCGTTGTGGGTGACGAGGAAGCCGTACTGGGCGCCCGGCGTCGGGCACCAGGAGCGGACGCGGGTGTTGGCGCCGGGCTGCAGCAGGTAGATGGCCGCGCCGCAGCCGGTCTCGTGGGTCCCGGCATTGGCCGGCATCCACTTTTCATGGGTGCCCCAGCCGAGCTCGGCCGGCTGCATGCCCTCGGACACGAAGCCCTCGACCGACCAGGTGTTGACGAAGACATTGGCCGGCTTCGGCTTCTTCGAGCGCTGGGTGTCGCGCTCGGCGATGTGGATGCCCTTCACGCCGACCTTGGCGGCCAGCGCCGCCCACTCCGCCTTGGTCTTCGGCTCGGTGAAATCGACCTTGTGGTCGGTGGCGACGTTGAGCAGCGCCTGCTTCACGAACCAGGAGACCATGCCGGGATTGGCGCCGCAGCAGGACACGGCGGTGGTGCCGCCGGGCTTGCGGTCGCGGGCCTCCAGCACGCGCTCGCGCAGCATGTAGTTGGAGCGCGCCGCCGGACCCTTCGACGTGTCGAAATAGAAGCCGGCCCAGGGCTCGGCAACCGTATCGATGTAGAAGCAGCCGAGCTCGCGGCACAGCTCCATGATGTCGACCGAGGAGGTATCGACCGAGAGATTGACGCAGAAGCCCTTGCCGCCGCCGGCGGTCAGCAGCGGCGTCAGCAGGTCGCGATAGTTCTCCGCCGTGACATGCTCCTGCACGAAGCGGATGCCGCGCTCGTCCAGCAGCTTGCGATCCGTGTCGACCGGATCGATGACCACCATGCGCGTCTGATCATATTTGAAATGCCTCTCGATCAGCGGCAGCGTGCCGCGGCCGATGGAACCGAAACCGATCATCACGATCGGGCCGGTGATTTCATGATAGACGGGCCACTGGCTCATGCGAGGTCTCCGGACTGGCATGGGTGACGGAAAAAGGGTCCCGGCTTGTCAGCCCCGGGACCCGCGGAAGAATGGCGCATTGGCCATGAAGGGACCCGCCCGTCAACGCCTATTCGCGTGACGTGGCGATGACGCGTGGCTCAGCGGCTGCGACCTTTCGCCTGCACCCCTGCCCTGCGCGCCTCCAGTTCGTCCGGCCGGAGCGCGGTGTTGTGGCGGCGGGAGAGGTCGGTCTCGAGCGCCAGGGCCTCGCCGAAGGGCAGCCGGTAGCCCTCGTCCATCAGCTGCTTGTAGGCCGCGACGAAGGAGGGCTCGACCTCCGCCATGTCGCGGGCCAGCGCCATCGCCTCGTCCATCAGGCGGGCCGCCGGGACGGCGCGGCTGACGAGACCCCAGTCGCTGGCCTGGCTTGCGGTGATGAAGCGGCCGGACAGCGCCATCTCCTTCGCCCGCGACGGACCGATGATGCGCGACAGCTTCTGGCTGAGGCCCCAGCCGGGAATGACGCCGACCCGCTGGTGGGTATCGGCGAAGCGCGCGGTATCGGCGGCAATCAGCACGTCGCAGGCCAACGCCAGCTCGAAGCCACCGGTGATGGCGACGCCATTGACCGCGGCGATGACCGGTTTCGGGCAGTTCTCGATGGCGCGGATCGGGTTCGGCCGCTCGCCGTCCGCCTCGACCATGCCGAGGAGGCCGGATTTGGCGCCGAGTTCCTTGAGGTCGAGGCCGGCCGAGAAAGCGCGGTCGCCGGCCCCGGTCAGCACGATGACCCGGACGGCGTCATCGGCCGCGAGCCACAGGATCTCGGCGGTGAGCGTGCGGATGAGCGCCTGCGAGAGCGCGTTCATCGCCCGGGGCCGGTTGAGGGTGAGGATCGCGACCGGCCCCTGGCGGTCGGTGAGGAGCACGGGTTCGGCGGTCGTGTCGGTCATGGCGCGGTCCAGCGATCGGGCGATGGACCGCCAGTGTGGGACCTTGGACGCGACCGCCGCATCCCGCCATTCGGCGGAGGGGGAATATGGCCCCTCACCCTTCCCTCTCCCCGCTCGCGGGGAGAGGGGGCACCGGCGTCGCATGGGATCGCATACCGCTGTGCCTGGCACTCCGGATGTCAGCGAAGGCGGAACGTCATGGTCCCCCTCTCCCCGCGAGCGGGGAGAGGGAAGGGTGAGGGGCCTCGATCGCACCGTTTGGCAGCCAAAACACGCCCTCACCGTCATGGCCGGGCTTGTCCCGGCCATCCATGACTTGAACACCGCCATCTCAAAGCAATTCGTGGATGCCCGCCGCAAGGCCGGGCATGACGGTCGGAGGTTCGGGTGCGACGCCCGGCGGGACGCGGCGATCAACGGCCGCGGCGCTTACCGCGCCAGCGCCTTCTCGATCTCGGGCCGCAGCCGGTCGCGCAAGGACTCCGCCGTGATCGGCCCGACATGCTTGAAAAGGATCACCCCGTCGCGCCCGACGACGAAGGTCTCCGGCACGCCATAGACGCCCCATTCGATGGAGGCGCGGCCCGACATGTCGGCCCCGACCAGCGCATAGGGATTGCCGTTGCGGCCGAGGAACCGCCGGGCATTGTCCGGCTGGTCCTTCTGGTTGATGCCGGCGAGGCGGAAGCGGCTGTCCTTCGCCAGTTCCATGAGGAAGGGATGTTCCTCGTGGCAGGGAATGCACCAGGAGGCGAAGACATTGACCAGCGTCACCTGCCCCTGCAGCGCCGCCGTGGTGAGACCCGGGCGGTCGACGCCCTCGACGGGCGGCAGCGCCACCTGCGGCGCCGGCTTGCCGATGAGCGCCGAGGGCAGCTTTTGCGGATCGCCGCGCAGGCCGATCAGGAAGACCACGACCAGTCCGGCGAAGATGACGAGCGGCAGGAAGGCCAGGAAGGACCGGCGGCGCGGCGCCGCCGCCTCGCCCGTGATCTCGCTCATGACGCCTCTCCGCCGCGGGCCGAGCGGCGCGTGACGCCGCGCGCCTCGAGCGCCGCCAGCGCCGCCTTCTGGCGGCGGTGGTCGATGGCGATCCAGGCGATGAGGGCGCCGATCGTCGCGATGGTCACCGCATAGGAGGCGATGATGAAGCCGGCATGCTGCACCCCGAACATCGTGCCCATGGCGCTTACTCCCCCGGCACCGGCTGGGCGCCGGCCGGCAGGGTCTCGCGCTGCGCCTCGATGAGCTGCATGGCACGCACGCGGCGGCGCAGGATCTCGTTGCGCATGGCGGCGAGGTGCAGGACGAGGAAGAGCAGGGTGAAGGCCAGCGCCGACACCATCAGCGGCGTCAGCAGCGAGGGGTGAATGGTAGGCCCGCCGAGTCGGAAGACGGAGGCCGGCTGGTGCAGCGTGTTCCACCAGTCGACCGAGAACTTGATGATCGGCAGGTTGACCGTGCCGACGAGGGTGAGCACGGCCGCGGCGCGCCCGGCCCGGCCCGGATCGTCGATCGAGCGCCAGAGCGCCATCAGGCCGAGATACATAATGAGCAGGACGAGCTCGGAGGTCAGCCTTGCGTCCCATATCCACCAGGTGCCCCACATCGGCCGGCCCCAGAGCGAGCCGGTGGCGAGGCAGATGAAGGTGAAGGCGGCGCCGATGGGGGCCGCGGCCTTGGCGGAGACATCGGCGAGCGGATGGCGCCAGACCAGGGTGCCGAGGGAGGCCGCAGCCATCACCGCGTAGCAGAACAGCGACAACCAGGCGGCCGGCACGTGGATGTACATGATCCGGACCGTGTCGCCCTGCTGGTAGTCGTCGGGCGAGACGAAGAAGACCTGCCAGGCGGCCACGGCGAACACGGCAACGGTCGCGGCGATGAGCCACGGCTGCACACGGGCGACGAGCGCGAGGAAGCGCGAGGGATTGGCGAGGTCGAGAAGCCCCATGCCCTTCTGATAGTGCGGGGCATGGGCCAAGGCAATGCGGCCGATCAACCGGGGGACCGACGCAAAACGGCCCGGGACGAGCCCGGGCCGTCTGGCATCACGCGGTTGTGCGCGATCAGAAGCGGTAGTTGATGCCGGTGCGGATCGTGTGGCTCGACAGGCCGATGCGCGGGGCGCCGGTCAGGTTGACGTAGGTGGCACGGCCGAGATCGGTGTAGCGGTACTCGAGCAGCGCCGACCAGTTCGGGGTGAACTTGTACTCGCCGCCGGCGCCGAGGGTCCAGCCGGTGAGGGTGCGCGACTGGCTCACGAGGCCAGGGGCCAGCTCGCGGGCGTTGACCGTGCCGAGGGCGAGACCACCGGTGGCGTAGATCAGCAGGTTGTCCTGGACGGCGTAGCCGAGGCGGCCGCGGATCGAGCCCTGCCAGTTCTCGGTGGCGCGCACGTCGAAGGGCGCGGCCGAAACGAAGCGGCGGGAGATGCTGCCGTAGGAGATGTCGCCGGCGAGGCCGAGGACGACGCGGTTGATCTGGTAGTCATAGCCGCCCTGCAGGCCGCCGAAGAAGCCCGAGGCGCTGCCGAGCGCGTAGCCGGCATTGTTGCGGAAGTTCGAGGAGAACCCGGCACCGAGATGGGCACCGAGGTAGAAGCCGGTCCAGACGCCAGCCGGGGCGGCCGGGACGAACACGGTGTCGGCGACCGGCTGGCGGCGCACGAGGTCGGCCGAGTAGGCCGGGGTGGCGAGCATGGCGGCAGCGGCCGCGGCCCAGACGATCTTCTTCATAATCAACTCCTGTCCCACGGACGGCGGCCGGAAAAGGAAGCGGCCGCGGTCCCCGTCGTGATGCGGTGAATGATCCATAACCGCATTCGTTCGAATTTTCGCCTGTTCCTTGACCGCGTCCTTAATGGAGCGTTACCGCAGACAGACCTCGCAAGCGTCGATCGACGCCTGCCCATGCTCATTTCCATCGGTTGTTGGCTGAAATGAGGCACGATTTCAAAGTCATATTTGGAAATTAAGTGTTACTTTGACCCAAATAAGAGATTTATACTTTTAATAAGCCCAGTATTTGCTTTCGTTTGACTGTCGAACTGTGGCACAATCGTGGCTGCGCTCGGTCAACGATCGGGCATCCCAGGTGAACCGGCCCGGAGGTGCCGGCGTAGTGCGTCACGACCACCTGACAGGCCGGCGTGCAGTGTCACGGAGCCTTGGGGTTACCTGCCAGGTAAGGCTCTCGCCTGCCACGGCCGGGTGTGGCAGGACGGCATCGGCGGCGCGACATTGCGTCCGATGCCCATGACGGGAGCCTTGTTCATGAGCCATCCGGGAGCGGCGCTCGTCACCGGCGGGGCGCGACGCGTCGGCCGCGCCATCGTCGAGGCCCTGGCGGGCGTCGGCTATGCCGTCGCCATCCACGCCAACCGCTCGCGCGGCGAGGCCGAGGCCCTGGCGGCGGAGCTGACGGCCCGTGACGCGCGGGCGGCCGTGGTCGTCGCCGATCTCGCGGAACCGGCCGAGGTCGACGGCCTCATCGCCGCGGCGGTGGCCGCCGTCGGACCGCTGACCCTGCTCGTGAACAATGCCAGCTCCTTCGAGGCGGACGAACTCGGCACGCTCACCCGCGAGATGTGGAACCGGCAGTTCCGGGTGAACATCCAGACCCCCTCCTTCCTCGCCCAGGACTTCGCCGCCCAGGCACCGGAGGGGTCGGCCATCATCAATCTCACCGACCAGCGCGTCTTCAAGCCGACGCCGCAGTTCTATTCCTATGCCCTCACCAAGGCGGCGCTGCATGCGGCGACCGTCGCCATGGCGCAGGCCTTCGCCCCGCGCATCCGCGTCAATGCGGTGGCACCGGGCCCGAGCCTGCAGGGCCATCGCCAGGAGCCCGAGGACTTCGCCCGCCAGACCGCCGCGACCCTCACCCGCACCGGGAGCCCGCCGGCCGAGATCGCCCGCGCCGTGCTCTACCTCGCCACGGCCACGGCCGTGACCGGCGTCACCATTCCCGTCGATGGCGGGCAGCACCTCATCTGGCAGACGCCGGACGTCACCGGCGTGCGCGAATAGGGGGGGCTGCGCCGCTCCTGCCAGATGCCGGACGGCCCGATCGCCTATATATCGCTGACCATGAGTCGCGCCGGCCGCACCAATATCGATCCAGACCTGAGGGACCCGGAAACCGTCGAGGCCGACGAGCCGGAAGCCCTCGTCCTCGACCTCGTGCCGGAGGATGAACAGGCCCCGGCGGAAGGCACCATCGCCGCCGGCATGGAGGTCATCAAGGCGGCGGTGAAACACGCGCCGAAGGGCCCGGGCGTCTATCGCATGATCGATGCGAAGGGCGAGGTGCTCTATGTCGGCAAGGCGAAGTCCATCGCCAAGCGGGTGATCTCCTATGCCCGCCCGACCGGCCTCGTCAGCCGCATCGCCCGCATGGTCGCCGCCACCACGGCCATGGAATTCGTCTCGACCAAGACCGAGACCGAGGCGCTGCTGCTCGAGGCCAATCTCATCAAGCAGCTGCGTCCCCGCTTCAACGTGCTGATGCGGGACGACAAGTCCTTCCCCTACATCCTCATCACCGGCGACCATGCGGCGCCGCGCATCGCCAAGCACCGCGGCGCCCGCGTCGCCAAGGGCGACTATTTCGGCCCCTTCGCCTCGGCCTGGGCGGTCGGGCGCACCATCAATGCGCTGGAGCGCGCCTTCCTCGTGCGCTCCTGCACCGATGCGGTCTTCGAGAGCCGCACGCGGCCCTGCCTTCTCTTCCAGATCAAGCGCTGCGCCGGCCCCTGCACCGGCGAGGTCTCGGGCGAGGACTACGCCGCCCTCGTCAAGGAAGCGAAGCTGTTCCTGTCCGGTCGCAGCCAGGCAGTGAAGCAGTTGCTCGCCCGGCAGATGGAGGAGGCGGCCGAGGCCATGGAATTCGAGCGCGCCGCGGTCTATCGCGACCGCCTCGCCGCGCTCTCCGCCGTCCAGGCGACGCAGGGCATCAACCCGCGCGGGGTCGAGGAGGCCGACGTCTTCGCCGCCGTCCAGGAAGGCGGCCAGACCTGTATCCAGGTCTTCTTCTTCCGCACCGGCCAGAACTGGGGCAACCGCGCCTACTACCCCAAGGCCGACCGCTCGCTGGAGGCAGCCGAGGTGCTCTCCTCCTTCGTCGCCCAGTTCTACGACGACAAGCCGCCGCCCTCGCAGGTGCTGCTGTCGCACGACCTCGAGGACCAGGCCGTGCTCGCCGAGGCGCTCACCGCCCGCGCCGGCCGCAAGGTCGAGGTGGCGGCGCCGAAGCGCGGCGAGAAGAAGGACCTTGTCGACCACGCCGCCCAGAATGCCCGCGAGGCCCTTGGCCGCCAGCTCGCCGAGAGCGCCTCGCAGCTCAAGCTGCTGCAGGGCCTCGCCAGCGCCTTCGGCCTTGCCGCCCCGCCGCGCCGCATCGAGGTCTATGACAACTCCCACATCATGGGCACGAACGCCGTCGGCGGCATGATCGTGGCCGGACCCGAAGGCTTCCGCCGCCGCGACTACCGCACCTTCAACATCAAGTCCGACATCGCGCCGGGCGACGATTTCGGCATGATGCGCGAGGTGCTGGAGCGCCGCTTCAAGCGCCTCGTCAAGGATGCCGTAAGGCCCGCCGAGAATGGAGTGGAGGGCACGACCGAGGATGCCGAGGCCGACTCATCCTGGCCCGACCTCGTGGTGATCGATGGCGGGCCCGGCCAGCTCTCGGCGGCGCAGGCGATCCTCACCGACCTCGGCATCACCGACGTGCCGCTCGTCGCCATCGCCAAGGGGCGAGACCGTGAGGCCGGCCGCGAGACCTTCCACATGCCGGGGCGCGAGCCGTTCCGGCTGGAGCCCCGCGATCCCGTGCTCTACTTCGTCCAGCGCCTGCGCGACGAGGCCCACCGTTTCGCCATCGGCACCCATCGCGGCCGCCGCAAGAAGGATATCCGCTCGGCCGGCCTCGCCGAGATCGGCGGCATCGGCCCGGCCCGCAAGCGCGCCCTGCTCAACCATTTCGGCACGCTGAAAGCCATCGAGCGGGCGAGCCTCGACGACCTGCAGCGCGCGCCCGGCATCAATGCCGCGACGGCGCAGGCGGTCTACAACTTCTTCCACCCGCAGGGCTGAGGCTCACTCGCCCTCGCCGCGCGCCCGCGATTCCGCGATCAGGCGGTTCGTGGCCTCCTCGATGCCGGCCTCGAGCCGGGCGGAGAATTCGGCGGGCGGCAGGCCCGGCGGGATCGGGTCGAGGAATTCCACCAGCACCGTTCCGGGCCGGCGCGTCATCGACTTGCGGCTCCAGAACATGCCGGAATTCAGCGCCACCGGCTGGCAGGGCAGGCCGAGCGACCGATAGAGATGGGTGACGCCGAACTTGTAGTCTGGCGGCGCATCGACCGCCCGGCGCGTGCCTTCGGGGAAGATCATCACCTGCCGGCCGATGGCCGCCGCGCGCTTGGCGCCGACGGTGATCGAGGCGAGCGCCTCGCCCTTGCGGCCGCGATCCACCGGGATCTGCTTCGCCTTCCAGATGAGCCAGCCGAACAGCGGCACATAGGCGAGCTGGCGCTTGTAGACATAGGCCGGCCGCCGGAAGGGGATGAAGAAAGCGAAGGTCTCCCAGGCGGACTGGTGCTTGGCCGCGACCAGCAGCGGCCCGTCCGGGATCTTCTCCATGCCGCGCCACTCGACCTTCAGGCCGCAGATCACCCGGAGCGCCCAGAGATTGCCGCGGCCCCAGACGAGGCCGATGCCCAGGATCGGCCGGTCATTCGGCCAGGCGAGCGCCGGCAGGACGATGATCATCAGGATCAGCGTCCACAGATAGAAGAAGATGTTGAAGAGCAGGGAACGCAGGTGGAGCATCTCGGGCGGGTCCTCGCCGCCCGGCGGATCAGCTCCGGGCGGTGCGCAGTCGTTGCTGCGCGGGGTCTGCTGTCGCGCGGTCGAGACGGAGCCCGACCGCGGCCATCAGGTATTTGGCATATTCGAAGCCGAGAATCTTCACGCTCGCCGCGTCTTTCCACCATCCGTCCGGATGGAGCACCCCGGTCTGGACCGGGAAGGCCACCAGCCGCACCTCCGGCATGAGCTGCTGCAGCTCCAGCATGGTGCGCGGCATGTGATAGCCCGAGGTCACCACGAGCAGCGAGCGGAAGGCATGGAGACGGACCCATTTCGCCGTCTCGATGGCATTGCCGCGGGTGTTCAGCGCCCGGTGGTCGAGGTCGATGCAGCAGCCGAGGAAGGCGGTGGCGCCGGGAACGGCGCGGGCGAGCTCGCGCTCGCCGACCATCGGGTTGACGCCGCTGATGAGCAGGCGGCGGCCGTGGCCGGTGCCGAGCAGCGTCACCGCGTCGCTGACCCGCGAGGCGCCGCCGGTCAGCGCCACGATGGCCTCGGTGCGCGGGCTCGACGGATCGTAGGGGCGGGTGGCGCTCTCGGCGAAGGCGATGAAGCCGCCGAGGAGCCCGGCCGCCAGGGAGGCGCAGATCGCGGGGAGCAGAAATCCTGGGCGCATGAGCCGACGCAATGCGGGAACCCGGCCGGACCGATCATCCGCCGGGGCAGTACCCGTCTCGCGGCCGGGGAGGTTCCGGCCTGACGCATTGTCCATGCGCAGGGTCGTCATGGAGAAGATCATAGCGCCGAATGCGGCAATCCGAAGTCCCCTTCGTGATGGCCTGCCACGCGTCCTGCCAAAGGCTTAAGCGTGTCTTGCCGGGCTCGCCGCCTCCCCCTTCGGCCGGATTGACTTGAGGTCTGCCGCCCCGAACTCTGGCGGCCTGATCCGGAGACCCCCGATGCGTGCCGTCCTGTGCAAGGCCTATGGCCCCCCCGAGAGCCTCGTCGTCGAGGAGCTGCCCGATCCGGTGCCCGGCCCCGGCGAGGCCGTGGTCGCCGTCACGGCGGTCGGCCTCAACTTCTTCGACAACCTGATCATCAAGAACATGTACCAGGTGAAGCCCGAGCTGCCCTTCTCGCCGGGCTCGGAATTCGCCGGCCGCGTCGCTGCCCTCGGCGAGGGCGTCACCGGCCTGAAGGTCGGCGACCGCGTCCTCGGCAACGTGCCGCACGGCGCTGCCCGCACCCACATCGTCGCCAAGGCCAAGACCCTCGCCCCGATTCCTGACGGCCTCACCGACGAGCAGGCCGCCGGCATGATCATCACCTATGGCACCACGATCCACGCGCTGAAGGACCGCGCTCAGCTGAAGCCCGGCGAGACGCTGGCCGTCCTCGGCGCTGCCGGCGGCGTCGGCCTCGCGGCGATCGAGCTCGGCAAGGCGATGGGGGCGAAGGTCATCGCCTGCGCCTCCTCCGACGACAAGCTCACCTTCTGCCGCGAGCACGGCGCCGACGAGGTGCTGAACTATGCGACGCACGACCTCAAGGAAGGGCTGCGGGCCCTGACCGGAGGCAAGGGCCCGGACGTCATCTATGATCCCGTGGGCGACAAGCTGGCCGAGCCGGCCTTGCGCGCCATCGCCTGGGAGGGCCGCTTCCTGGTCATCGGCTTTGCCGGCGGCGAGATCCCGAAGATCCCGCTGAACCTCACCCTGCTGAAGGGCTGCGACATCCGCGGCGTGTTCTGGGGCGCCTTCGCCCAGAAGGAGCCGGAGAAGAACCGGCAGAACCTCATCCAGGTGGCGAAATGGACGGCGGAGGGCAAGCTCTCCCTCCACGTCCACGGCACCTATCCGCTGGAGAAGATCGCCGAGGCGCTGAACGTGCTGACCAGCCGCCAGGCCCGCGGCAAGGTCATCCTCAAGCCCTGAGCGACCGGCTCAGGCGGCGTTGGCCACGAGGACGGGCGCGCGGGTGACGAGGTCGGCCTCGACCGCGGCGCGGGCCTCCGCGCTTTCGGCGATGAGGTGGACATGCACCTCCTCGGCCCGCTTCATCTGGGCGAGCCGGGCAAGCGCAGCGCCGGACGCTGGCGAGCGCCCGGCCCAGAGCGCCACGCGGGTGCCGTCCGCCTCGCGGCGGGCCAGCACCACGACGGCGCCGGGATAGGCCGGCGCGGCAGTGACATCATGCACGGTGACGAGGTAGCGGCGCCCCGAGGCGCCGCGCCAGGCGTGGAAGCGGGAGGCGAGCCCGGCCGCGGCGAGGGCGGCGGGCGTTCCGGCATCGAAAGCGTGGATCATCTGGCGGTTCGACATGAGAACATAATGCGAACAGACCGGCGCCGCGGTCAAGCGCCCTGTGGGACCCGACGCCCCGCCTGCTGCCAGCGTTCTGGCAGGAGCCGTCAGTGGCCGGCGGCGAGCGTGCCGCGCTGCCGGCTGTCGGAGGCCCCCGCCCAGCCGCCGGGCACGGCGAGGATGGCGTTGACGTTGCCGAAGGCCGGCCGCGGCGTCAGCGTATGGCCACGGGCGGTGAGCAGCCGCTGGGTGTCCACCGAGATGCCCTGCTCCACGTCGATGGCATCCGGCATCCACTGGTGATGAACCCGCGGCGCTGCCACCGCCTCGGCGATGTTCATGCCGTGGTCGATGACGTTGAGGATGGTCTGCAGCGTGATGGTGATGATGCGGCTGCCGCCGGGCGAGCCCGTCACCATCGCCACCTTGCCATCGCGGAACAGGATGGTCGGCGTCATCGACGACAGCGGCCGCTTGCCGGGACCGGGCAGGTTCGCCGCGCCCTGGACGAGGCCGAAGGCATTCACCGCCCCGGCCTTGGCGGCGAAATCATCCATCTCGTTGTTGAGCAGGATGCCGGTGCCCTCGGCGACGAGGCCGAGGCCATAGGAGAAGTTCAGCGTGTAGGTGTTGGACACCGCATTGCCGAACCGGTCGACCACCGAGAAATGCGTGGTCTGCTCGCCCTCGTGCGGCGCCGGGTCGCCGGCGCGGATGGCCGAGGACGGCCGCGCCCGCCCCGGGTCAATCTGCGCCCTCAACGTCGCCGCATAGGCCTTGGAGGTGAGGCCGCGCACGGGAATGCGGACGCTGTCGGGATCGCCGAGATACTGCGCCCGGTCGGCATAGGCGAGCTTCATCGCCTCGACCATCCAGTGGATCGTCTCGGCGCTGTTCTGGCCGGTCGCGCCGAGATCGAGCGGCTCGAGCATGTTCAGCATCTGCACGAGATGGACGCCCCCCGAGGAGGGCGGCGGCATGGAGGCCAGCGTCCAGCCCTTGTAGCTGCCGCGCACCACCTCGCGGATCACCGGTCGGTAGGCGCGGAAATCCTCGGTGGTCATGATGCCGCCGTGCTGGGCGAGCGCCGCGACGATCCGCGCGGCCGTCGCGCTCTCGTAGAAGCCGGCCGGGCCCTGCTGCGCGATGGCCTCGAGCGAGCGGGCGAGATCCTCCTGCACCAGCCGCTCGCCGGGGGCGGGGGCGGTCCCGTCAGGCTTCAGGAAGATGCGCCGCGAGGAGGGAAAGCGGCCGAGCCGGGCAGCGGCCCGCGGCAGGGAATCGGCAAGGTCCTCGTCGACGATGATGCCGTCGCGGGCGAGCCGGATGGCCGGCGCGACCAGTTCGGCCAGCGAGAAGCGGCCCGAGCCCCAGCGCCGATGCGCCTCGGCAAGCCCCGCCACCGTGCCGGGCACGCCGGCGGCCAGCCCCGAATCGCGCGATAGCCGCGGATCCGGCTCGCCATTCGGGCCGAGGAACATGGTCGGGGTCGCCGCCGCCGGGGCTGTCTCGCGATAGTCGATGGCGACGGTCTCGCCCCGCTCGGCGAGATGCACCAGCATGAACCCGCCGCCACCGAGATTGCCGGCGCGCGGCAGCGTCACGGCCAGCGCGAATCCCACCGCCACCGCCGCATCCACCGCATTGCCGCCCTGGCGCAGCACCTCGACGCCGACGCGCGTCGCCCGCGCCTCCTGGCTCGCCACCATGCCATTGGCCGCCGTGGCCGGATAGACGCGCGCGCCCTCGGAGATGATCGGCCAGGCTTGCGACGGGGCGGGAGGCGTCTGTGCCGCCGCAGGCGACATCGCGAGTGCGGCGATCACCGCCAGCCGGAACATCTGTCTCATCACCCCTCCCATCGGACGCCGCAGGGCCCTTCGCGCCCCGCATCCCCGTCCCCCGTGTCGCCCCCTTGGCAAGGGCTGGTGGAACCTCATGATGCGACGGCTCGTGCGAGCGAGTCGACCATGTCCGGGCGTTCCCGGGCCCCCCGCAACCCTGCCGAGAAGAACCCTCATGGCTGCCCCGGATCGCCTGCCGCCCATCCCGCCCGCCGACTACACGCCGGACCAGGAGGCTGCCGCCGCCGATTTCCGCCGCCGCCGCGGCGTCGAGCCCTTCGGCCCCTATGCGCCGCTGATGCGCTCGCCCAAGGTGATGATCGATGTCGAGGCCCTCGGCCGCCGCCTGCGCTACGGCTCGTGCCTGCCGGAGGACCTGAAGGAACTCGCCATCTGCCAGGTGGCGCGGTCCTATTCCCAGCAGTTCGAATGGTCGGTCCATGCCATGGAGGCCGAGAAGGCCGGCGTGTCCAAGGCCATCCTCGCCGCCATCGCCGAGGGCCGCCGCCCCGACGGCATGAGCGAGGACGAGACGCTGATCCACGATGCCGTGGCCGAGCTCATCACCACCAAGCGCTGGTCGGACACCACCTATGCCCGCATCGTCGCCCGCCACGGCGAGCAGGGCGCGGTGGAGATCCCGACCCTCGTCGGCATCTATTCGCTCCTCGCGCTTGTCCTCAACGTCGCCCGCACCCCGGCCGACGGCGCCGAGGGCCTCGCCCGCTGGCCCGAATAACAGTGCATCGCCGTGGCGGGGGCGGCTCTGATCCCCCCGCGCCTGCCGTCTCCGCCCCAGGCTGGAGACGCCCGCGAAGGTCCAAGCCCATGCTGCCCCCGGTCCCCACCTCCGACATGGCGCCCCGCCAGGCCGCGCCGCGCTCGGCCATCGCCGGCTGGGTGCTCTTCGACTGGGCGGCGCAGCCCTATTTCACCCTCATCAACACCTTCGTCTATGCGCCCTTCTTCGCCAGCGCGGTGGCCGCCAATCCGGTCGAGGGCCAGGCCATGTGGGGCTTCGCGACGAGCGCTGCCGGCGTCGCCATCGCCGTGCTCTCGCCGGTCCTCGGCGCCATTGCCGACGCCTCCGGACGGCGCAAGCCCTGGATCGCCGCCTTCGGCCTGCTGCTGATCATCGGCGCGAGCCTGCTCTGGCTGGGCAGGCCCGGCGCGCCGGAAACGGTCGCCATCGTCCTCGTCGCCTTCGTCATCGCCACGATCGGCGCGGAATTCGCCACCGTCTTCAACAATTCAATGATGCCCTCGCTGGTGCCGCCCGAGCGCATCGGCCGGCTCTCCGGCCTCGGCTGGGCAGTGGGCTATGTCGGCGGCATGGTCTCGCTGATCTTCATGCTCGGCTTCCTCGTGGCGAGCCCCGAGACCGGCCGCACCCTGATCGGCTTCTCCCCGCTCTTCGGGCTCGATGCGGCGGCGCGCGAAGGCGACCGCGCGGCGGGGCCGCTCACCGCCCTCTGGTTCATCATCTTCGTCATCCCGCTCTTCCTCTTCACCCCCGATGCGCCCGCCCGTATGGGCATGGCGGCGGCGGTCAAGGCGGGCTGCACGGGGTTGAAGGCGACGCTGCTGGAGGTCCGCCGCCACGGCAATGTCATGACCTTCCTCATCGCCAATATGATCTACATGGACGGCCTCGTGGCGCTCTTCGCCCTCGGCGGCATCTACGCGGCCGGCGTCTTCGGCTGGACCACCATCGAGATCGGCCTCTTCGGCATCCTGCTCACCATCACCGGCACGGCCGGCGCGCTAATCGGCGGCCGGCTCGACGACACGCTCGGCTCCAAGCCAGTCATCCTCGGCTCCATCGCCGCGCTGACCTTTTCGGTGGTGACGATCCTGCTGATCGGCCGCGACCACGTGTTCTTCGTCTTCGCGACGACGCCGCCTGCTCCCGGCGACGGGCTCTTCGCCACCGCGCCGGAGCAAGTCTATCTCGTGCTGGGCGGGCTGATCGGCGCCGCCGCCGGGCCCTTGCAGGCCGCCTCGCGGTCGCTGCTGGTGCGCCTCGCCCCGCAGGAGCAGATCGGCCAGTTCTTCGGGCTCTTTGCGCTGTCGGGGAAGGTCACGGCCTTTGTCGGCCCGTTCCTCGCGAGCGTCGTCACCCTGGCGCTCAACGACCAGCGCGCCGGCCTCGGCGTCCTGGCGTTCATGTTCCTGATCGGCGCGACGATCCTGTCCTTCGTGCGGACGAAGGCGCCGGCCTGACGGTCATGCAAGGACTTGGCGCGACCCTTTTCGCGTCATGCCCGGCCTTGTGCCGGGCATCCACGACTTGAACACCGCACTCTGAAACTCAATTCGTGGATGCCCGGGATAAACCCGGGCATGACGGACGGAGGTTCAATGCCCCCCGCCCGAGAACCTGATGCAACGCGGGACAGCACCCCGCCAAATGGATCACAGCCTCAGCGCTGGCCCCAGGGCGGCACCGACCCGCCGAAGCCGGCCGGCGACGGGGCCGGCTGGCCGAGCGCCATTTCCACCGTGACCGCAGTGCCGGAGGCCGAGACCATCAGCATGGACTTGCCGAGCGTCTCGTAGTCGAGGTCGATGCCGACGATCGCATTGGCGCCGAGCCGCTGCGCCTCGGACATCATTTCCTGGAAGGCGGTGTTGCGGGCATCCCGCAGCACGGTCTCGTAGGACCCTGCCCGCCCGCCGACGATGTCGCGGATCGAGGCGAAGAAGTCGCGGAAAATGTTCGCACCGAGGATGACCTCGCCGGTGACGATGCCGTTGTAGCGGATGATCCGGCCGCCCTCGAGGGTCGGGGTCGTGGAAAGCAGCATCTGAAGGGGTCTCCGTGTCGCCCACGGAGAATGTAGGCGTTCCCCATCAGTGCCGGAAGTGGCGAACCCCGGTGAAGACCATGGCGAGGCCCGCGGCATCCGCCGCGTCGATGACCTCCTGGTCGCGCATCGAGCCGCCCGGCTGGATCACCGCGGTGGCGCCCGCCTCGACGGCGGCCAGCAGGCCGTCGGCGAAGGGGAAGAAGGCATCCGACGCAACGACGGAGCCCTTGGTCAGCGGCACGGCCCAGCCGCCGGCCTCCGCCGCATCCTGCGCCTTGCGGGCGGCGATGCGGGCGGAATCGACGCGGCTCATCTGGCCGGCGCCAATGCCCACCGTCGCGCCGTCCTTGGCATAGACGATGGTGTTGGACTTCACGTGCTTGGCGACGCGGAAGGCGAAGCGCAGGTCGGTGAGCTCCTGCGCGGTCGGCGCGCGCTTCGTCACCACCTTGAGGTCCATGGCGTCGACCACGGCATTGTCGCGCGACTGGACGAGCAGGCCACCGGCGACGCTCTTGACGATGACGCCCGGCGCCTTCGGGTCCGGCAGGCCGCCGGCAAGCAGCAGGCGGAGGTTCTTCTTCGCCGCGACGATGGCCTTGGCCTCCTCCGTCGCGTCGGGAGCGATGATCACCTCGGTGAAGATCTCGACGATCTTCTTCGCCGCTTCCGCGTCGAGCGTGCGGTTCAGGGCCACGATGCCGCCGAAGGCCGAGACGGGATCGCAGGCCAGCGCCTTTTCATAGGCCGCCAGCAGGTCCGGACCCTCGGCGACGCCGCAGGGGTTGGCGTGTTTGATGATGGCGACCGCCGCGGTGCGGGCGGGATCGAACTCGCCGACCAGCTCATAGGCCGCGTCGGTGTCGTTGAGGTTGTTGTAGGAGAGCTCCTTGCCCTGGAGCTGGCGGATCGTGGCGACGCCCGGCCGCGGATTGGCGCCCTGCGCCGTCTTGTAGAACGCCGCCCACTGGTGCGGGTTCTCGCCATAGCGCAGGCCCTGGGCGAGCGTGCCGCCGAAGGCGCGCGACGGCGTCGCCGTCTCGCCGAGCTGCTCGAAGAGCCAGGTGGAGATGGCCGCGTCATAGGCGGCGGTGCGCGCATAGGCCTTGGCGGCGAGGCGGCGGCGCAGGTCCAGCGTCGTCGCGCCCTTGTTCGCCCGCATGGCCTCCAGCACCGGCGCATAGTCGGCGCCGTCGACCACCACCGTCACCGCGTCGTGGTTCTTCGACGCGGCGCGGATCATGGCCGGGCCGCCGATGTCGATGTTCTCGATCGTGTCCTCCCACGAGGCGCCGCGGGCGATCGTCGCCTCGAAGGGGTAGAGGTTCACCACCAGCAGGTCGATCGGCAGGATGCCGTGGGTCCTGGCCGCCGCCTCGTGCTCCTCATTGCCGCGGATGGCGAGCAGGCCGCCATGCACCTTCGGGTGCAGCGTCTTCACCCGGCCGTCCATCATCTCGGGAAATCCGGTGAGCTCGGCCACCTCGGTGACGGCAAGGCCGGCATCCTTCAGCGTCTTGTAGGTGCCACCGGTGGAAACGAGCGCCACGCCGAGATCGGCGAGGGCGCGGGCGAAGTCGACGATCCCCGTCTTGTCCGACACGGAGAGGAGGGCACGGGAAACGGGACGGTCGGTCGACAAGGCGATGGCTCCGGCAGCGGCGGGGGATGCCGCGCGCTCTAGCACGGTCGACGCCGCACCGAAACCGTGTTTGCACCCTCAGCCGAGCGGCAGTTCCGGCTCGGGCAGCGGCTCGGCCCGCTTCTGCGGCCGCTCCAGCCTCTGGAAGGCCCAGGTGACCGCCGGGATCGCCGCCGAGGAGGCCACGGCAACGACGATCTGCAGCGCCCGCCGCGGCCCCTCGGCCTGGGCGAGGGCGACGCTCTCCTCGATCGCCACAGGCTGGTCGGCGACGAAGCGCCAGCCGTCGCCGCCCGGCAGGCGCAGCAGCGCCGCCTGGGGATGCTCGGTCGGAATGACCTCGACGCCGGGATGGAGATGGAAGCGCAGCGTGTAGGGCTGGTCGGCGCCCTCGATGCGGTCCTCGCCGGCGAGGCGGTCGCCGGTCGCGGCAAGGTCCAGCCGCCGGACATGGACGACCCCGAGGCGGCTGCGATAGCCGTCATGCCGCGCGACGAGCGACTGGCCGCGGCGCTCGCGCGTCACCGGGCCCGTGCCCGACACGACGAGGCCCTCCGACCAGATGCCGGTGCCGATCCTCATGGAGGAGCGGTTGGCGACGGAGACGGTGGAATGGGCTGCGGTCTTGCGGGCATCGGTCCGCCAGGCCGCCTTGAGGATGGGCGGCACGCCGCAATTGACGACGATCGGATCGCGGCCGGCGGAGAATTCGAAGGAGAGGCAGCCGGCATGGGCATCGCCGCTGTAGCGCGCCGGCGGCGCCGCGCCGGCATCCACCAGCACGATGGCAGGTCCCGCCTCCAGCCGCTCATAGCCGCCATGGCTCGCGGACAGAGGAGCCGTGCCGCGGGTGTCGTCATAGACGAGGGCGGTCGCCACCTGGTCGATGGGCGTCGGGCCCATGCCGTTGAACCGCCCGAGGCTGCCATCGCCCAGCTGGAAGAAGCGGATCATCGGCATCATCCGGTCCACTGCCGTGACGATTGTCGCGGGCGGGGTCGCATTGCGGGCCGGGAAGAGCTGGCGCAGCGGCAGGAGGTCGAGGATCAGCCCGACGATGATGCCGGGGTGGCGGCTGACATGGCAGCCATCGGGCAGGATCTGCGCCTGGAGCTCCTCCCCCAGCAGGCGCGAGGCCTTGGCGAGCAGCTTCTCCTCGCCGCTCATGCAGAGCGCGGCGGTGACGAGGGCAATGAGCACGGCCAGCCGGTCCTTGCCCGGCGGAACGCGCGGCAGCCGCGCCTCGAGGTCGCGCACCTGTCGCCACAGCGCCCGGGCGAAGCGGCGGTAGAAGACCTGGTCGGCGCCCGAGAGCAGCAGGCCGGAGGCGCCGATGAAGGCGCGGATCCGTTCGGCGGCGACCGTGTCCGCCCGCCCCGCCGGATGCCGGCGTCCTTCCGCCGCGATCCAGGCCACGACGAGACGGCGGCCCGCCTCGGCGGCCTCCGGCGTGCCGGACGCCCGCAGGTGCCGCAGCCAGGAGAAGGTGGCCAGGGCCTCGGCCCAGTCCTCGCTCGGCGGCGTGATGGTGAAGGGGTCGGCGGCCTCGACGGTGCGGCCGGCGAAGGTGAAGATGCCGGCGGCGAGCTCATCGGCGCGGACGGGATCGGTGGTGCGCAGGTCCTGCGGCACGAGGACGATGGCCGGCGCCCGGCTGGCGCCGAGGCGCACGCGCAGGCGGCCGGGCCAGGTGAGCAGGCTCGCGAGCGCGCGACGGCCGGCGCCAATGCCGAGCCCGACGGCTATCCGCCGCTCCCTGATCCACCGCCCCCAGGCCCCGCTCACGCGCCCACTGCCCCCGTCGTTGCCATCGGACCACGTCCCTCGCCGGGCCCGTTACGGCCATCAAGCCACAGCCGGATTTCCAAGCCATTAACCATTTCGGGGTTTGATGCGGAACGTTCCGGCCGGCCTGCCCGACCGGTGGTTCTGGAGTTCGTGCCCGTGTCCCGATCGACCCTGCCCGTCGCAGCCGCGCTCGCCGGCCTGATCGCCCTGCCGGCTGCCGCCGAGGAGCGGGTCTCCGGCCGCTACGAGATCCTCATCGGCGGGCTGCAGGTCGGCGTCGCCGGCTTCGAGGGCCGCCTGTCGGACGATGCCTACCAGGCCTCCGTGTCGCTGCGCCTGTCCGGCGTCTCCCGCGTCATCGCCTCAGGCCGCGGTTCGGCCACCGCCTCCGGCCGCATCGCTAGCGGCCGCGCCGTGCCCGCCGCCTACCAGCTGAACCTCACCACCACCCAGCAGAACGACGCCATCCGCATGGCCATGGCCGGCGGCTCCGTGCGCTCGCATTCGGCCGAGCCGCAACGTCCCGACGCGCCCGACCAGGTGCCGCTCTCCGCCACCCACAAGCAGGGCATCCTCGATCCGCTCTCGGCCGGTTTCTTCTTCGTGCCCGGCTCCGGCCCGCTGGTCTCGGCCGAGGCCTGCGCCAAGACCTTCCCGGTCTTCGACGGCCGCCAGCGCTACGACCTCTCCTTCTCCTACGCCCGCACCGAGCCGCTGAAGGTCGCCGGCTATGACGGCCCCGCCGTCGTCTGCAACGCCCGCTACCGGCCGATCGCCGGCCACCGGCCCGCGGTGACGGCGCCGATGGAGGCGAACCGCGACATGCAGATCTGGCTCGCCCCGGTCGCCGGCACCCGCGCGCTCGTGCCCGCCCGCATCGCCATCCGCACGCCGGTGGGCATGGCGCAGATCGAGCCGACCCGCCTCGACCTCGGCGCGCCGGCCACGACCGCCTCGGTCCGCGAGTAAACGGCCCAGGCCTTCAGCAAACTGCACAATTGTTGCGCAGAATTGTCGCGGGGCGACAGATTCAGGTTGCCGTCCCTTGCGGCATGGTCTTTGCTGCCCGGGCAGTGAGACGGTGTCCGGCCTGGTGTGGCCGGGAACACCTCGGCCCCGCCGCCGGCTCAGGCCCCGACAACCCGCGACCGCCCAGAAGGCCCGTCCATGACCGTGTTCCGCTTTCGTCCGACCCGCCGCGACACCCTGAAGCTCGCCGGCGCTGCCTCCCTTGCCTCGCTGTTCGCCCCCGCCGTCCACGCCCAGGCCACGACCAATGTGCGCTTCACGCTGGACTGGCGCTTCGAGGGTCCCTCGGCGCTGTTCCTCACCGCGCTGGAGAAGGGCCATTTCCGCGCCGAGGGCCTGAATGTCACCATCGACGCCGCCTCCGGCTCGCGCGAGGGCGTCACCCGCGTCGCCTCGGGCACCTATGACATCGGCTTCGGCGACATCAACTCGATGATCCGCTTCCGCGACGAGAACCCGACGGTCGACCTCAAGGCGAACATGATCGTCTATGACCGCCCGCCCTTCTCCATCGTCGGCCGCAAGTCGCGCGGCATCACCACCGACGTGAAGAGCCTCGAGGGCAAGAAGTTCGGCGCTCCCGCCCCTGACGCGGCCTATGCCCAGTGGCCGATCTTCAAGACCGTGAACAAGCTCGACGATTCCAAGATGCGCTTCGAGAATGTCGGCTTCCCCGTGCGCGAGCCCATGCTCGCCTCCGGCGAGGTGGACGCCATCTTCGGCTTCGCCAACTCCTCCTACATCAACCTGAAGTCGCGCGGCGTGCCGGAGAACGACATCGTCGTCCTCCACATGTACGACTACGGCGTCGAACTCTACGGCAACGCCATCATGGCGAGCCCGGCCTTCCTCGCCGCCAACCGCGGCGCCGTGGCCGCCTTCAACCGCGGCCTCGTCAAGGGCATCCGCGACTGCATCGCCGACCAGGCCGCCGGCGCCCGGATGGTGGTCGCCCGCAACGACGTCGCCCGTCTCGAGACCGAGACCGAGCGCCTGAAGATGACCATCGACAACTATGTGCTGTCGCCCTGGGTGAAGGCGAACGGCATCGGCGGCATCGACCCGGCCCGCATGGCCACTGCCATCGACCAGATCGGCCTGACCTTCACCTTCAAGAACAAGCCGAAGGTCGAGGACGTCTTCATCTCCGACCTGCTACCCGCCGCCGCCGATCGCAAGGTGGCCTGAGGTTTGCTACACCTGTGAGTTGCGGGGGCGCTCGCGCCCCCGTTCCCTCCCCATGCGGCAGCGTTGGTAACAAGACACCGCGAGGCCCTCTTCGAGAGACGATCAGCCCTTGCGTCCCTTCGTTGAACTGACCGGCGTCAGCCACACCTATGCCACCGGCGGCACCCTCGCCGTCGACGGCCTCGACATCCGGGTCAACGAGGGCGAGTTCGCCGCGGTGGTCGGCCCCTCCGGCTGTGGCAAGTCCACGCTGATGAAGCTCGCCACCGGCCTGCAGTTCCCGCAGTCCGGCGCCGTCGTGGTCGACGGCCAGGAGGTGCGCGATCCCGTCAAGATCGCCGGCATGGCCTTCCAGGCGCCGACCCTGCTGCCCTGGCGCACCACGCTCGAGAACCTCATGCTGCCGCTTGAGATCGTCGAGCCGCATCGCTCGCGCCTGCGCCGCCACAAGGCCGAATATGTCGCCAAGGCCGAGGCCCTGCTCGAGTCGGTCGGCCTCAAGGGCGCCGGATCGAAGTTCCCCTGGCAGCTCTCCGGCGGCATGCAGCAGCGCGCCTCGCTCTGCCGCGCCCTCATCCACGAGCCCAAGCTGCTGATGCTCGACGAGCCCTTCGGCGCGCTCGACGCCTTCACCCGCGAGGAGCTGTGGTGCGTCATCCGCGACCTCCATGCCCGCATGGCCGGCACGCTGACGGTGATCCTCGTCACCCACGACCTGCGCGAGGCCGTCTTCCTCGCCGACCGCATCTTCTGCATGTCGGCCCGGCCGGGGAAGATCATCGCCGAGAAGGAGGTGACCTTCCCGCGCCCTCGCGACCTCGAGATCACCTACACCTCGGAATTCTCCGACATCGTCCACGACCTGCGCGGCCGCATCGCCGAAGCCCGGACCGCCGCCTGAGGACCGACCATGGACGCGCTTGCCGACTTCCTGCTCCTCAACTGGCCGACCGCGCTGATCATCGGCTGCGTCGCCTATGTGGCCATGCTGCTCTACAAGGTCATCGGCGCCTCGGCGCTGGACCGCACCAAGCTCGGGCTGCAGCTCGCCCCGCTGCTCTGCACGGTGGGCACGTTCCTCGCCTGGGAGCTGCTCTGCAAGGCCTTTGCGGTCTCGACCTTCGTGCTGCCGGCCCCCAGCGACATTGCTATCGCCATCTGGCAGTTCCGCCGGCAGATCGGCTTCCATTCCTTCCACACCGCCTGGATGACGCTGGCCGGCTTCGGCCTCGCCGTCGCGGTCGGAATCGCCCTCGGCCTCGTCCTTGGCGCCAGCCGGTTCTTCTACGCCGGCTTCTATCCGCTCCTCGTCGGCTTCAACTCGATCCCGAAGGTCGCGGTGGTGCCGATCCTCGTCATCTGGTTCGGCGTCGGCTGGCTGCCGGCCGTGCTCACCGCCTTCATGATCTCGTTCTTCCCCATCGTGGTGAACGTCGCCACGGGCCTCGCCACCATCGAGCCGGAGACCGAGGACGTGCTGAAGGCGCTCGGCGCCTCGAAGCTGCAGATCATGACCAAGGTCGGCATTCCCCGGTCGCTGCCCTATTTCTTCGGCTCGCTGAAGGTCGCCATCACGCTGGCCTATGTCGGCTCGGTCATCGCCGAGTACAACGCCTCGCGCTACGGCATCGGCAACCTCATGGCCCGCGCCTCGGCCGACTTCAACGTGCCGCTGCTCTTCGCCGCGCTGATCGCCCTCGCGATCCTCGGCGTCGCCATGTACATGGCGACCGTCTGGCTGGAGAACCGCATGACCGGCTGGGCCCAGCGCTCCTCCTTCGCGGCGGGCTGACGCGGCCCGCTTGCCCCGGAGGTCCGGAGCCCCCATAAATCGGGTCCGGACTTCCCTCCCCCTATGGCGGATCCATGAAAGCGGTCATCGACATCCTCATCATCGCCCTCAACCTCTATTGGTGGGTGATCATCATCTCGGCGGTGCTCTCCTGGCTCATCGCCTTCAACGTCGTGAACTACCGCAACCAGATCGTCGCGCAGATCGACACCACCCTGCGGGCCCTGACCGAGCCGGTCCTCGCGCCCATACGGCGACGCATGCCCAATCTCGGCGCTGTCGACATCTCCCCCATCGTCCTCCTGCTCGGCATCATCTTCATCCAGATGGTGCTCAGCTATTACGTCCGCCCCTACGTCTTCTGAGGACCTGAGGGGATGGACAGCGCGCCCTATCGCATCGTCGACGGCCGCGTCCTCGTCGATGTCCGCCTGACGCCGCGCGGCGGCCGCGACGCCGTGGAAGGCGCCGAGCGCCTCGCCGACGGCCGCGCCGTGCTGAAGGCGCGGGTGCGCGCGGTTCCCGAGGACGGCAAGGCCAATGCCGCGCTGGAGGCGCTCCTCGCCGGGGCGCTTGGTCTCGCACGGTCGGAGGTTGCAGTGGTGCAGGGCAAGACGGCGCGGCTGAAGACGGTCTGCCTCGGCGGCGACACCGCCTCCATCACAGCCGGCCTCGGCAAGCTCGCCGCGACGCTCCTCCTGGCGATCGTCCTCATCGGCGGCCTCGGCGCCGCCCCCGCGGCGGCGCAGTTCGCCATCCGCGGCGACCTCTGCTCCGACGCCAATGTCATCCTGCGCTCGCGCGCCGCGGTGGAGCGCGCCGGCCTGCAGTCGCAGGACCGCGCCCGGCTGGTGCGCACGCTGCGCGCCGCCCAGTCCCTCGCCCGCGACGGCTGCCCCAACCGCGATCCCTGGCTGCTGCGCCGCGCCACCGGCATGGTCAATGCCGTGAACCGCGAGGTTCGCCTGCCGCCGATCGACCTGCCGGGCTCCGCCCGCCCCTGACGCAGGCCCGCCACCCGAGGGATCGGGTGGTTCCCCGTGCCCCCGCGCGCTAGACCGGTCCGCCCCGACCGGAGCCGACGCCGTTGAGCCTGCGCGACTGGAGCCTCCTCATCTTTCTGTCCATCCTCTGGGGTGGCTCCTTCTTCTTCGTCCGCGTCGCGCTGGACGACCTGCCGCCGCTCACCCTCGTCCTGTCCCGCGTGCTGATCGGCGCCGCCGTCCTCGCCGTGGTGATCCGTATCTCGGGCGAGGCCCTGCCGCGCCGTCCCATGGTGTGGTTTACCCTGGCGGTGATGGCGCTGCTCAACAACGTCATCCCCTTCTCGCTGATCTTCTGGGGCCAGACCGCCATTCCCGCCGGGCTTGCGGCCATCCTTAACGCCACCACGCCGCTCTTTACCGTGGTGGTGATGCACCTCTTCACCACCGACGACCGGGCGAGCCCGAACAAGGCGGCGGGCGTCGCCCTCGGCTTCCTCGGCGTGGTGGTGCTGGTGGGGCCGGCCGCGCTGGGGCGCCTCGACACGCCGCTCTGGGCCATTGCGGCCTGTCTCGCGGCAACGCTGTCCTATGCCTTTTCCGGCCTCTGGGGGCGGCGGATCAAGGCGCTCGGCATCTCGCCCACCATCACCGCCTGGGCGCAGCTCAGCGTCACCACGGTGGTGATGACGCCCATTGTTGCGCTGGTGGACCGGCCCTGGACCCTCGCCATGCCCGGCATGCCGGCCATCCTCGCGGTCCTCGCCCTCGCCATCCTGTCGACGGCGCTCGCCTACATCATCTTCTTCCGCCTGCTAGCGACGGCCGGGCCGAGCAACCTGCTGCTCGTCACCTTCCTCATCCCGGTCTCGACCATCCTGCTGACCAGCCTGTTCCTCGGCGAGCGCCTGGCGCCGACCCATTTCGCCGGCATGGCGCTGATCGGCCTCGGCCTCGCCGCCATCGACGGGCGCCTGTGGCGGCGGATGGTGGGAGCTAAGGGCAGCTAAGCCCGCAAGGGAGCGCTTTTGGTCTGCCCCTCACCCTTCCCTCTCCCCGCCAGCGGGGAGAGGGTCCGGAGGCGTTCCGCCCTCGTCGTTCCCGGTGCGCACCGCTGCATGGTCGGCGAACGGACACGACGCTGGTCCAACCCTCTCCCCGCTTGCGGGGAGAGGGAAGGGTGAGGGGCCTTGGCCGGCCGCCAAGCAAACGCTGATTAGCCCTCCCCGCCCGCCAGAAGGCTGGCATTGCCGCCGGCCGCGGCGGTGTTGACAGTGACCACCTGCTCCAGCGCGAAGCGCGGCAGGTAATGCGGCCCGCCGGCCTTGGGCCCGGTGCCGGAGAGGCCCGAGCCGCCGAAGGGCTGGGTGCCAACCACCGCGCCGATCATGTTGCGGTTCACATAAACATTGCCGTTGGCGAGGCGCGCCACGACCTCCTCGACCACCTGGTCGATGCGCGAATGGATGCCGAGGGTGAGGCCCGTGCCATTGGCGGCGATGGCGTCGGTGAGCCTCGCGAGGCCCCCCGCCTTCCAGGTCGTGACATGCAGGACGGGGCCGAAGACCTCCTCGGTCAGGTCCTCCGGCTTCGCCACGCGAATGACGGCCGGCGGCACGAAGAGGCCCGGCGGCAGGTCGGCGGGGAGCCGCGCCTGCCAGACGAGCCGGCCCTCCGCCTTGGCCCGCTCCACCACCGCCTCCAGCCGCGCCTTGGCCTCGGCATCGATGACCGGGCCGACATGGGTCGCGGGGTCCATGGGGTCGCCGATGCGCAGCTCCGCGGCGGCGCCGATGACCATCTCCAGCATGCGCTCCGCCACGTCCTCCTGCAGGCAGAGCAGGCGCAGCGCCGAGCAGCGCTGGCCGGCGGAGCGGAAGGCCGAAAGCACCACATCGTCGCTCACCTGCTCGGGAAGCGCGGTGGCATCGACGATCATGGCGTTGATGCCGCCGGTCTCGGCGATGAGCGGCACGATGGGCCCGCGCTTCGCCGCCAGCTGGCGGTTGATGATCCAGGCGACCTCAGTGGAGCCGGTGAAGGCGACACCGGTGACGCGTGGCTCGCCGACGAGCAGCGCGCCGACCCGCCCGTCGCCGGGCATGAGCGCCAGGGCGTCGGCGGGGATGCCCGCCTCATGGGCGAGCGCCACGGTCGCCGCAGCGACCAGCGGCGTCTGCTCGGCGGGCTTGGCGATGACGGCATTGCCGGCGGCGAGCGCCGCCGCCACCTGGCCGAGGAAGATCGCCAGCGGGAAGTTCCACGGGCTGATGCAGACAATGGTGCCGCGGCCGCGCAGCCGCAGGCGGTTTTCCTCACCCGTGGGCCCCGGCATCACCACCCCCTCGCCGAACTGGCGGCGGGCCTCCTGCGCATAGTAGCGGCAGAAATCGACCGCCTCACGGACCTCGGCGACGCCGTCGTCGAGCGTCTTGCCGGCCTCGCGGGCGAGCAGCGCGCAGAAGGTGCCGAGCCGCGCCTCCAGCTTGTCGGCGAGCGTCTCCAGCGCCTCGGCGCGGGTGCTGACCGGCGTGCGGCTCCACACCGCGAAGCCCGCCGCCGCGCGGTCGAAGGCCGCCGTCACGGCGGCCGCATCCGCCTCCTCGACCGCGCCGACGGGCGCCCCGTCCACCGGGCTCGTCACCGAGCGGATGGCGCCGCGCAGCGCCTTGCCGCCGACCAGCGGGCGCGCCGCCTCGGGAAAGCTGGCCGGGCCCTTGGCCACGGCTTCGCGGAAGAGGGCGAGTGCGCGCGCATCGCCGAACTCGACGCCGGCCGAGTTCACACGGCCCGGCGCATAGAGGTCCTTCGGCCGCGGCAGCTTCACCGGCCGCGCATCGGCGGCGGCGCCGATCCAGCTCTGCGGCCGGGTCAGCAGCGTTTCCACCGGCACGGCGGGATCGGCCGAGGCCGAGACGAAGGAGGAATTGGCGCCATTTTCGAGAAGGCGTCGCACGAGATAGGCGAGGAGGTCGCGATGGCCGCCGACCGGCGCATAGGTGCGGCAGGCGGCGTCCGGCAGCGTCGCCAGCAGCGAGTCGTAGAGCGCCTCGCCCATGCCGTGCAGCCGCTGGAACTCGTAGCCCTCGGCGCCGCCGGCCTCCTCGAGGATCGTCGCGATGGTCAGCGCATTGTGGGTGGCGAATTGCGGATAGATGCGCGGCCGCGCCGCCAGCAGCCGGCGGGCGCAGGCCATGTAATGGAGGTCGGTCATCGGCTTGCGGGTGAAGACCGGGAAATCAGCAAGGCCGCGCTCCTGCGCCCGCTTCACCTCGGTGTCCCAGTAGGCGCCCTTCACGAGCCGCACCATCAGCCGCCGGTCGAGGCGGGCGGCGAGGTCGTCGAGCCAGTCGATCACTGCCAGCGCCCGCTTCTGGTAGGCCTGCACGGCAAGGCCGAAGCCGTCCCAGCCGGCGAGAGAGGGATCGGCCAGCACCGCCGCGATCACGTCCAGCGACAGTTCGAGCCGGTCCGCCTCCTCGGCGTCGACGGTGAAGTTGAGGTCATGGGCCTTGGCGGCCTGGGCGAGGGCGAGCAGCTTCGGCACCAGCTCGCCCATGACCCGCTTGGCGCTCACCGCCTCGTAGCGCGGGTGCAGCGCCGAGAGCTTCACGGAGATGCCCGGGCGGTTGGGCAGCGCCTCGTTGCCCGCGCTCTTGCCGATGGCGGCGATGGCGGCGTGGTAGGAGGCAAGGTAGCGCTCCGCATCGGCGGCGGTGCGGGCGCCCTCGCCGAGCATGTCGTAGGAGTAGCGGAAGCGGCGGGCGGCGCCGGCCCGGCCCAGCGCCTCCTCGATGGTCTGGCCGAGGACGAAATGCGAGCCGAGCAGCCGCATGGCCTGCCGCGTCGCGGCGCGCACGGTCGGCAGGCCGAGCCGCTTGCCGAGCGTCTCCAGGATGCCCTCCGGCGTCTCGCCGGGATGGATGACGCGGGCGGTGACGCCGAGCGCCCAGGCCGAGGCCGAGACCAGCCACGCCTCCGAGCGCGTCGCCCGGTGCGCCCAGTCCGTGCCCGACAGCTTGTCCTCGATGAGCGCGTCGGCGGTGCGCGAATCCGGCACGCGCAAGAGCGCTTCCGCCAGCACCATGAGGGCGAGGCCCTCCTTGGTGGTCAGCGAATATTCGCGCAGGAAGTCCTCGATGCCGCCGAGCCCGCCCGACTTCGCCCGGATGGCGCCGATGAGCGCCCGCGCCCTGTCGTCGATCCGCGCCTCGGCGGCGGCCGGCAGCGCCGCACCGGCGAGCAGCCGGGCGGCGATCGCCTCGTCGGCTTCGGCATAGGGGGCATCGAAACGGGGAAGGAGCGACATCGGGGGCCTCGCTAGCTGATATCGCGACGATATCGGCTCGCCGGCCGTGCTTCGATATGCTATTTCGGCGGCTTGATAGTGATATCGATGGCCGAGAGGCACCTCTACCGTGATATCTTCGGAAGGCCTTGGCCTCGATGGCGTCGACCGCCGCATCCTTCGCCTGTTGCAGGATGACGGCCGCATTTCGAACGTCGATCTCGCCGAGCGGATCGGCCTGTCCCCCACCGCCACGAGCGAGCGGGTGAAGCGGCTGACCCGCGACGGCTACATTGCCGGCTATGGCGCGCGGCTCGATCCGGTGAAGCTCGGCCGCGGCTTCCTCGTCTTCGTCGAGGTGACGCTGGACAAGACCACGCCGGACATTTTCGACCGTTTCGCCGCGGCGGTCGCCCGCGCGCCCGACGTGCTGGAATGCCACCTCGTCGCCGGCGGCTTCGACTATCTCGTCAAGACCCGGGTCGCCGACATGGCGGCCTACCGCGCCTTCCTCGGGGATGTGCTGCTGTCGCTGCCGGGCGTCCGCGAGACGCGGACCTATGCGGTGATGGAAGAGGTCAAGGCCACCGCGAACCTGCCGGTCTAGGCCTGCTCGTGCGACGGGGCGGCAGCTGCCGCCATGGCATGGCGCCTTGCCGCGTGGGCGGCCAGCCGATCGGCCAGCGTGCTTGCTTCGCGCGCCATGGATGCGAGGTTGCCCCCGCGGCCCTTGCCGCTGCGGATCATCACGTCGATCGCCGCCAGCGCCTGTTGCAGGCCAACCAGCGTCTCGAAACTCGGCATGGGTATGCTCCTCCGGACACCCGGAGGCTAGGAACGGTCGGTTTCAGACCATCGCTGGATGCCAGCGCTCATGTTGCCGGTTGAAACAGGAGGCAATGGTCAGCCCGGCCGGCACTCCACGCGATGGGCCACGGCCGCCGCCACGGCAGAGGGCGTGTAGGGCAGCGGCACGTAATCGCCCTTGGCCCAGCGCTCGAACAGGTCGCGGTAATGCGGCGAGTTGGGATTGCCCGACTGTCCCGGCGTGTTGATCGTCACGGAACGGTCGAGATCGGCGAGGTCGACGACGAGGCGGAAGGACGAGCCCATCATCGTGCGGAAATCCGTGCCCCGATAGCCGGTATGCATCGGCGTGACCGACGAACCGGCATGGGGGATCGGCCCGATGGACCAGGCCTTCGCCGTGTCGGGCGGCAGGAGGAAGGACAGGGGGTGCTCGAAATAGCCGTGGTGCAGCTTGCCCCAGGCCCAGCCGGCCGGATCGGGCCCCAGGAGCTGGACCATGTCGGCATAGGCCGCGCCAAGGGACGAGAGCAGGATCGCGTCGCGCGCCGCTGCCGGATCGGCGCCGAACCGGTCGTCGGGCGCCTCCAGCACGGCGAGTGTGCCGTCGACATCGCCCGGCACCATCAGCGCATGCAGGTCCGGCGCAACGATGGCATTCCACAGCGCCTTCTTCAGGTGCCGCGACCACCAGACCTCGAAGAGCGCGCCGGCGGCAGAGTCCGCGGTGAGCGCATGGTCCCAGTTGGCGAGCAGTGCGAGGGCCTTGGCCGTCGCCTCGTCCCCGACCTTGAGGCCCGCGAGCAGCTGGCCGAGCCGCCGCGCCGGGATCGACACCACGTCGGTCTGCAGCGCCCGCGAGGTCGAGAGCGTGTGCGGCGAGACCGAGGACAGCACCTCCGCGATGCGGGTGGCGCGGGAATAGTCGACCCATTCGAAGCCGAAGGGATAGGCCTGATGGTCCCAGCCCTCCGGCACGTTCATCTCGTTGGCCGAGAAGACAAAGCCGCGCGACGGATTGTGGATGACTGGCGCCTCGGCCCGGTCGCGATAGCCCGCCCATTCGTAGCGCCCGTCGCCCGGCACCGGCATGAGCCCGTCCCAGTTCGGCCGGATCGGGTTGATGCCCGCCGGCATCCAGGCGATGTCGCCGGCCTTGTCGGCGAAGACGAGGTTGCACGACGGCGTGCCCCAGGTGACGGCGGCCGCGCGGAACTCCTTCAGGTTCTTGGCGCGCATCAGCTTGTGGGCGACGAGATAGGGCGCCGTGCCAGGCTCGAAATAGGCGGCGCGCACCGCGTAGATCCGGCCCGCGGCCGGGTCCTCGTAGACCACCGGCCCGTGGCGGGTGAACTTCAGCGTCAGCACCTGGTCCGGGCAGCCCTTCACCTTCACCGTCTCGGTGACGGTGCGGACCTTTTCCCATCCCTCGCCATAGCGATAGCTGTCGGGATCGCCGGCCTTGGTCTCGTAGACGTAGAGGTCTTCCTGGTCGATGTAGAAGATGGTCAGTCCCCAGGCGATCGTGCCGTTATGGCCGATCATCACGCCGGGCACCGAGGGTTCGCCCGCGCCCACCACGTCGAGGGTCGGGCAGGTCAGGTGGAAGACCGTGCGCAGCGACGGCATGCCGTGGATGCGGTGCGGGTCGGAGGCGAGGATCGGCATCCCCGTATCGGTCTTCGAGCCATGCACCGCCCAGTTGTTCGAGCCGGTGTACTGGGCATCGAGCACCACTTCGAGCAGGTCGGTGGTGGACCGCCATTTCGGGGCGTCCGCGAGCGTCGCCGCGAGGCGCTCCTTGGAGAAGGTGGCGTTGGCCGTGGCGAGCTTGACCATGTCGAGCACGCGCATCGGGATGGAGGCGGGGTCGAGCCCCTCCGGCACGACCGGCGTCACCTGCGGCTCCAGCCAGCGGCGCAGGAGGTCGGTGCGGTGGTCGGCCTTGCCCTGGACCTGGCAGCGCAGGATCTCCGAGAGCACGTTGCGGGAGAGGGAGTGGGTACGGACGCGCGACACGTCCTCGGGCGCCCAGCGGGCAGGCTTGGTGCCGAGCAGGCCGAACTCGAAGGGCAGCAGCGAGGGGTCCGCCTCGGTCATGCCAATGAAGGCATTGATGCCGGCGGCGAAGGCGGTGAAGGTCGCCTTGGCCTCCGGCCCGTAGCCGGCATATTCCGCCTCCATGTCGCCGCGATAGAGGAAGAGGCGCGAGGCGCGGTCCTGTTCGAGATAGCCGGGCCCGAAATCGGCGGCGAGCAGGCCGAGGCCGCGCTTGCGGAACAGGTCGATCTGGAACAGCCGTTCGCGGGCGACGTGGAAGCCCTGGAGGAAGAACAGGTCTGCCTCGTTCGCCGCCTGGATATGCGGGATGCCGTTGGCGTCGATGCCGATGGTGCCCGGTGCCGAGAGCCCGGGAAGGGCGAGGGTTTCTGTCGTGGCCATCGTCATGAACACCGCTGCGAGGGGAGGCGGAGTCTGCACAGCCTCCGGTGCGGTGTCATCCGACGCAGCGGAAGATGAGGCCTGCAACGATGCGGGCCTATCGCCAAGCAATACGATTTGACCGATGCAGCATGGTCGCGCAAGGCGGCCGGACTTGGCATAAGGGGATGGCGGAGGCGAAGCAGCGCATGAAGGTCACGGTCCTGGGTTCGGGAGACGCGTTCGGCTCGGGCGGGCGCTACTCCACCTGTCTCCATGTCGCAGCGAGCGACGGCGCGGTCATGCTGCTCGACTGCGGCGCCACCGCCATGCTGGCGCTGCAGCGCGCCGGCATCGACCGCAACACCGTCTCGGCGATCCTGCTGACGCATTTCCACGCCGACCATGTCGGCGGCCTGCCCTTCTTCCTGCTCGATGCTTTGTTCGAATCCCGCCGCAAGGCGCCGCTGACCATTGCCGGCCCCAAGGGGGTGGAGGAGTGGATCGCGCGGGTGACCGACACCGCCTTCCCCGGCTTCGGCACCAACAGCTTTCCCTTCCCCATCCACTATGTGGAAGTGACCCCGGAGACCGTGACCGAGGTGGCGGGCCATCAGGTCACCGCCTTCCCCATGGACCACGACCAGCGCGCCGGGCCCTGCCAGGGCTATCGCCTCGCCCGCGACGGCCGCGTCTTCGCCTATTCCGGCGACACCCGCTGGACCGAGAGCCTGGTGCCGCTGGCGGCCGGCGCCGACGCCCTGCTCATCGAGTGCTACACCTACGACAAGCCGCTGAAGAACCATCTCGACTGGATGAGCCTTGCCGCCCGCTTGCCGGACCTCGCCGCGCGCCGCATCGTGCTCACCCATATGGGTCCGCAAATGCTGGCGAACCAGGACAAGGCGACGCTGGAATGTGCCTTCGACGGCATGGTGATCGAGGTCTGACGTCATGAGCACGGCCGTCACCGACCCCCGGATCGACCAGCTCTTCGCCGCGGCAAAGGCGGCGCAGGCGAAAGCCTATGCGCCCTATTCGCGCTTCCGCGTCGGCGCGGCCCTGCACTCCGACACGGGCGGCATCCATGCCGGCTGCAATGTCGAGAATGCCGCCTATCCCGTTGGCACCTGCGCCGAGGCCGGCGCCATCGCCGCCATGATCCTCGCCGGCGACCGCGCCATCACCGAGATCCTCGTCCTCGGCGAGGGGCCGGAGCTCTGCACGCCCTGCGGCGCCTGCCGGCAGCGGCTGCGCGAGTTCGGCGCCGCTTCGCTGAAGGTCCATGTCGCCGGGCCGGAGGGCCTGCGCGCCCATTTCACCCTCGGCGAGCTGCTGCCGCACTCCTTCGGCCCGGACAATCTCGCATGAACGCCGCCGACGCGATCACCCGCCGCGCGGGCGCGGAGCCCATTGCCGCAGCCATCGTGCTCGGCACCGGCCTCGGGCCGCTGGCGGACGCCGTCGCGGAGGCCGTGGCGATCCCCTATGCGGATCTCCCCGGCTTCCCCCATGCCGGCGTCTCCGGCCATGCCGGCCGGCTGGTGATCGGGCATCTTGGCGGCCGCCGCGTCGCCGTCCTGCAGGGCCGCGTCCACACCTACGAGACCGGCGATCCCCGCGCCATGAAGCCGGTCATCGACACGCTGAAGGCGCTCGGCGTGCCGCGCCTCCTCCTCACCAATGCGGCGGGCTCGCTGCGTCCGGACATGCCGCCGGGCAGCCTCATGGTCATCGAGGACCACATCGCCCTGTTCGGACCGAACCCGCTCATCGGCCTCGCCGGCGACGACCGCTTCGTGCCGATGAACGGCGCCTATGATGCTGGCCTGCGCCAGGCCATCGCATCCGGCGCGGCCGAGGCCGGAATCCCGCTGTTCGAGGGCGTCTATGCCTGGGTCACCGGGCCGAGCTTCGAGACCCCCGCCGAGATTCGCGCGCTGCGCACTCTCGGCGCGGATGCGGTCGGCATGTCCACGGTGCCGGAGGTGATCCTTGCCCGCCATGCCGGCCTTCGCGCCGCCGCCCTCTCGATGATCACCAATCTTGCCGCGGGCCTTGCGCCGGAAGCGCCCTCCCATGCCGAGACCAAGGCGGTGGCGCATGCCGGCGCTGCGGCCATGGCCGCGGTGATCCGCGGTTGCCTGACGAGCCTTGCTGATGCCTGATGCCGCCTTTGCCCGCCGCGCCATCGCGCTGCTGGACCTCACCGACCTGTCCAACGGCCTCGACGAGGCCGGCGTCGAGCGGCTCTGCGCCCGCGCCGTGACGCCGCTCGGGCCGGTGGCGGCGGTGTGCCTCTGGGCCGGTTTCGTGCCCCAGGCCCGCAGGCTCTTGCGCGGCACGCCGGTGCGCATCGCAACGGTCGTGAACTTCCCCGCCGGCGAGGACGACGTCATGCGCGCTGCGGACGAGGCCCGCTACGCCCTGCTCGACGGCGCCGACGAGATCGACGTCGTCCTGCCCTGGCGGTCTCTGATCGCCGGCCGGCAGGAGGTGGTGGGCGCGCTGCTCGGCGCGGTGCGGGCGGTGGTTCCCCCCGGCAAGACCCTCAAGACCATCCTCGAGACGGGGGAGCTCAAGACCCCGGCGCTCATCCGCGCCGCCGCCCGCATCGCCATCGGCACCGGGGCGGACATCATCAAGACCTCCACGGGAAAGACCGCGGTCTCGGCGACGCCCGAGGCGGTCAGGCTGATGCTGGAGGAGATCCGCGCCTCGGGCCGTCAGGTGGGCCTCAAGCCCTCCGGCGGTATCCGCACGGCGGACGATGCCCGCGCCTATCTGGCGCTCGCCGACGAGATCATGGGCGAGGGCTGGGCGCGGCCCGAGACCTTCCGCTTCGGTGCCTCGGGCCTCCTCGATGCGTTGCTGGTAGAAGGAGGCGCGACGTGACCTTCATCCCGCAGGAGATCATCCGGGCGAAGCGCGACGGCGCCACGCTGTCCCCCGACGACATCGCCGCCTTCGTCGGCGGCATCGGCACGGGAACGGTGACCGAGGCGCAGGTCGCCGCCTTCGCCATGGCGGTGTTCTTCAAGGGCATGACCATGGACGAGCGCGTGGCGCTGACCCGCGCCATGACCGCTTCCGGCAAGAGCCTCGCCTGGTCCGACCTCTCGCTGCCCGGCCCCGTCCTCGACAAGCACTCGACAGGCGGCGTCGGCGACGCAGTTTCGCTGATGCTGGCGCCGCTGGTGGCGGCGGCCGGCGGCTTCGTGCCGATGATTTCCGGCCGCGGCCTCGGCCATACCGGCGGCACGCTCGACAAGCTGGAATCGATCCCCGGCTATGACGCGACCCCCGACCACGACCGCTTCCGCCGCACGGTCAGGGATGTCGGCTGCGCCATTATCGGCCAGACCGCCGATCTCGCCCCTGCCGACAAGGTCATCTACGGCGTGCGCGACGTCACCGCGACGGTGGAGTCGATCCCGCTAATCACCGCCTCCATCCTGTCGAAGAAGCTCGCCGCCGGGCTCGACGCCCTGGTCATGGACGTGAAGACCGGCTCCGGCGCCTTCATGCCGGACTTCGAGCGCTCGGCCGAGCTCGCCCGCTCCATCGCCACGGTGGCGACCGGCGCAGGGCTCCCGACCATCGCCCTCGTCACCCCCATGGACCAGCCGCTGGCGCCCGCCGCCGGCAATGCGCTGGAGGTCCGCGTCGCCATCGACCACCTCACCGGCGGGCTCTCCGTCTCGCGCCTCCACGGCGTCACCATGGCGCTCGCCGCTGAAATGCTGGTGCTCGGCGGCCTTGCCCCCGACCTCGACGCGGCGCTGGGTAAGCTGGAGCGGGTGCGCGACAACGGCCGCGCCGCCGAGATCTTCCAGCGCATGGTCTCGGCGCTTGGCGGCCCATCCGACCTCGTCGAGCACCCGGACAAGCACCTGCCCCGCGCGCCCCTCGTGCGTCCCGTCCCGGCCCCGGCGGCCGGCACGGTGCTCGCCATCGACACCCGCGCGGTCGGCATGGCGGTGGTGGCGCTCGGCGGCGGGCGGACCCGCTCCGCCGACCCGGTCGACCATGCGGTGGGCCTGACAGACCTCGTCGCCCTCGGCGACAGGCTCGAGGCAGGCCAGCCGCTCGCCCTCGTCCATGGCCGCGACGACGCCGCGATCGCCGCGGCCAGCGCCATGCTGGCGGAGGCCGTCACCCTTGGCGAGGGCGGCGCCGCCATCGGCGCGCTGGTCCAGGCGCGGATCACCGGCTGATGACCCGCGCCCTCATCCTCGTCCTCGATTCCGTCGGCATCGGCGCGGCGGCCGATGCCGCGCGCTATGGCGACGCGGGCGCCGACACGCTCGGCCATGTCGCGGAGTGGTTCGCGGCCCATGGCGAGCCCTTCGCCCTGCCGAACCTCGACCGTCTCGGCCTCGGCGCGGCCGCAGCAGCCTCCACGGGGCGCCTGCCGCCGGGCCTCACGTCCGATGGCCCCTTTGCGGGGCGCTGGGGCTATGGCGTCGAGACCTCGCGCGGCAAGGACACGCCCTCCGGCCATTGGGAGATCGCCGGCCTGCCCGTGCCCTTCGACTGGGGCTACTTCCCCGAGACGGTTCCGGCCTTTCCCGCCGACCTTACCGCGGCGATCATCCGCGAAGCAGAGCTTCCCGGCATTCTCGGCGACTGCCACGCCTCCGGCACCGAGATCATCGCCCGGCTCGGCGAGGAGCATGTGCGGACGGGCAAGCCGATCCTCTACACCTCGGCCGATTCGGTCCTGCAGATCGCCGCCCACGAGACCGCCTTCGGCCTCGACCGGCTCTACGCGCTCTGCGCCATCGCCCGCCGGCTCTGCGATCCGCTCGGCATCGGCCGCGTCATCGCCCGGCCCTTCATCGGCACCGACGCCGCAAGCTTCGTGCGCACCGCCAATCGCCGCGACTATGCCGTGCCGCCGCCCTCTCCGACCATCCTCTCGGCGGCCGAAGCGGCGGGCCGCAGCGTCGTCACCGTCGGCAAGATCGGCGACATCTTCGCCCATGTCGGCACCGGCACGGTGCTGAAGGCCGCCGGCAACGCGGCGCTGGGCGAGCGCACCCTCGAAGGGCTCGCGAGCCTGCCCGATGGCGGGCTGCTCATGGCCAATTTCATCGATTTCGATTCGCTCTATGGCCATCGACGCGACCCGGAAGGCTATGGCCGCGAGCTCATGGCCTTCGATGCCTGGCTGCCGACGCTTGGGGCCGCGCTCCGCCCCGGCGACCTCTGCATCGTCACCGCGGACCATGGCTGCGATCCGACCTTCAAGGGCACGGACCACACCCGCGAACACGTGCCGGTCCTGGCTTTCGGGCCGGGCCAGCCGGCCGGCCCCATCGGCAGGCGCGCGACCTTCGCCGACATGGCCGCAACGGTTGCTCGCCATCTCGGCCTTACCTGGACCGGCGCCGGCACCGCCTTCTGAACGGCACCAGCGGGCCCCATCCGCGTTCTCCCCTTGCCGCGGGCGGTGCGCCATGTTTCACAGGGCGCGATTTCCACGGGCATCCCGCCGTCGCGAGGCCGTCGCATGTCGCTCCTGAAAGTCTATTGGCGCGTCCTCAAGCAGCTCGGCCCCGAGACGCGTCTCGGCATGATCCTGCTCACCTGCAACATCGTGCTCGCCTGCATCATGTTCGCCGAGCCGATCCTGTTCGGCCGGATCATCGACACGCTGACCCGCGCCCAGGCCCAGGGCCGCGTGGTGACCTGGGCGGAGATCCTGCCGCTGGTGGTGGCCTGGGTGGTCTTCGGCCTCTTCACCATCACCGCCGGCGTGCTCGTCGCGCTCCATGCCGACCGCATGTCGCACCGGCGCCGCCTCGCCTTCATGCAGCATTTCTTCGAGCACGTGCTGAACCTGCCGCTCAGCTACCATTCCGGCGCCCATTCCGGCCGTCTGCTGAAGCAGATGCTGGAAGGCTCCAACGCCATGGCCTGGCTGCTGCTCTCCTTCCTGCGCGAGCACTGCGCCTCGATCATCGCGCTGGTCATCCTCGTGCCGGTGTCGCTCTGGGTGAACTGGCGCCTCGGCAGCCTGCTCGTCGTCATGGTGTTCTTCTTCTTCTTCCTGACGAGCTGGGTGCTGCGGCGCACCGAGAGCCTGCAGGGCAGCGTTCAGGAGTACCACAACGCCCTCGCCGAGCGGGCGACGGACGCCCTCGGCAACGTGCCGGTGATCCAGTCCTTCACCCGCGTCGAGGCCGAGGTCCGCGCCATGCGGGCGACCGTCGACGCGCTGCTCGCCGCCCAGATCCCGGTCCTCTCCTGGTGGGCGATCGCCGCGGTCGCCTCGCGCGCCTCGGCGACGCTGACCGTGCTGTCGATCTTCCTCGTCGGCACCTGGCTGCACATCAACGGCCTCGCGACGATCGGCGAGATCGTCACCTTCATGGGCTTCGCCACCATGCTGATCGGCAAGCTCGAGGCCCTCGTCGGCTTCATCAATGCGGTGTTCCTCGAAGGGCCGAAGATCAAGGACTTCTTCGACGTCGTCGACACCGCCCCGCAGGTGCGCGACCGGCCCAACGCCACCGATATCGGCCGCGTCGAGGGCACGGTGGCCTTCGAGAACGTCTCCTTCTCCTATGACGGCAAGCGGCCGGCGGTGGCCGACCTTTCCTTCGTGGCGAAGCCCGGCGACACCATCGCCCTCGTCGGCTCGACCGGCTCGGGCAAGTCGACCACCCTGTCGCTGCTCCACCGCGTCTTCGACCCGCAGTCCGGCCGCGTGCTCATCGACGGCCACGACATCCGCGACATCCTCCTCGTCTCGCTCAGGCGGAACATCGGCGTCGTCTTCCAGGAGCCGATGCTCTTTGCCCGCACCATCCGCGAGAACCTGCAGGTCGGCCGGCCGGAGGCGACTGAGGAGGAGATCTGGCAGGCCTGCGCCCGCGCCCAGGCGACCGAGTTCCTCAAGCGCCAGCCGGACGGGCTCGACACCGAGGTGGCCGAGCGCGGCCGCTCGCTCTCCGGCGGCGAGAGGCAGCGCCTCTCCATCGCCCGCGCCCTGCTGAAGGATCCGCCGATCCTGATCCTCGACGAGGCGACCTCGGCGCTGGACGCCACCACCGAGCAGAAGCTGCAGCTGGCGCTGGAGGAGGTGATGAAGGGGCGCACGACCTTCGTCATCGCCCACCGCCTCGCCACCATCCGCCACGCCACCCGCATCCTCGTCTTCGACCAGGGCCGGGTGATCGAGGCTGGCACCTTCGAGGAACTGGTGGCGCAGGGCGGGACCTTCGCCAACCTCGCCAAGGCCCAGTTCATGGCCGGCACCGAGGATGCGCCGGCGCCGAAGCCGGTGGTGGAGACCTGAGGGGGGCTTGTCCCCCGGTAGACCCTGCACAACGGCAAGTGCGTCCTTCGAGGCTCGCCTTTCAGGCTCGCACCTCAGGATGAGGATGGTCGTAGTTTGCAGGGCGGCAGGCCCCGCCGCGCGTGACCTCATTGCAAGGCACCACCTCCCTCATCCTGAGGTGCGAGCCCCGGCGATGCGGCAGCATCGTCCGGCGGCGAGCCTCGAAGGACGCACTTGGGCGGTGCAGCGCCCTTCTTGCGGAAGAGCCGCCGGACTCTCAGCCCGTCATGCCCGGGCATGACGACGAGCAAACGGAGCTGCCGGAGAGATCAGGCAGCCGCGCTCCCTCACCCGAAGGTCAGGCTCATCGGTTTCACCGCAATCCCCTCGACCTCGGTCGACCAGGTCTCGCCCGCGGCCACCGGGAAGGCCCGCGTGACCGTCCCCGTGGTGATGATCTCGCCCGCCGCAATGGGGCTCGCCAGCGGATCGGCAGCCAGCACGCCGGCGAGGTGCCGCATCGCCGAGAGCGGGCCATCCAGCACATTGGCGGCAACGCCCTGGTCGATGCGCTCGCCATTGCGATAGAGCGTGATCGAGAAGGTCGTCAGCGCCTTCAGCCACCCCTCCGCATCGCCCTCGACCTCTATCCGCGGTCCGCAGAACAGCGCGCCGTGCAGGCCGAAGGCGGCCTGGCAATCGGCGCCCTGGAAGCGCCAGCCCGGGAACAGCGACTGGACGATCTCGAAACCGTGGGCCACCCAGCCCACCGCGCCGAGGATGGCGCGCTCGTCCATGCCGGCGGTCACCGGCGCCTTGAAGCCGAGCACGATCTCCGGCTCGATCCGCGGCTCGACGAGATGGCCGATGGCCACCGTCGTCGGTCCGTCCACGTCCCGGAAGGTCGTGTCGTAGACCGGGCCCCAGATCGGCGAGTAGACGCCGTATTCCGCCCAGATGGTCCGGTTGGTGAAGCCGATCTTGCGGCCGATGATGCGCTCGCCGGCCGCCACGCGCCGCCGCGCCACCTCATGGCCCACCTTCTCGCCATCCGCGACGGAGAAGGTCGGCTCGAGGCTCGTCAGCGGACCGATCTGCCGGCGCGAGCGATAGGCGGCCAGCACCTCGTCGGCGAACATCCGGGTCTGGGGCGAACAGAGCGACATGGGAACCGTCCGGGCGAGGGGACATGAAAAACCCCGGCCGCGAACGGCCGGGGTCGGAGAGGATCAAAGCGGCGCAGCGCCTCAGCGGGTGGGCGACGCCGGAGCGGCCGGGGTGGCCGGCGCCGGGGCGGCGGCGGCGCGCTGGCTCGGCGGGAAGGCCGGGTCGGTCGCGGTGCCGCGCAGCAGTTCGAGGGCTCGGCCGATCTGCACGTCCTCCTTCTGGTCCTGCGGCACGTAGACGGAGGAGGCGGAGCGCTCCTCGTTGGCCTCGGTGTTGTTGCGCAGGTGGCCGCGCAGGCCTGCCTCGCCGCGGTTCTCCTGCAGGCGGGCGCGCATCGCCTCCGGCACCGGCTGCTCCAGCACGATGTCCGGATCGATGCCGCGCGCCTGGATGGAGCGGCCCGACGGCGTGTAGTAGCGCGCCGTGGTGAGGCGCAGGGCGCCCTGGTTGCCGAGCGGGATGATGGTCTGCACCGAGCCCTTGCCGAAGGACCGGGTGCCGAGCACGGTCGCCCGCTTGTGGTCCTGCAGCGCGCCGGCAACGATCTCGGAGGCCGAGGCCGAACCGCCGTTGATCAGCACGATGACCGGCTTGCCGCCGGTGAGGTCGCCGGCGCGGGCGTTCCATCGCTGGGTCTCCTCGGCATTGCGGCCGCGGGTCGAGACGATCTCGCCGCGCTCCAGGAAGGCGTCGGAGACCGATACCGACTGGTCGAGCAGGCCGCCCGGATTGTTGCGCAGGTCGATCACGTAGCCGCGCAGCTTGTCGGCCGGCACCTTCGCCTTGATGTCCTCGATCGCCTTGCGGAGGTTGTCCGTCGTCTGCTCGTTGAACTGGGTGACGCGGACATAGCCGATGTCGTCGCCCATCACCGAGTGGCGCACGGCGCGGATGACGATGCGGTCGCGGGTGATGTCGATGTCCCGCGGGGCGGCGCCGGAGCGCGTCACGCGGATGGTGATCTTCGAGCCCACCGGGCCGCGCATCTTCTCCACCGCCTGCTGCAGAGTGAGGCCCTGGATCGGCTCGTTGTCGATGTGGGTGATGATGTCGTTGGCGAGGATGCCCGCCTTCGAGGCCGGCGTGTCGTCGATCGGCGAGACGACCTTGATCAGGCCGTCCTCCTGGGTGACCTCGATGCCGAGGCCGCCGAACTCGCCGCGCGTCTGCACCTGCATGTCGCGGAAGTTGCGCGCGTCCATGAAGCTGGAATGCGGGTCGAGGCCGGTGAGCATGCCGTTGATGGCGCTCTCGATGAGCTTGGCGTCATCGGGCTTCTCGACATAGTCGGTGCGCACCCGCTCGAAGATGTCTCCGAACAGGTTGATGTGCCGATAGGTGTCGGAAGCCGCGGCATTGGCCGGCATCCCGAGGATGGCGCGGGGTTGCGTGACGGCGACGGTCGCCAGCGCGCCCATGGCGGCACCGGCTAGGAGGATCGAAGCTCTGCGCATCATCCGCGAACCCTTTCATTGGCCTGTGGCCCCGGTGTCCGTGTCGTCCACCAGGGCGCCGGGTCGATGCTCGACCCGTCTTTGCGAAACTCGACATAGAGGACGGGCTGCGTCGCGCCCGTCGTCACGGCGGAGGCTGGCGGCGGGGTGTGGCCCATGACCCCCACCGGCTCCCCCGCCAGAACGAACTGACCCAGATCGACCGTGATCCTGTCCATTCCGGCGAGCACCAGATGATATCCGCCGCCGGCGTTGAGGATCAAGAGTTGCCCGTAGGTCCTGAACGGCCCGGAATAGACCACCCAGCCATCGGCCGGGGCGGTCACCGCAGCCCCCGTGCGGGTGGCGATGGACAGGCCGCGCTCGCTGCCGCCGAGCCCGTCCGGATCGCCGAATTCACGCAGGCGCACACCCAGAACGGGCAGGGAAAGGCTGCCGCGCGCCTGCTCGAAGGGCATGGCGGGGTTGATCCGAGCCGCGTTCTGCAGCGCCGCCATCTGCTGGCGGCGGTCGAGCGGGGCCGCCCCGCGCGCCACCGTGGTAGTGCGGGCGGCATCCGCGGCGCGCTGCGCGGCGCTGATTTCCGTCTCCATCCGGCCTATCAAATGTTCGAGATCGGCGGCCTGCCGGGCGAGCGCCGCGGCGCGCGTCTTCTGCGCCTCCAGCGATTGTTCGCCCGAGCTGACCTCCGTCCGGCGCGCCTCGGCCAGCGCATCGAGCCGCACCCGCTCGTCGCGCAGATGGGCGGCCTCGCGGCGCAACTGCTCCTGCTCGCTGGCGATGCGGCGGCGCAGGCCCGACAGTTCCTCGAGGTCGCGGGCGAGCACCGTCACCGCCTCGCGCATTTCCGGCACGAGCGTTCCGAGCAGCATGGCGGTGCGCACGCTCATCAGCACGTCGTCCGGGCCCACCAGCATGGCCGGTGGCGGGCGGCGGCCCATGCGCTGCAGCGAGGCCAGCACCTCGGCGATCAGCTCGCGCCGCTCGTGCAGCGACTGGCGCAGCGTAAGCTGGCGGGCGTCGAGCCCTTTCAGATTGTCCTCGAGAACGGTCATCCGCTCCTCGCCGGCGCGCACCCGGCGCACCGCATCGAGCGAGGCGGCGACGAGCGCGGCGCGGTCGTTGCGGAGCGCTGTGACCTCGGCCTCAATGCGCGATCGCTCGGCCTGGCTCTTCGCCAGATCCGCCTGGATGGCGTCGAGCTCGCGCTGGCGCTGCCGCCGCTCGGTCTCCGCCCGCTCGGCCGGGCTCGCCGGCTCGGCGCGCAGGGCCGCGCCCGCGCCGGGGACGGCGACGGTCAGGGCGGCGGCGAGGGCAAGGAGGGGCGAGCGCATCGGGCCCGAATCACGAGGGACGGGAAGGGACCGATGCTACATGGGCGGGGCGCCGGGCGGAATCGCGGCGCCGCCCCGCCCTTTTCGCGGCGGGGCGCACGTTCAGGTGAGAACCGGGCGTGAGACCGGGGCCTCAGTTGAACAGGGCGTCGATGTCGTCCTGGCTGGCGTGGCCGGCGTCCTCCTGGAGCTTCGGACCGTTGAGCAGGGCCGCATCGCCCGTCGCCTCGGCAATGCTCTCCACCTCGATATCCTTGAAACTGTCGAGGCCGCCCCAGATCTCCATCATCTTGACGATGCGGTCCTCGATGAACTTCAGCGTGTTCACCACCTTGGTGATGCGCTGTCCGGTGAGGTCCTGGAAGTTGCAGTGCTCGAAGATGGTGATGATCTTCTGCTGGATGTCGTCGACGGCGGCCTTGTCGTGCGTGCTCTTCAGGCCGGCCGAGAGCTGGTTGGCCAGCTGGTCGATGACCTCCGCCGCGCTGAGGATGCCCTCGGTGGCCTGCTCCGTGCCGGTGACGATGGCGTCGAGCTCATGCGTCACGCGCGTCATCTGCTTGCCCTTGAAGCCGGTGACGTGGAGCGTGGCGATCTCGTGCTTGGTCTGGTCGATGGCCTGCCAGATCTGGTCCAGCTCGGCCTTCAGCTTCATCGCCTCCTGCATTTCCTGCTTGTAGGCGTCGATCATCTGCCGCGTGACCTCTTCGGCCGGGCGGATGAGGGCTTTCAGCTGCTTGATCTCGGTGAGGATCTCGTGATGGCCGTTGGAGCCGGCCGACCCGCCTGAGGGGGCGGCAACCTCCGGCTGGGAAATCACTTCGATGCGAAAGGCTCGTTTGGTGGCGCGCATGGACGTTCCGGGCAGGGCGTGTCACCGGTCGGGCAGGTACCGGTCGTGGCAGCGACGATGCGGCGGGAGGGTTAAGGCGTGGTTCCGAAAGTGCCACATCGGCGATCTGCACAATGAGAAAACAGGGTAGGGTTAACCGGTGGTATCGACGTAGGCATGCCCCGCCGCGGCAGGTGCGCCGCGATTGGCAAATCCTTAACCCTAAAGAAGATCGAAGCGGCTTAACGCAGCGAAAAGCATCGGCGAAGCAGCGGCGTTTACCATTTCTGGGGCCTTCGCGGTGCTTGTCTTGACATGACGGCAAGGACGACGGGTGCGAGCCCGTCCTGCTTCAGTATTGCGTTCAACGAGTCCGCCGATGTCCCGCTTCGCCTTGAAGGCCGCAGCCGCGGCCCTGCTGCTTCTTTGCACCGCCCACGAGGCCTCCGCCCAGATCGCCGGCGCCCGCCGCTCCGACCTTGGCGGCGGCTTCATCGAGTTCCTCTACCAGGGCGGCCAGCCGACCGGCCCGATCGCCGGCGCCCGCCGCGCCGGACCCGCCCCCGAGCCGGCGGCCCCCGCAGCCCATCTGCGCGCCAGCTACCAGGTCTCGCCGCAGGTGGAGCCGGTGCGCCCGCTTCTCGCCCCGCCCGCCGGCGCCGTGCCGCAGGGCGCCGCGCCGCAGGGTCAGCGCACCGCCGAGCCGCGCGGCATCGACCCGCGCTTCCTGCCGCAGGTCGTGCCCTATCGCGGCGGCCAGCGCCCCGGCACCATCGTCATCAACACCGCCGAGCGGCACCTCTATCTCGTCCAGGCCGACGGAACCGCCATGCGCTACGGCGTCGGCATCGGCCGCCCCGGCTTCGGCTGGACCGGCACCAAGACCATCACCCGCAAGGCCGAGTGGCCGGACTGGCGCCCGCCGGCCCAGATGCTGCGCCGCCGCCCGGACCTGCCGCGCTTCATGGCCGGCGGCCCCGCCAATCCGCTCGGCGCGCGGGCCATGTATCTCGGCTCCTCGCTCTATCGCATCCACGGCTCCAACGAGCCCTGGACCATCGGCCAGGCCGTGTCCTCCGGCTGCTTCCGCATGCGCAACGAGGATGTCATCGACCTCTACAAGCGGGTGCGCGTCGGCACCCGGGTGGTGGTCATGTGAGCTTCGCCGCCGGGGTCCCGCCGGACCCCGCGGCATGTCTTGCGGCGGGCAAGCGCAACAGCGCCCCGTCGCGGCGCTCGAACGAGCGGACAGGAGGGGCCGCCTCGTCGCAGGACGGGGCGGCCTTTCTGTTGGGAGCGGACCGCCCCCCGCATCCCTCCCCTTCGCCGCCATGCCTTGCGGGACCCCGGCCCGCTGATAGGATCATTCGCGATCCAGCCCTTTCCGGAGACGATCCATGTCGAAAACGAGCGCGCTGCGTGTGGTCGGCGACGATGCCGCGACCACCGCCATCCCGAACGACCTCCAGGCCTTCTGGATGCCGTTCACCGCGAACCGCTCGTTCAAGGCCCGCCCGCGCATGGTCGCCCGCGCCAAGGACCTCTATTACTACACACCCGAGGGCAAGCAGATCATCGACGGCACCGCCGGCCTGTGGTGCTCCAGCGCCGGCCATTCGCGCCAGCCCATCGTCGAGGCCATCCAGAAGCAGGCGGCCGAGCTCGACTTCGCCCCGACCTTCCAGTTCGGCCACCCGAAGGCCTTTGAACTCGCCAGCCGCATCGCGGCGCTCGCCCCCGGCGACCTCGACCACGTCTTCTTCTGCAACTCCGGCTCGGAAGCCGCCGACACCGCGCTGAAGATGGCGATCGCCTACTGGCACGCCCGCGGCAAGGCCTCGAAGACCCGCCTCATCGGCCGCGAGCGCGGCTATCACGGCGTCGGCTTCGGCGGCATCACGGTCGGCGGCATCGTCGCCAACCGCCGCGTCTACGGCTCCATGCTGGCCGGCGCCGACCACCTGCCGCACACCTATAACCGCGAGAAGCAGGCCTTCTCGAAGGGCGAGCCCGAATGGGGCGCCCATCTCGCCGACGAGCTGGAGCGCATCGTCGCCCTGCACGACGCCTCGACGATTGCCGCCGTCATGGTCGAGCCGATGGCCGGCTCCACCGGCGTGCTGCCGCCGCCGGTCGGCTACCTGAAGCGCCTGCGCGAGCTCTGCGACAAGCACGACATCCTGCTCATCTTCGACGAGGTCATCACCGGCTTCGGCCGCCTCGGCGCGCCCTTCGCCTCCGAGCGCTACGGCGTCATCCCGGACCTCATGACCTTCGCCAAGGGCGTCACCAACGCCGCCGCGCCGATGGGCGGCGTCGTCGCCCGCAAGCACGTGCACGATGCCTTCATGACCGGCCCGGACCATGTGATCGAGCTGTTCCACGGCTACACCTACTCGGCCCATCCGCTGGCCTGCGCGGCCGGTCTCGCCACCCTCGACCTCTACCGGGACGAGGGCCTGTTCGAGCGCTCCAAGGCGCTGGAGCCGGTCTGGGCCGACGCCATCTTCTCGAAGCTCAAGGGCCAGGCGGGCGTGCTCGACATCCGCCAGCTCGGCCTCACCGCCGCCATCGACATCGAGAGCTGGAAGGACGCGCCGGGCAAGCGCGCCTATGTCGCCATGGACAAGGCCTTCCACGACGAGGGCATCATGATCCGCACCTCGGGCGACTGCCTGGTGGTGACCCCGCCCTTCATCATCACCGAGAACGACATCGCGCAGATCGCCGACAAGCTGTCGAACGTGATCGCCTCGACGGCCATGCCCTCCTGAGGCGGCTTTCCCGGCTGGCATGATGAAAGGCCCGGCCCACGCCGGGCCTTTTGCGTGTGGGATGGCTCAAGCCCCTCACCGGTCCCGCCACCCCCACCTCTCCCCGGCGGGGAGAGGTCGATCCGAGCGCAGCGAGAAACGGGAGAGGGGGAGCCTTCGCATCGGGACAACGCCCCCTCTCCCGGCCTTCGGCCGACCTCTCCCCGCTGGGGAGAGGTGAGCAGCGGCCCGCGCCGCAGCCGGACCGAGACACCAAAGCGACGGCTATCGTCCGTCATTCCAAGCCCTCGCCGGTCCCACCACCCACACCTCTCCCCGGCGGGGAGAGGTCGATCCGAGCGCAGCGAGGAGCGGGAGAGGGGGAGCCTTGGCATATTGGCAACGCCCCCTCTCCCGGCCTTCGGCCGACCTCTCCCCGCCGGGGAGAGGTGAGCAGCAGCCGGCGCCGCAGCCGGACCGAGGCACCAAAGCGACGGCTATCGTCCCTCATTCCAAGCCCTCGCCGGTCCCACCACCCACACCTCTCCCCAGCGGGGAGAGGTCGATCCGAGCGCAGCGAGGAGCGGGAGAGGGGGAGCCTTGGCATCACGGGAACGGCCCCCTCTCCCGGCCTGCGGCCGACCTCTCCCCGCCGGGGAGAGGTGAGCAGCGGCCCGCGCCGCAGCCGGACCGAGGTACCAAAAGCGACGGCTAACGTCGTGCGATGTGATGCCCCTCACCCTTCCCTCTCCCCGCAAGCGGGGAGAGGGGGCAACAGCGTTGCGCTTCGAGGAGCGCCGGCGGTGCCTGGCATGACGGGCCAGGACCCAGCGCGACGTCGTGGTCCCCCTCTCCCCGCTTGCGGGGAGAGGGAAGGGTGAGGGGCCATCAGTGGCGAGCCTGCACCCTCACCCGAACGCGATCTGCACCTTCATCGCCTTCGACCGGTCGGAGGCAAGGTGAAACGCCTCCACCGCCTGCGCCATGGGCAGCGTCGCGGTCAGCAGCGGCCGCACGTCGATCCGCCGCTCGCCGATCATCTGCACGGCCATGGCGAATTCCTCGTGGAAGCGGAAGGTGCCGCGCAGCTCGAACTCCTTCGCCACCAGCACCGAAATCGGGATCGTGAAATCCCCGCCCGTGCCGACCTGCACGATGACCGCGCCGGGCCGGAGCGCGGCAAAGGCGCCGGTCAGCGCCTTCATGTTGCCCGAGGCCTCGAAGAGTACGTCGAAGCTCCCCTTGTCCGCCTCGTAAGCCTTCAGCGCGTCCGGATCCTCGGCCGTGTTCAGCGTCGTCGCGACCCCGAGCCCCTTCACCACGGCGAGCGTTGCCGGGGCGATGTCGGTCGCGACGATCTCCGCCGCGCCCGCCGCCCGCGCCACCAGCACGCAGAGCGCGCCGATGGGCCCGCAGCCCGTCACCAGCACCCGCTTGCCGAGGAGCGGCCCGGCGCGCCGGACCGCATGGAGGCACACGGCCAGCGGCTCGCAGAAGGCGGCCTCGCCGAGGCTGACGCCATCGGCCACCTTGTGCGCCTGCACGGCGTCGCAGACCAGCACCTCGCGGAAGGCCCCCTGGATGTGCGGGAAGGGCATGGCCGAACCGTAGAAGCGCATGTTGAGGCAATGGTTCTGCCGGCCCTCCTGGCAATAGCGGCACTCACCGCAGGGCCGCGACGGGCTCACCGCCACGCGGTCGCCGGGCTTCACCGAGGCCACCTCGGCCCCGATGCGCTCCACCGTGCCGGCAATCTCGTGGCCGAGGATCATCGGCTCCTTCAGCCTGACAGCACCGAAGCCGCCATTGTGGAAGTAGTGCAGGTCCGAGCCGCAGATGCCGCCCGCGCCGATCCTCACCGCGATCTCCTTCGGGCCGAGCGGCGCGACGGGCTGCTCCTCGAGGCGCAGGTCGTGGGGGGCGTGGATGACCAGCGCCTTGGTGACGGCAGCGTTCATGAGGGTCCTCGGGACGTTTGTTGTGGTTGGCGCGAGACTAGCGGTGGTCCGCGCCTCACGCCATGCGCAGCCGCTCCAGCGTCTCGCTCCACAGCGTGCGGGTGAGATCACCGGCGCCCATCTCGCGGCCGAGCGCCGCCGCCTGGCCCGACCATAGCGAGGAGAAATCGCCGCTGCCCGCCGCCTCCGCCTTGGCCTTGAGCGGCGCCAGCGCCCCGCCCGCCGTCGGGAAGGCCGGCGCCAGGTCGGAGATCGGCCCGGCCTCGCGCATCAGCCGGTTGACGAGGCCGCGGGCGGGCCGTCCGGTGAAGAGATTGGTCAGCGCCGTGCCGTCGTCCTTGGCCTGCCGCAGCGCCTCGCGATGGATCGGCGTGATGGTCGCCTCCGGCGTGAACAGATAGGCCGTGCCGATCTGCACCGCCGAGGCGCCGAGCGCGAAGGCGGCGACGATGCCGCGGGCATCGGCAATGCCGCCGGCGGCGATGACCGGCACGTCCACCGCATCCACCACCTGCGGCAGCAGGGCGAAGAGGCCGGGCTGGTTGCCGACATCCCCGGTGAGGAAGATGCCGCGATGGCCGCCGGCCTCATAGCCTTGCGCGATGATCGCATCGGCGCCGTGATCCTCGAGCCAGCGTGCCTCGTCGGCCGTCGTGGCGGAGGAGATGACCTTCGCCCCCGCCGCCTTGACCCGGGCGAGGAGCGCGGCCTCCGGCAGCCCGAAATGGAAGCTCACCACCTCCGGGCGGAACTCCTCGACGATGGCCGCGAAAGTCGCGTCGAAGGGCGTGCGGCCGGCGCTGGGGATGGGAGCGGCCGGGTCGATGCCGAACTCGCGGTAATAGGGGCCAAGGCGCTCGCGCCAGCGCTGCTCGCGGGCCGCGTCCGGGGCGGGCGGGGTGTGGCAGAAGAAGTTCAGGTTGATGGGCTTCGCCGTGCGCTGGCGGATCAGCGACAGCTCGGCGCGCATCGTCTCGGCGGTCAGCTGCGCACCGGGCAGGGCGCCGAGGCCGCCGGCCTCCGAGACGGCAATCGTCATGGCCGAGCCCTGCGCCCCCGCCATCGGCGCCTGGAGGATGGGCAGGTCGATGCCGAACAGGGTCTGGATGCGACGGTCAAGGGGCATCGGACGCCTCCATGCAATGGGGCGCAGACTGTAGACGCTGGAAGGGTGAGGAAAAGGGGGGACGTTCGGCGGACAAGGCGCAGTCGTCGAAGATGGGCGCAGGATAGGCCAGCAGCGTCACGCTGTCAAGGACTTTGGTCCTATCCACGGGCCGCCCGGGCCCTCGTGGTCGCCCCGGCTCCGGCCCCTCCGCCCGTCATGCCCGGCCTTATGCCGGGCATCCACGACTTGAACACCCCGCCCCAAAGGAATTCGTGGATACCCGGGATGAACCCGGGCATGACGGGCGGAGGGTCTGGCGGCTCAACGGAAGACGCAGCGCTGCATCAGCCAAGTGCGTCCTTCGAGGCTCGCCGTCGCATCGAGCGGACGCGAATGGCGTCCGCATCTCGCTTTGGCTCGCACCTCAGGATGAGGAGGGGTGTGCGTGGCAGTCCGGAAGCAAGCCGGCAGGGAGCCTTCGACCCTGATGCAGGTCTCAACCACCCTCATCCTGAGGTGCGAGGCCCCGGCGATGCGACAGCATCGTCCGGCGCCGAGCCTCGAAGGACGCACTAGCCCCGGTGCAACCCGGCCGACCCTGCCCGCCTCACGGCCGCCAGCCGGTCTCCTGCGGCAGGCCATCATCGGGGAGATCCGGCTTCGGCTCGGCGGCGCGCGCCGCGTCGATGATGGTCAGCAGTTGCACCAGCGCCTCGTCGACCCCCTCGCCGGAGGTGGCGGAGAGCGCCAGCGGCGTCTTCTTGGCCGCCCGCTTCAACCGCGCCATCTGCTGCTTGCGCGTATCGGGGTCCAGCGCGTCGACCTTGGCCAGCGCCAGGATCTCCGGCTTCTCGGCGAGGCCATGGCCATAGGCCTCGATCTCCTCGCGCACCAGCTTGTAGGCCTTGCCGGCATGCTCCGACGTGCCGTCCACGAGATGGAGCAGAACGCGGCAGCGCTCGACATGGCCGAGGAAGCGGTCGCCGAGCCCGTGGCCCTCATGCGCCCCCTCGATCAGGCCGGGAATGTCGGCGAGGACGAATTCCCGCCCGCGCACCCTCACCACCCCGAGCCCGGGATGCAGCGTCGTGAACGGATAGTCGGCGATCTTCGGCTTCGCGGCGGTCGTCGTGGCGAGGAAGGTCGACTTGCCGGCATTGGGCATGCCGACGAGGCCGGCATCTGCAATCAGCTTCAGCCTGAGGATGATGATCGCTTCCTTGGCGGGCTGGCCGGGATTGGCGTGGCGCGGCGACTGGTTGGTCGAGGTCTTGAAATGGGCGTTGCCGAAGCCGCCATTGCCGCCCTGCAGCAGCACGAAGCGCTGGCCGACCTCGGTGATGTCGGCGATCAGCGTCTCGCCGTCCTCCTCGAAGATCTGCGTGCCCGCCGGCACCTTCAGCACCACGTCGGCGCCGCGCGCACCGGCCCGGTCGCGGCCCATGCCGTGCATGCCGGTCTTGGCCTTGAAATGCTGCTGGTAGCGGTAGTCGATCAGCGTGTTGAGGCCGTCGACGCATTCGACCACCACGTCGCCGCCGCGGCCGCCATCGCCACCGTCCGGACCACCGAATTCGATGAACTTCTCACGGCGGAACGAGACGGCCCCGGCGCCGCCGGCACCGGACTTCACATAGACCTTGGCCTGATCAAGGAACTTCATCGTCTCGCCGCTGCCGCCGGAAGGGCGGGCCGGGTCTCTACATCATTGGGCCCGGAAGGTCCAAGAAAAAGCGGATTCGGGCGGCGTTCGCCGGCGATCATGCAAGTCCCGCCCAGCGCTGCATCCGCGCCATGAGGCCGGGCGCCGGCGGCACGGCGTATTTCTGGCAGAAGTAGAAGCAAAAGGAGGTGTCGCAGGTCCGCGGCCTGCCCAGCAGCCTGAGGCTGCCATCGAGCAGGTTGCCGAGGCGGGTGTTCTCGCCGCAGCGATAGACCGTGCCATCGGTCTCGATGCGCACGAAGCGCGAGCCGGCGGCGCAGCTCCAGCCGCGGAACTCCGGCTCGCCATGGAGGATGGCCTCGTCGGCGAAGACATCGATGGAGGGCTGCTCGCCCTCCCCCAGCATGGCGGCATAGGCAAGACGCGCCTCGGCCGACCGGGCGCGGAACGTTGAACGTTCCGCCTCGGTATAGGCGTCGGGATAGCGGCGCCCGTCGACGACAGCGCGCAGCGCCTTCGGCACCACAACGAGGCCCGACGGTGCGACGAGGCTCTGGACGGCGTCGAAATCGGCGAGCACGGCCGGGGTCGCGACGACCGAGACAAAGACGCGGAAGCCCCGCTCCTGCAGCAGGTCGAGGTTCTTCAGGAAGCGGTCCCGCCCGGCATGGCGCGCCTGTTCGAACGGATGCAGCCCGGCATTGATGAAGCTGACGCGGGCGGGATCGACCACCTGCGCCATGGCACCGATCGCCGGACCGGTGAGGTTGGTGTTGAACGACAGGTGATGGCGCTGCGACAGCCGCAGGGCGAGATCGGCAAGCTCGGGGTAGAGGCTCGGCTCGCCGCCGGTGATGTGCAGCAACCAGCGCCGTCCGGTCCGGGCGAAGGCCGCCTCCCAGGTGGCGGCATCGGCCGCGGGGCGCAGCTTCCGGCCGAGCCGCTCGGCGTCGAAGAAGCAGTAGCCGCAGCGATAGTTGCAGGTGTCGAGCAGCTGCCAGTCGGCTTCCACATCGTAGTCCATGGCGCCGCCGATCAGGTTCGAGCCGCGGCGAGCATCCATGGGATCGGCGCCCCGCGCAAGCAAAGGCTCCATAAGCGCCGGGCGGCCGCATTGCTGCGACCGCCCGGTTTCTCAGGTTCCACCGTTCCCCCGAATGGATGGAGCCCGATAGCTATGGCTACATCCTGCCGTGGGGCGCGCCGCTGCGCCTTGATGCGGATCAATCAACCGGAGCGGGAGGCTTCAACCCCCGCTGGCATGGGCGATGAGCTTGCCGATGAAGGCATCCGCCTTGGCGAGCTCGACGGCTTCCACATACTCGTCGGGCTTGTGGGCCTGCTCGATCGAGCCGGGGCCGACGATGATGCTGGGAATGCCGATTTCCTGGAACAGGCCCGCCTCGGTGCCATAGGCGACCTTGGCGTGGTCGTTGCGCCCGGCGAAGCGCTTGGCGAGCAGCGTCACCGGGGCATCCGCCGCCGTGTCGAGGCCCGGCACCAGCGCCAGTTCCTCGAAGGTGAAGCCGGCGCCGGGGTGGATCGCCTTCATCGGCGGCTCCAGCACGTCGCGGGCATAGGCCTCGATCTCCGCGACGATGGCGTGCGGATCATCGCCGGCGACGCAGCGCAGGTCGAAATCGACCACGCATTCACCGGCCACGATGTTGCGCACCGTGCCGCCGCGGATGACGCCGATGGAAGTCGTCGAGCAGGGCACCGCATAGAGCGGGTCGAGGTCGGTGCGGCGCGCCAGCCGCTGGCCGATCTCGTTGATCTTCACGATGAGCTTCGCCGCCTCCTCGATGGCGTTGACGCCATGCGGGCGGAGCGAGGAATGCGCCTCGAAGCCGCGCACGGTGACGCGCATCGGACGGCCGGTCTTGTGGGCGATGACCGGCTGCATGTTGGTCGGCTCGCCGACGAAACAGGCTTCGGGCTTCAGCGGCCGGTCCTTCAGCACGGCGAGCAGCGTGCGCACGCCGCGGCAGCCGACCTCCTCGTCATAGGAAATGGCGAGGTGGACCGGCTTCTTCAAAGGCGCCGCCAGCATGGCCGGCACGGCGGCGATGGAGGCGGCGACGAAGCCCTTCATGTCGCAGGTGCCGCGGCCATAGTAGCGCCCGTCCTTCTCGACCAGCTTGAACGGGTCGGTGGACCAGTCCTGCCCGTCCACCGGAACCACGTCGACATGGCCGGAGAGCACGTAGCCCGGCACGTCCTTCGGGCCGATGGTCACCCAGAGGTTCGCCTTCTGCCCGGTCTCGTCATAGACGCGCTCGCCGCTGACGCCGAAGCCCTTGAGGTAGTCCTCGACCCAGTCGAGCAGCGGCAGGTTGGAATTGCGGCTGGTCGTGTCGAACGAGACGAGACGGTCCAGCACCTCGACGGTGGAGAGCGCGGTTGCCATGGCTCAGGCCTTCCCCGCCATCGCCTTGGTGCGGATGGCGTCGATGGTGGTGGTCGGCGTAATCGCCTGCTGGTCGAGGAAGCAGTGGATGATCGCCGGCTTGCCCGAGGCCACCGCCCGCTCGAAGGCGGGGGCGAACTCCGCCGTCTCGCGCACCGTCTCGCCATGGCCGCCATAGGCGCGGGCGAGCGCGGCGAAATCCGGGTTCTTCAGCGTCGTCGCCGAGACGCGGGTCGGATAGTCGCGCTCCTGGTGCATGCGGATCGTGCCGTACATGCCGTTGTCGACGACCACGACGATGATCGGCAGATCGTACTGGCAGGCCGTGGCGAATTCCTGGCCGTTCATCATGAAGCAGCCGTCGCCGGCAAACGCGATGACGGTCTTGTCGGGGAAGACGCGCTTGGCGCCGACCGCCGCCGGGGTGCCATAGCCCATGGAGCCGGAGGTCGGGGCAAGCTGCGAGCCATATTTCCGGAAGCGCAGGAAGCGATGGACCCAGGTCGCGTAATTGCCGGCGCCGTTGCAGACGATGGCATCGTCCGGCAGCCGGTCGCGCAGCCAGGCCATGACCTCGCCATACTGGAAGGCGCCGGGCAGGCGGGCCGGGTTGCCGGTCCAGGCGAGATAGCTCTCGTGGGCAGCTTTCGCGGCGCCGGCCCAGGCGATGACCTGCGGCGGCTGCACGCCCTCGAGCGAGGCTGAGAAGGCCGTCGGGCTCGCCTGGATGGCGAGGTCCGCCTGATAGACGCGGCCGATCTCCTCGGCGCCCGGATGGACATGGACGAAGGCCATCTGGGGCTTCGGGATGTCGAACAGCGTGTAGCTCTGCGAGGCGATCTCCGAGAGGCGGCCGCCGAGCGCGATGACGAGGTCGCTCTCCTTGATGAGCTTCAGCATGTCCGGGTTGCCGCCGAGGCCGAGGTCGCCGGCATAGTTGGGATGGCTGTGATCGAAGAGCATCTGCCGGCGGAACTGGCAGATCACTGGCAGGTCGAAGCGCTCGACGAAGCGCGTCACCGAGGCCACCGCCTTCTCCGACCAGCGCGAGCCGCCGAGGATCAGCACCGGCTTCTTGGCGGCCCAGAGCATCTTCTGGAACTTCGCCATGTCGGTGAGGCCCGGCCAGGTCTCCGCCGCCTCGACGCGGGGTGCGTCCGGCACGTCGGCGCTTTCGGTGAGCATGTCCTCGGGCAGCACCAGCACCACCGGGCCGGGCCGGCCCTGCATGGCCGTGGCATAGGCGCGGGCGACCATTTCCGGGATGCGCGCGGCATCGTCGATCTCGGCGACCCACTTGCACATGCCGCCGAAGAACTGGGTGTAGTCCATCTCCTGGAAGGCGTCGCGGCCGCGCATGCCACGCTCGATCTGGCCGACGAAGAGGATCATCGGCGTCGAGTCCTGCTGGGCGATGTGCAGGCCGGGCGAGGCATTGGTGGCGCCGGGGCCGCGGGTGACCATGCAGATGCCCGGACGTCCCGTGAGCTTGCCATGGGCCTCGGCCATCATGGCGGCCCCGCCCTCCTGCCGGCAGATCGTCACCTGAGCTTTCGCGTCATGCAGCGCGTCGAGCACGGCGAGATAGCTCTCGCCCGGCACGCAGAAGACATGGTCGCAGCCCTGGGCAATGAGCTGGTCGACGAGGATCTGGCCGCCGGTGCGGGTTGCGGTGTCGGAGCGCATCGAAAAAAGGTCCTTAGCCATCGGGCTGCTTGGCACAGCCTCGTTCGGCGCGGACCTTAGCGGCAGCGGCGCAGGGCGGGAAGCGTGGGAAATGCGGGGCGGCCCGCCCCGCCCCGCAATCCGGGCTCACGCCCCGCCGATCAGCACGCCCGCCGCCAGCACCAGCGCGCCGCCGAGCACCACCTGCAGCGCGGCGCGGAAGAACGGCGTCTCCATGAAGCGGTTCTGGATCCAGACGATGGCCCAGAGCTCGACGAAGACCACGACGAGGGCAATGGCCGTCGCCGTCCAGAAATGCGGGATCAGATAGGGCAGCGCGTGGCCGAGGCCGCCGATCGTGGTCATGATCCCCGAGGCGAAGCCCCGCTTCCACGGCGAGCCGCGGCCCGAGACCTTGCCGTCGTCATGGGCGGCCTCGGTGAAGCCCATGGAAATGCCGGCGCCGACCGAGGCCGAGAGGCCGACGAGGAAGGTCGTCCAGGGGTTCTGGGTGGCGAAGGCGGTGGCGAAGATCGGCGCCAGCGTCGAGACCGAGCCGTCCATCAGGCCGGCAAGCCCCGGCTGCACCCAGGTCAGGATGAACTGGCGACGGGCGGAGGCATCCTCGGCCTCCCGCTCGCCAGAGCCGAGATGGGTGTCGGTGAGCGCCTGGGCCTCGCGCTGGTGGCCGGCCTCGGCTGCCGCGAGGTCGCCGAGCAGCTTGCGGGTGTCGGCATCGGTCGTGCGCTGGGCGGCGGCGAGATAGAAGGCGTTGGCCTGCCGCTCCATGTCCTCGGCCTCCTCGCGGACGCGGTCGAGGCCGAGATTCTCGACGAGCCAGACGGGATTGCGGGTGATGTAGCCGGAGACATGCTCACGGCGCATCGGCACAACGAAATCGCCGAAGCGGCGCTTGTACATGTCGATGAGCCGGCGGCGGTGCTCGTCCTCGGTCGCCGCCATGCCACGGAACACCGCCGCCGATTGCGGATAGGTGGGCTCCAGCTTCTCGGCATAGGCGCGGTAGATCTGCCCGTCCTCCTCCTCGGAGGAAATGGCCAGCGCCAAGATCTCCTGCTCCGACAGGTCGTCGAAGCGGCGCTTGCGGGAAAAGCCGGGCAGCGCGAAACGGCTGAGCATGGCGGTCTCCTTAGAATAATTCCAAAGAGACTTAACCCCCTGCGACATTCTGTGCAACAGCCGGTCGCGCAGACGTGACCTGGATCAAGTCCGGGCTGGCGCCGGGCCGGCTCAGTCGCCGCGCAGGGCGAAGGTCTTGCGCGCCGCCGGACGGGCCATGGCGGCCTGGTACCAGGCCTTCACCGCCGGCTTGTCGTCGAGGATCGGCGAGTAGCGCAGGTAGAAGACGCAGGACGCGACATTGAGGTCGGCGATCGTGAAGCGGTTGCCGACGAGATGTCCGCCATGGCTGGCGAGATGCCCTTCCAGCACCGACAGCGGCACCTTCAGGGTCTCCCGGCTCTTGGCAGCGACCGCAGCGTCGCGCTGGTCCTCGGGCTTCATCGTTTCGTTCTGGAGGAGGGCCAGCGCCGCGGCCTCGACCTCGGTGACGGCCCACATGGTCCACATGGTCATGAGCCCGTCCTCTTCCACCGATTCCGGCGCCAGCGGCCCGCCGGCCTTCTTGGCGAGGAAGAGGTTGATGGCGAGCGACTCCCACAGGACCATGCCGTCCACCTCGACGGCGGGAACGCGGCCGTTCGGGTTGATGGCGAGGAACTCGGGCTTGCGCGAGCCCTCCGGCCCATGCGGCAGCGGATTGTGGATATAGGCGAGGCCCAGCTCCTCCGACGCCCAGATATTGCGGATGGCGCGGGACCGGGCGAGGCCGTGGATGGTGATGGTCATGGGGCGTCCTACTGGCGGAAGGCGTCGCGGGCGATGATGAGGCGCTGGACCTCGCTCGTGCCCTCGTAGATGCGGGTGATGCGGGCGTCGCGCATATGGCGCTCGACGGGGTAGTCGGCGCAATAGCCGGCGCCGCCATGGAGCTGCAGCGCCGTGTCGGTGGCCCGGCCCGCCGCCTCCGAGGCGAAGAGCTTGGCCATCGAGGCCTCGCGGCCGAAGGGCTCGCCGCGATCCTTCTTCGCCGCCGCCTGCAGGATGAGGAGGCGGGCGGCCTCGAGCTCGGTCTCGCGGTCGGCGACCATCCACTGGATGCCCTGGAAATCGGCGATGGCCTGGCCGAACTGGCGGCGCTCCTTCACATAGGCCTTGGCCGCATCCATGGCGGCGCGGGCAATGCCGAGGGAGAGCGCGGCGATGCCGATGCGCCCGCCGGCAAGTTCGCCCACGGCGATGCGGAAGCCGTCGTCGAGCCGGCCCATGAGGGCGCGCGAGGGCACCCTGCATTGCTCGAAATGCACCGTGCTGGTGGCAGAACCGTGCTGGCCCATCTTGCGCTCGGCCTTGCCGATGACCAGGCCGGGGGTGCCGGCCTCCACCAGGAAGCAGGAAATGCCCTTGCCCTTCGGCGCGTCCGGATTGGTCACCGCCCAGACCACGAAGATGCCGGCATAATCGGCCGAGGTGATGTAGATCTTCTCACCCTCGAGGACGAAGTCATCGCCGTCGCGGCGGGCGCGGGTGACCATGCCCGCGGGATCGGAGCCCGCTCCGGCCTCGGTCAGGCAGAAGGCGCCGGCGGGAAAGGTGCCGTCGGCGATCCTCGGGATATAGGCCCGCTTCTGCTCCTCGTTGCCGACCGCCTGGATGACCTCGGCGACCATGTTGGTGACGGACGCCGTGACGCCGGTGGCGGCGCAGGCATAGCCTAGCTCCTCGATGGCCAGCGCGAAGGCGACCGTGCCGGCCGCCGTGCCGCCGAACGCCTCGCGGACGTTCACCGCCATGAAGCCAGCCTCGGCGAAGGTCTTCAGGTTCTTCAGGAACGCCTCGCGGCCCTCGCCGCGGTCGAGGATGGGCGCCAGCGGGGCGGCGATCTCCGCCGCCATGGCGCGGGCGGTGTCGCGGATGAGGATCTCTTCCTCGGTGAGCTCGAGCAGCATGGGCGGCCTCCGGTGGCCGAGGGATAGGCGAGGCGGACGGCAGCGGCAATCCGGCCTCACGGGCGATGTCTCTCGATTCACCGCTACGGCTTGTTAATCCCGCAACGGTAGGTTGCGAGGTCTGCTCCGACCCTGTGGACCGCCATGACCTGCTCCGCCTGCCGGACCGCCAAGGACCTTCCCTTCGCCTTTTCCATGGCCTTCCAGCCGATCGTGCGCCCCTCGACGGGCGAGGTCTTCGCCTATGAGGCGCTGGTGCGCGGCCCCGCCGGCGAGGGCGCGGCGAGCGTGCTCGGCGCGGTGACGAGCGAGAACCGCTACGCCTTCGACCAGCAGTGCCGGGTGAAGGCGATCGAGCTCGCCGCCCGCTCCGCGCCCGCCGCCAGCCGCCTCTCCATCAACTTCATGCCGAACGCGGTCTATGAGCCGCGCGCCTGCATCCGCCTGACGCTGGAGACGGCCCAGCGCGTCGGCTTTCCCGTCGACCGCATCATCTTCGAATTCACCGAGAACGAGGAGGTCGACACCAACCACCTCCTCAACATCCTGCGCACCTACCGCAGCATCGGGTTCGCCACCGCCATCGACGATTTCGGCGCCGGCCATGCGGGCCTGAACCTGCTGGCCAAGTTCCAGCCGGACATCGTCAAGCTCGACATGGACCTCATCCGCGGCATCGACCACGACCGCGCCCGCCGCGTGGTGGTGAAGCACACGCTCGCCATGCTCGCCGAGTTCGGCATCATGGCCATCTGCGAGGGCGTCGAGACGGCGGGCGAGGTAGCCGTTCTGCGCGACCTCGGCGTCGACCTGATCCAGGGCTATGTCGTGGCCCGCCCCGCCTTCGAGAGCTTCGAGGCCGTGCGCCTCGCCGCCTGAGCCAAGGCCCGAATAACTCAGCCGAACAGCGGCCGCCCGGCCAGCGCCTGCTGATAGGCGACCAGCACCAGCGCGCTCCATGCCGCCGCGACCACCCAGACCGCCGCCACCCCGGCCCCACCCGGTAACAGCCGCGCCGCCGTGAGCCCTGCCAGCGGCACGACCTGCATCATGTGGGTGGCGAGGAAATGCGAGACCCGGATGTCGCCGACCCGCAGCGACCAGCCGGTCAGCGCCATCCGCGCCCCGCCTGCCGGCTCGGCCGGCACATGCGGCGACAGCCGCCCGCCGATGGTGAAGGCGGTGACGAGGGTGAGCATCGTGCCACCGACGAGGCCGAGCGCGATGGCGTGGCGCAGCGCCGGCGCGATCTCCGCCTGCCGGTCCGTCGCCGCGACCAGCCCGATGATGGCCGCAGCGACGGTGAGGATGACCGCGCCCACCGCCATGGCCGTGTACATGCCGCGGGTGAAGGGCGTCGCCATGTTGAAATGCGAGGCCTGGCCGCGCGCCGCCTGCACGACGATGTAGGTGATCTCGCCGAGCGAGGCGAGCGCGCAGGCCGCCGCCGTCGCGGCGACGAGACCGCCGGTGCGCGCGCCATCGCTCATCACCGCCACGATGAGCGCCAGCGTCGCCATGTGCAGGCTGAGCGAGATGGCGAACTTCATCGGCTTCGCCCAGAGGCTCGCCTCGTTGAGGAGGCGCTTGTCGACGCTCCAGAACAGCGCGCAGAGCGCGAGGACCAGCAGCATGACGACGGCGCCGGTCCACAGCACCATCTCGGCCGTGCCGATGCGCATACCCTCCGCCGGCATCGCGGCCTCCTTCAGCATCAGGGACCCTCTACGCTGGCCGCGCGGCGCGGGATCAGCCGCGCCAGATGCGCGGGTCCCGACGTTGCGGCAGGGGTCGCCCCATGGTTGGATCGCGCCCGAATCGCCGCCCTGAGATCCGGAGCATAGCCCATGAAAACCCGCGCCGCCGTCGCCTGGGAGGCCAACAAGCCGCTCACCATCGAGACCATCGACATCGGCGGGCCGAAGCCCGGCGAGGTGCTGGTCGAGATCATGGCGACGGGCGTCTGCCACACCGATGCCTACACGCTCTCGGGCCTCGATTCGGAGGGCAAGTTCCCGGCGATCCTCGGCCACGAGGGCGCGGGCATCGTCCGCGAGGTTGGCGTCGGCGTCACCTCGGTGAAGCCGGGCGACCACGTCATCCCGCTCTACACGCCGGAATGCCGGGGCTGCAAAACCTGCCTGTCGCAGCGCTCGAACCTCTGCACCGCCATCCGCGGGACGCAGGGCCAGGGCCTCATGCCCGACCAGACCACGCGCTTTTCCTGCGAGCCGGTCGGCGGTCGCGGCCGCAACGACATCTTCCACTACATGGGCTGTTCGACCTTCTCGAACTTCACGGTCCTGCCGGAGATCGCGGTGGCGAAGGTCCGCGAGGACGCCCCCTTCGACAAGATCTGCTACATCGGCTGCGGCGTGACCACCGGCCTTGGCGCGGTGATCTGGACGGCGAAGGTCTGGCCGGGCGCGAATGTCGTGGTCTTCGGCCTCGGCGGCATCGGCCTCAACGTCATCCAGGGTGCCCGCATGGTCGGCGCCGACAAGATCATCGGCATCGACCTCAACCCCGCCAAGGCCGAGATGGCGAAGAAGTTCGGCATGACCCACTTCATCAACCCGGATGAGGTCGGCCGCGACAAGGTCGTGCAGGCGGTCGTCGACCTCACCGGGGGCGGCGCCGACTTCTCCTTCGAGTGCATCGGCAATGTCCACACCATGCGCCAGGCGCTGGAATGCTGCCATCGCGGCTGGGGCGAGAGCATCATCATCGGCGTTGCGCCGTCGGGGACCGAAATCTCCACCCGTCCGTTCCAGCTGGTCACCGGCCGCGTCTGGAAGGGCTCGGCCTTCGGCGGCGCGCGCGGGCGCACCGACGTGCCGAAGATCGTCGACTGGTACATGGAGGGGAAGATCGACATCGACAGCCTGATCACCCACACCATGCCGCTCGACGAGATCAACACCGCCTTCGACCTCATGCACGAGGGCAAGTCGATCCGCTCGGTCGTAACGTTCTGATACGCAGGCAGGCCGCGCCGTCGCAAAGCCGCCGCGGCGGTGTCGGCCTGCTGCAACAAAGTCCCTTCACGCTGGGTTCATGCCGGAGATGCTGCCTGTCGCCCGGGCGGCGTCGATCTTCGGTTGAACGGAGCAGCGCACGATGGACGATCGCGACTATGTCAAACTGAAGCCCGAACTCATGGGCTTCCGCTATGTGGGCCAGGTGCCGCAGGAGGCCCGGCCCCTGCTCACCCGGGCCTACGAGGACCTCAAGCGCTCCATGGGCGCGACCTGGGACAAGCAGATCGCTGCCCGGGAAATCTGCTGGATGAACATCTGGCAGGAGGATGACGAGGGCGACGCCATGGAGCTCTCAGACAAGGCGCTCGCCGCCGAGCTTCATGCCTGGTGCGAGAAGGCCACCGGGCTCTATGCCGAGACGGGCGCCATCATGGATGGCTATGGCTTCGTGGTGAACCCGGTCGGCTCCAAGCCCCAGGTCTGGCACGTCGACTACACCACAGATGCCGCCGCCATCTGGATCCCGCTGACCCAGTTCACCGACCGCAACGCCACCCAGTTCATCACCCTGCCGGCCGACACGCCGGAGGATGCGCTGGAGGCGGTGGCGTCGAACGTGGACCATGTCGATGTCGACGCGCTGGCGCGCCATGTCGACCACCTGCAGGTCCACCAGATCGTCGCCAAGCCCATGTCGGTGCTCTACATGGGCCGCGGCACGATCCATCGCGGCATCACCAACAGCGGCGACGACAACCGCATCTCCTTCTACATCTCGGCCCACTTCATCCGCGACTACGCGGTCTATCCCTATGTCGCGGACGAGCGGTCGGAGAAGGCGGTCGTGAACTTCAACGACTGAGGCATGCGGGGCGGCCCGGACGTTTTCCGGCCGCCCCGTCGTCTCCCGGCTATTCCGCCGGCTGGGCGGCAAGCTTCGGCTTGTCCTCCGATGTCGCCGGCTGGCGCGAGGCGGCATAGAGCAGCCCCGCCACCATGAGATAGGCGACCGCCACCGCCGGCGACTTGGCGAAGCCCACCGCCTCGCCATGCATGAAACCGAAGAAGGTCAGCACCGCGCCGGCGGCTGAGAACATCGCCGCCTCCACGAACTTCTTCTCGATGACGAAGACGCCGATGGCGCCGAGCACGAGGCCCGTGATGATGGCGCCGCCGCCCATGATCTCCAGCCCGTGATAGAGCACGCCGACCTGCGCCATCTTGTCGAGGCCGACCGCCGCAGCATTGGTGCCCGCGGCCCCCAGCGCCCCGTCGATCAGCACCTTGGCCCAGGCCGCAAGATGCGGGGTCAGCGCCAGCACGACGGCCGGCGCATGGCTCGACGGCGTCGTCTGGAAGGCCTGCGCGCCGATGAGCATGCCGATATAGAGCAGGATCGGCGCAATCGCGACGACCGGGATCAGCGCGGTCAGCAGCGCGATGATGCCGAACCAGGCGAGCACGAGGACCATCACGCCGGTAAGCGCCGAATAGCCGATGCGCCCGCCCATCGCCTTCCAGCCGGGATGGCCGATATAGACCGCGTTGATGAAGGGGTTGCCCATCAGGCAGCCGACCATCGACACCACGCCGTCGGCGCTGAGCACCCGCGTCGTCGGGTAGTGGTCACCGGCGGCTTCCGCGCTCTCCACATTGTCCATGGCCTCGACGAGGTCATAGATGCCGAAGGGGATGGCGGTGACCAGGATGATCCCGAGGAACTGAAACCCTGAGAAGGTGTGGCCGATGGCCGGGATCGGCAGCGAGAAGCCGAAGCTCAAGAAGGCCTGGCCGAGCTTGTCGAAGCCGACGCCGCCGATGGGCTGGCCGATCAGCACCGAGGCCCAGGCGATGAGCATGCCCGCGGCGATGGCGACGAGGCCGGCGGGAATGCCGCGCGGATAGCGGAAGCCGCCGAACCACGACAGCATGATGATGGCAAAGCAGGTGAGGCCGATGATCGGCGTCATGTACATCTCCATGGCCGGGCGCATGGAGATGAAGGCGATGGAGACGCCGGCCAGCGTGCCGAGGAGCGCCGCCCGCGGCGTCACCTTGCGGATGTAGGGGGCGATGAAGCCGCCGGCCATCAGGATGATCGACTGGATGAACACCCAGGCAAGGCCCGCCTCCCAGCCCTTGATCGGGTCGCCGGTGGAGATCGAGATCGGCAGCATGATCACGAAGGTGACGATGAACATGTGCGGCACGCTCACCCCCGAGGGCAGCGCGCAGACATCGGAGCGCCCCGTCTCCTTGGCGAGCTTCCAGGCGAGATAGGCGTAGTACATCGTCGACAGGGCCATCATCAGGCCGAGGGCCGGCAGGATGCGGCCGAAGACGAGGCTGTCCGGCATCTTCAGCACGAAGCGCAGCAGGCCGGTCAGCACCAGCATGTTGACGAGGATGTTGGTGCCGAAGCCGAAGAAGGCGTTCCAGTCGCCCGGCGTCCACAAGGCAGGCTGGCCGCGTGAAGCGGCCGTGTCGGTCATGGCCATGCTCGTCTCCCCTCTTTGGTCAGGATGTCAAAGCGCTGCGGTGACGGCCTCCGTGGTCGTGACCGAGCCGAAGATGCCGCCCTGGGCGGCGATCATCTTCAGGCCCACCGCATGGAACTCGTCGAAATAGGAGGCGCAGGCATCGCCCGGCACGAGGCAGCGGAAGCCGCGGTCATTGGCCTCGCGCACCGTGGTGTGGACGCAGACCTCGGTGGTGACGCCGCAGACGATCAGCGTCTCGATCCGCCGGTTGCGCAGGATCAGCTCGAGGTCGGTCTCGTAGAAGGCGCCCTTGCCGGGCTTGTCGATGACCGGCTCGCCGGGGGCGGGCGCGAGCGCGGGCACGATGTCGTGGCCGGGCTCGCCGCGGATGAGGATGCGCCCCATCGGCCCGCAGGCGCCGATCCGCATGGAAGGATCCCCGCGCTCGACCTTCAGCGGCGGGGCGTCTGACAGGTCGGGGCGGTGACCCTCGCGGGTGTGGATGACGAGGAGGCCGCTGGCGCGGGCGCCGGCGAGCAGCCGGGCGATGGGCGGTACCGCGCGCTGGAGCTTTGCGACCTCATTGCCGAGCGCCTCGCCGAAGCCGCCGGGCTCCAGGAAGTCGCGCTGCATGTCGATGACGATCACCGCCGTGCGGTCGAGATCGACCGTGACGGGGGCCGGATCGGCGGCAATGGTGGCCTGGCGCATGACACGCGCTCCGCGCGGGTGACCTCTCGGCGAGTACCGAGACACCAGCAAGGAGCGGGCCAGCCCGAAAGCCGCGGAATTGTGTACAATCAGGGGGTGCGCTGCCCAGAATGCGGGCAATGCCAGTCGCAGCTGCCGTCGAAGGCCGCAGCGGCCGGCTGGAAAGCGCCCGCGCCTCAGGCGGGACGGTCGCCCTTCTTCATCTTGGCGGCGGCGCGGTTGTCGACGCCCGGCAGCATCTTGGCGGGGTCGCGGGTGACGACGACGTCGACCACCGAGGGACCCTTGGTCGCCAGGGCCTCCTGCAGCGCGGCGCGCAGCGTGCCGGGATCCTCGACGCGGATGCCATGGCAGCCGAGCGCCTTGGCGGCCTCGGCATAGTTGGTCTCGGCGAGGTCCGAGGCGTGGTAGGCGCCCGGGCCATAGACCAGGTGCTGGAGCGCCTTCACATAGCCGGAGGCGGCGTTGTTGACGACGACGATGGTGAGGTCGAGCCCCATGCGCCGCGCCGTCTCGATCTCGCCGAGCATCATGTTGAAGCCGCCATCGCCGGTGAGGCCGATGACCTTCTTGCCCGGCGCGCCCATGGCGACGCCCATGGCGCCCGGCAGGCCGTAGCCGATGGAGGCAAAGCCCCGGTCCGGCACGAAGGAGCGGCCGGGCTGCTTGGTGTCGAAGAGCAGGCCGCCCCAATGGGCCGCGAAGCCGCCATCGGCGACGAGGAAGCCGTCGGCCGGCAGCACCGCGTTGATCTCGGTCATCAGCCGGCCCATGCTTACCGGCACCTCGTCGGAATTCAGCCGCTCCGACACGTCGGCGCGCCAGGCGGCCATGCGCTGCGGCACCTCGGCGGCGTAGGGCGCAAGGCGCGCGCGGATGGCCTCAGCCTTCGGCGCGAGCGCCGCGGCCAGGTCCTCGATGCCGAGCTTGGCATCGCCCCAGAGCACGATCTCCGGCTGCACGGTGCGACCGAACTCCTCGGCGACGATATCGAGATGGATGATGCGCTTGCCCTTCGGCGGCACGGTGAAGCGCTTGGTGGCGATCTCGCCGAGCTTGCAGCCGATGACGAGGATGAGGTCGCTCTGCTCGATCAGCCCATTGGCGATGCGGTCATAGCGGCCGAAGAGGCCGGCCGAGAGCGGGCTGGTGCAGGCAATGGCGCCCTTGCCGGTCATGGTGTGGGCGACAGGAATGGAGAAGGTCTCGGCGAAGCGCTGCAGCGTCGCCGCGGCGCCCGACAGGTGCACGCCGCCGCCGGCCAGCACGATCGGCCGGCTCGCGCTGGCGAGGGCCTCCGCCGCGCGGGCGAGCGCCGCCCCGTCCGGCCGGCAGCGGAGCGCCGGCGCGCCGCCATGGGCAGGATCGACGCGGAAATCCTCATCCGTGAAGCCGTGGGTGCCGTGGCAGATGTCCTCCGGCACGTCGACGATGACCGGGCCCGGCCGGCCGGTCGTCGCCACCGCGAAGGCGCGGCGCATCAGCTCGGGGATGCGGTGGATCGCCTCAACGCGGATGACCTCCTTGGCGCAGGGGCGCAGGATGTCGAGCTGGCGGCTCTCCTGGGTCATGTTCTTCCAGGAATGGTCGCGATGGGTGTCGCCGACGATGGCGACCATCGGCGTGCCGGCATTCAGCGCCTCGACGAGGCCGGTCACCAGGTTCGTCGCGCCGGGTCCGAGCGTCGCATCGACCAGGCCGACCCGGCCGGTGATCTTGGCATAGGCGTCGGCGGCGAAGACGCCGGCGCGCTCGTCATTGATGAGGTTGTGCTTGAGGCCGAGGCGGCGGGCGGCATCGTAGAAGGGCAGGAGCTGGAAGCCGCCCATGCCGAACATCGGGCCGCCGTCGAAGGCGAGGATCATCCGCGCTAGGGCTTCGCCGCCCGTCATCTCGTTGTCGCTCATCACGCCTCTCCACCCGCGGCCACGGCCGCATTCCAGACGAGATGGTGAGGTCGGAAGGCCGGCGCGACGCCGGTGCGGCGCGCCCGGCGCCACTGCTCCTTCCGGGCGCCCTCCCCGCCCCCATGCCGCGCCGTTGGCCGGCGCCTGTCACTTGGGGCGCAACGGTTAGGGAGGGCCCCCATGCCTGTCAACGCAGGCGAAGGGCAGGCCAGCAATGCCGGCCCGGCCCCGTTTATCTCTCCCGTCATCCCCGGCCGAGCGCAGCGAGGGGAAGGGGATCCAGGGGCCGTCGGACGGTGCCTTCCCCCCTGGACCCCCTTCCCTCGGCCCAAAGCATCGCGCTTTGGGCCTCGCCGGGGGTGACGGGTGGTGAGCGGCGGATCGGTGCCGACGGCAACAGCGTCCTCAGTCCGTCTCGTGGGCCGCCGACCAGGCCTCCGCCACCTCCGCGCCGGTGGCGAACCAGACATTCGGGAAGGTGCGGATGAAGGCGATGAGCTCGCGGATCAGGGCGATGCGGCTGGGCCGTCCCCCCACCTGCGGGTGGAAGATCATGTCGAAGAGCCCGCCCCATTTGTAGATCTCGCGGAACTCCTCCTTGTAGACGCTGAGCATGTGCTCGTTGGTGAAGATCGGCCGCGGCGTCTTCACCGAGAACAGCGCGAAGGGCGCATCGTCCAGCGACCAGTGCCAGGGCAGCTCGATCACGCCCTTGGAGCCATCCGGCATGATGTGACGGTAGGGGTTGATGTCGTCCATCAGCGAGGAATCGTAGAGGAAGTTGTGCTTCTTCAGGAGCTTGAAGAGCCCTTCCGAGACCTCGCCGGCGGGTGACCGGTAGCCCTTCGGCACGACGCCGACGGTGCGCTTCAGCGCCTCGAGGCCCTTCTCCATCTCCTCGACCTCCGCCGCCGGATCATCGCTCACCCAACGGTGGGAATAGGAGTGGTGGGCGACCTCGTGGCCGTCCTTGAGAATCATCTCGACCCGGTCGGTATGGTTCTCCGCCGTCCAGCCGGGCACGAAGAAGGTCGACTTGATGCCCTCGTCGCGCAGCGTGTCGAGAATCTTCGGCACGCCCACCTTGGCGCCGTAGCGGCCCTGGCTCAGCACGCCGGGGCGGCGGACATTGTCCGGATCGCGCGACGTCCACAGCGTCTCGGCGTCGAAGTCGAAGGTCAGCATGACGGCGCAGCGCGCACCGTTCGGCCATTTGACGCTCATGTCATGCATCACGTCTCTCCCTTGGATGGTCGGATCTTGGGTGGTCAGATCCTGGGGTGTGTTCAGATCTTGCCGTGGCGGGCGGCGAGGAAGCCGCCATCGACGGGCATGACGATGCCGGTGACGAAGGCCGCATCCTCGGAGGCGAGGAAGGCGACAGGCCCGGCAATGTCGGCGGGGGTGCCGAGGCGCTCCACCGGCGTGCCCTCGACGATGAGCCGCGTGTAAAGCGCATTCTGGCGGTGACCCGTGGTCATCGGCGTGGCGATGAGGCCCGGCGCCACCGCGTTGACGAGGATGCCCTCGGGCGCGAGCTCGCCGGCAAGTTGCCGCGTGAACTGCGCGACGCCCGCCTTCGCCACCGCATAGGCAGTGGTGCCGGGATAGCCGGTGATGCCGAAGATCGACGAGACGTTGATGATCCGCCCGCCCGGCCGCGGCAGGTGCGGCAGCACCCCGCGGGTCACTTTCAGCACGGCGGCGAGATTGGTGGCGAGGAACCGGTCGATCAGCGCATCGTCGCTGTCTTCGAGGCGCTTGGAGCCGCCGATCCCCGCATTGTTGACCAGCACGTCGATGCGGCCCAGGGCCCCGAGCGCGGCGGCGGCGATCGCCTCGCCCGCGCCCGGCGCCGCCACGTCCTGAAGGAGCCAAGGCTGGCCGAGGCGCGCGGCGGTCGCCTCGACCTCAGGCAACACATCCACCAGCAGCACCCTGGCGCCTTCCGACACGAAGCGCTCGGCCACCGCCTCGCCGATGCCGCGGGCGGCTCCCGTGACGATGACGCCCTTGCCCGAAAAACGACCCGCGTCAGGCAAGGCGGCCTCCATCGACGGGCAGCGCATGGCCGGTCGTGTAGGAGGCCTCGTCGCTGAGCAGCCATAGCACGGCGGCGGCCACCTCCTCCGGCTGGCCGAAGCGGTTCATCGGGTGCTTGGCCTTCTGGAAGGCCTCGCGCTCCGCCCGCACCACGGGATCGGCGATGTTCGCCATGCCCTGCCGGTGCATCGGGCTCTCGATCGTGCCGGGACAGACGCAATTGACGCGGATGTTCTCCGTCGCGTGGTTGAGGGCGAGGCTCTTGGTCAGCAGCGTCACCGCGCCCTTGGAGGCGGAGTAAGCCGAATAGAGCGGCGACCCCTGCAGGCCAGCCGTGGACGAGAACAGCACCACGGACCCGCGTCCGGCCTCGCGCATTTGCGGGATGAGGTGCTTCGCGGCGAGCCAGGAGCCCTTCACGTTGATGGCGAAGACGCGGTCGAACTCGTCCTCGTCCACGTCGATGGCGATCTTTGACGGGCCGATGACGCCGGCGGCGGCGACCAGCAGCTCGACCGGGCCGAAGGTCTCCCGGACCGTGGCCGCAAAGCGCGCCACGTCGGCCGCCGAACTGGCGTCACCGGTGACGGTCACCGCGCCGGGACAGAGCGCGGCGGTCTCGGCGAGCGCGGCGGGATCGCGGTCGAACAGGGCGAGCCTCGCGCCTTCGCGGGCGAGAGCGACGGCCGAGGCCCGGCCCAGCGCTCCGCCGGCCCCGGTGATCGCCGCGACGCGGCCTTCGAAGCGACCCTGACCGCTCTTGCCCATGCCCGCCCTCGCGTATCGCCAAACAATACGGCTATATCGCCAGTGTGAGAGGACGCGGGGAGACCTGTCAAACCCTCAAGGGCAGGGCATGGGAGGCCTGCCGCCGATGCAGGCCGGCCAGCGGGACGGCGGGTCTCAGCCGCTCAGCGCCCGCGCCGCCTCGATGGCGAGCGGCGAGAAGCGGCGGCGGAAATCCTCGGTGGACCATTCGCTCAAGGACCCGGCGATGTGCACCGCGCCGATCGGCCGGCGCATGCCGTCGAGCACGGCGGCGGAGAGCACGACCTCGCCGATCAGCGCCTCCTCGGCGGCCCAGGAATAGCCGTCCGTGCGCGCCTCCCGGATCTTCTCCCAAACCTCCGGCAGGGTGACGCGCGACTTCGGGGTGAAGGCGCGCATGTCGGACCGGGCGAGGATGGCCTCGACCTCCGCATCGGGGAGCTGGGCAAGGCAGGCGCGCCCGCCCGAGGACAGGAAGGTCGGGATGCGACGGCCGGGCAGGGTGGCGTAGAAGGTCTCGCGCTTGCTCTGCAGGCGGATGGCATAGACCGTCGTTTCCTCGTCGAAGAGGCTGAGGTCGACGCGCTCGCCGGTGAGCTTGCGCAGGTCCATGAGGACCGGGGTCGCCCGCTCCACCAGCGGATTGGAGCGCAGGTAGTCGAAGGAGCGGTCGAGCAGCCGGCGGCCGAGCGTCAGCCGGCCGTTCTCCGAGCGTTCGAGATAGCCGCGGGCCAGCAGCGTCTGTCCGATGCGTTGCGCCGCGCTCTTGTTCACCCCCGTCGCGGCCGCGATCTCGCCGAGCGATTTCGGCCGCGGGCTCTGGGCGAAGGCTTCGAGGACGTCGAGCGCGCGCGCGACCGACTGCAGGAAAAGGCGCTCATCGACGGCACCGGTGCCGGCTGTCTTCTTCATCCTTCACCGCCCCGATGGGTTCCTCCCGCGCGGACGGTGTTCTGGGGACCCGACGCGCGCGTATTGCGAGCCGATACCACCGGAACGCGACGTGTTACAAGCTGAAGCGGGTCAGGCGGGCCGCGCCGGCATGGCCAGCGCCTTGAGGTCGTGGCCGGCCGCCTCGCTCGCGGCGAGCGTCACGGGTTGAGGCAGCGCGAGGATCCGGCGGGCCAGCATGTTGTCGGCCGGACGGTTGACCGACTCGATGCCGACCAGCGCGCCGCCGCGGAACGACAGCAGCGAGAACCGCGCCTCGTCCATCGCACCGATCGTCACCTGGTGGTCGGCGCCGTTGGTGAACCCGGCCATCTGCAGCTTGAGGTCGCCCTGGTCCGACCAGAACCACGGCACGGCTCGATAGGGCTGCGGCTTGCCGGCGAGCCGCGCCGCGATGGTGCGCCCCTGGTCGATGGCGTTCTGCACGGATTCCAGCCGGATGCGGCTGCCGGCGAAGACGTTGGGATGGCTGCAGCAATCGCCGATGGCGGAGACATGGGGATCGGCGGTGGCCATCATCTCATCCACCACCACGCCGTTCTCGACGGCGAGACCCGCCGCCGCGGCGAGCTCGGCGTTCGGAATGCCGCCGATGCCGACGAGGACGAGATCGGCGGGGAGATGCTCGTCGCCATCGAGCTCCACACCCGCAACCTGTCCGTCGCGCCCGGTGATCCCGGCGAGCTTGGCGCCGAAGCGGAACTCCACCCCGGCGATCTCGTGGCGCTCGCGGAAGAAGGCGGAGATGGCCGGCGTGACCGCCCGCGCCATCACCCGGTCGGCAGCCTCCAGCACATGAACGCGCTTGCCGCGCTTGGCCGCGACCGCCGCGAATTCCAGGCCGATGAAGCCGGCGCCGATGACCACGACATCGCGCGCCGCCTCGAGGCGCGGCCCGAGGGCGCGGGCGTCATCCAGCGTGCGCAGATAGGCGATGCCGGCAAGATCCGCGCCCGCGCCGGACCAGAGCCGCACCCGCGATCCCGTCGCGAGGATGAGGTGGCCATAGCCGCAGGCGCTGCCGTCGGAGAGCGCGAGACGCCGGGCGGCGCGGTCGATGCCGGTGCCCGCAACACCGGTCGCGAGGCGGATGTCGAGCTTGTCGAGCATGGCCTGCGGGCGCAGCTCCAGCGCCTCCTCGCCCACCTGTCCCAGCAGGAAGCCCTTGGAGAGCGGCGGGCGCTGGTAGGGCAGCGCCGCCTCATCGCCGATCATCTGGATCGTGCCGGCAAAGCCCTCCTCGCGGAGCGACAGCGCCGCCTGCAGGCCGGCCTGGCCGGCACCGAGGATGACGACATCGGCATGGGGAAGGATGGCTTGGGTCATGGCTCTCGACGCGCGGCGGACGAACCGGCGCCCTTTAGCACGGGCGCCGCGCGCTCCGCGAGGCTGGCGTAACGGCAGGCGGGCATTGAAGTCGGGGGCGTACACATCGGCCCCTCACCCTTCCCTCTCCCCGCAAGCGGGGAGAGGGGTCAGAAGCGTCGAGTTTCACCCCATGTCGTGGTGCCTGGCACGCCGCCAGAGAACCACCGCGACGTCGAAGTCCCCCTCTCCCCGCTTGCGGGGAGAGGGAAGGGTGAGGGGCCATTGGCACGCTTGAGACAAAGATGATGCATCGCCTCCCGACCTGCTCACCCTCGTGGCGGGCACCCACGCTTCTCTTGAAGGCGGCAGTCAGATGATGATGCCTCTCAAGCCGCCGTGACGCGGAGCGGCAGGGTCTTGAGGGCGCGCAGGTTGTTGTTGAGGGCGCGGGTCGGTTCGCCGGTCAGCTCCAGCGTCTTCACCCGCGCGATCATCGCCTTCAGCACCGCCTCGCCCTCGAGCCGCGCGATCATCTGGCCGATGCACATGTGGACGCCCGCCCCCAGCGCCAGCTGGCCCATGGTCTGGCGGGTGAGGTCGAAGGCATCGGGGCGCTCCCAGGCCTCCGGATCGCGGTTGGCGGCGCCGAGCATGATGAGGATCTTGGTGTCGGCCGGCACCATGACCCCATCGATCACCACCTCGCGCATGGTCTGGCGGCAGACGTTCTGGATTGGCGTCTCCAGCCGCATGGCTTCGTCGAGAGCCGTGCGGATGCGGGTGGGATCGGCCTTCAGCAGCGCCCATTGCGCCGGGTCCATGGCGAGATACCAGAGCGCCGCCGAGATCATGCTGGAGGTGGTGTCGAGCCCGCCGCGCAGGAACGAGCGCACCAGAAGCGGGGCCACCTCCGGCTCGATCTCGCCGCGGTCGGCGGCGGCGAAGATCGACGCGCCGAAGCCGCCGGGCACCATCGCCTCGCGCTGCATCGAGGCGAGGTACCAGTCCCAGATCGCGTCGGCCTTGCGTTGGGTCTCCTCGAAGCGGGCGTTCTTCGGTCCCTGGCCGTCGAAATTGAGAGCGCCGAGGAGGAAGAGATTGTCGCGCACCTCGGGCCCGTTGCGCAGGCCGAGGGCCGGCGGGAAGGTGGTGGAGACATAGGTCTCCGCGAGGTCATAGACCCCGCAGAAGGTTTCCTTCTCCACCAGCTCCGCCACGAGCTGGTCGGCCGCGGCTTCAAAGTCGGCGCGCCAGGCCCGGATGAGCGCGGGCGAAAGGATGCGCTGGAGCGCGCTTCGCACGCGCGTGTGCTGGGGCGGGTCGACCTCGACGATCGGGCTCGCCGGCCGCCAGGCCCCGGGCTTGCGGATATCGCCGAGCCCGGAGCCGCCGGTGGAGGAAAAGGTCTCCCAGTCCTGCAGCACCGGGCCGATATCGCGATGCCGGCCCATGGCATGGACGCCGTAGCGCGACAGCTGCACCACCGGACCCGCCCGCCGCACCGCGTCATGCATGGCGTGGGGCTCGGCCAGCACCGCGTCGTCGTAAGGATCGACGTCGAGGACCGGAGCGGGACGGGAGGCGGCGGCGA